>JAHIKV010000249.1 GCA_018897395.1 Planctomycetota bacterium | reverse complement strand
GCCCCCTTGCCACAATTCTGCCGCTTCGTGTACCCTTTTCTCATGGCGGTTTCTCCTTTTTTGGTCGAAAGTGGTCCGAGCTACACCGCCCGGACCTGAGGAACCGCCATTTTCTATTTCAACTACGCAGGGGACAACCTCACTCAGTCCCTCAACGGCGGAAAAGATTGGTATTGGTCGGCTCGAAATTAGGAAAACTTGATATTGCAAACGAGAAAAATACAATCATCACCGTGAAAAAAGCACTCTGTAAGTTGAAAAAGAATAGCAAGGCTGATGAGTTGCATAGTATTTATCCGAAGCATACGGCGTATATACAAAAAATGATTTCACTAATACCCAAGGACGGTGGCAGCAGAAAGGACTTACCAAAACGATATCAATTGGAATGTCATAAAAAAAAGAATGTTGGATTTAGTGATGTATATGGAAGGCTACGCTGGGATGCCGTATCCTCTACGATTACCGGTGGGTGTTTGAAGCCTTCAAAAGGAAGGTTTTTACACCCGGAAGAAAACCGATGTATTTCTGCAAGAGAAGCGGCGTTATTGCAGACATTCCCGGTTGATTACAGGTTTCCTACTGATATTACGAGAGACAATCTTGCGTTATTAATAGGCAACGCTTTACCTCCCAAATTTAGTAGGATACAGGCAGAAAACATCTTTCGTCATATTGAAAAATGTTCTGGAGAGAAAAAAGGTGTCAGAACTATTTTCGGCGGGTGAGCGTTGCTCGAACAGCCAATTTTTCAGAAAAATAGTTCTGACACCTTTTTCGGGCGGCCTGACGCCGGAGGAGATCGAACTGGTGGAGGAAAGAGCAAGAAAATGAAATTGCCCAATGCCGAGCGAGCCGTTGTCGAGCGAGAGAAGATCGTGGATTACCTGCTCAACCCCGCGCATCCCGATAACGGGGGGAAAGCCGCGTTTTTTTTGGCACTCGGCTACAAGCGGGATGACTGGCCCTCGTTGGCCGCCGCACTGCGCCGGTTGGCCGTGGCAACGGAGGTCGCCAAAAGCATGGAAACGGCGCACGGGATCAAGTATGTTGTAGATGGCGGCATGGAAACACCCGACGGCCGGACGCCGCTCGTCCGCACAATTTGGATTGTCGACCGCGGACTGGATAGGCCGCGACTGGTCACGGCCTATCCGCGCGAAGAATGAGAGGAACCCATGATTAACGAACACGAACGAATCGTGCTGAATGTGGCGGTGCCCGCCGAAGGATTTGAAGCCGGCGACGTGGGCACGGTGGTGCATGTTTACCGCGACGGCCTGGCCTACGAAGTGGAGTTCACCACCCTGGACGGGAAGACCGCCGCCGTGGTGACTTTGGAAGCCGCCCAAGTGCGCCCCGTCGGCAAGCGCGAAATCACCCACGCTCGCGAACTGGTTGCCAGGTGATCATCGAATCCTTGCCGGCGAAGCATCGTGACGCCGGGGCGGACGTGAGCGAGTTGGAGTGGGAGATAGACGAGTTGGTGTATGCGCTCTACGGCCTGACGCCGGAGGAAATCAAACTGGTGGAAGGCACAGCCAAATGAGCACGCGCTCCGAGAACGAAAAGAAGTTCGGCCAGTGGGAAGAATTGCCCGGCGGCGGACGGCGCTACCGGCTGGACGTGACGGGCCGGCTTGGCTGGTTGGCGCGGTATTTCAAGGAAGTGGACGCGAACGAAACGACCCTGCGTTTCCGGCAGGAGGTCTACGACGACCAGGGCAAACTGGTCGAGACGCATGAGAAATTCCCGGTGGACAAAGGCCACCGGAAAGTGTAGAATACAGCCATGATAATCAACAAAGCAAACTCAAACTCATGATAATCACAAAGCAAACCGTCGCTGAAAAAATCGCCGCGTATCTTCACCACGAAATCACGCCGGCGCAGTTGGTGGACTGGGCCGAGAACGCCATAATGGACGGCGAGCTTGCCGAGCGTGATGCCGAGACGCTTTCGCCCGTCATCGCCCGTCTCGGTGTTGCCGATGTGCGGGCCTTCGGTCTCGCATGGGAAGACTGCGAAGAACTTCTCCGCAAACTTGGCTTTTCTCCCCGCGTGGAAGTGGTCGCGTTTTGAGGTCACGGGCGGAAAAAATGGCGGAAAAAAGGTGTCAGAACTATTTTCGGCGGGTGAGCGTTGCTCCAACAGCCATTTTTTCAGAAAAATAGTTCTGACACCTTTTTCGGGGAACGGCCGATGAGCGAGAAATCTAAGAAAGATACAATCCTGGTCGTGGACGACGTACACGACACGGTTGAAGTTCTACAACGGAACCTGGCTTCCGTCGGTTACTCGGTCTACACCGCGCCGGGAGTGGCCGAGGCGCTGGCGATCATCGAGAGTACGCCCGTCGATCTGGTCGTCACCGATTTCAAGATGCCGAAGATCAGCGGCATGGACCTTGTGCGCCACGTCCGCGAGAACCACAAGGACATGGAAGTGATTATGATAACCGGCTACCCGTCGGTGGCCGGGGCCGTGACGGCGGTCAAGACCGGTGCGGAGGAATATCTGGCGAAACCGTTTACCGACGCCGAGTTGTTCGCGGCGGTCCGCCAGGCGTTGGACAAGCTGCGTCGGCGCCGGCTGGGCGGGCCGCAACCGCCGGGTATCCCGCCCGCCTCGCACGGCCTGATCGGCCAGTCGGAGCCGATGCGCAAGGTGCTGAAGATGATCGGCAAGGTGGCCTCCAGTTCGGCCACCGTGTTGATCTTCGGCGAGAGCGGCACCGGCAAGGAACTGGTCGCCCGAGCCATTCATTATTGCAGCCCCCGGGCCGCGGCGCCGCTGGTGCCGATCAACTGCGGCGGAATACCCGAAAGCCTGCTGGAAAGCGAACTGTTCGGTTACGTGAAGGGGGCTTTCACCGGCGCCACCGAGTCGCGGGCGGGATTCTTCCAAACCGCCGACGGAGGGACCATCTTCCTCGACGAGATCAGCGAAACCAGCCTCAACATGCAGGTGAAACTGTTGCGGGTGCTGCAAGACCGCGAGGTCTACATGGTCGGTTCGACCCGCAAGCGAACGATCGACGTGCGAGTATTGGCCTCGACCAACAAGAGCCTGCCGCGGCTGGTCGAAAAGGGGCAGTTCCGCGAAGACCTCTATTTCCGCCTGAACGTGGTGAGCATCGAGCTTCCGCCCCTGCGGGACCGCGGCGACGACATCGTGCTGCTGGCAAACCATTTCTGCCGCAAATACTCGCAGGAGTTGGACAAGCCGCAGCCGCAATTCACCGACGAAGCCCTGCAAGTGCTGAAGAACGGCTACTCTTGGCCGGGCAACGTCCGCGAGCTGGAGAACGTCGTCCACCGCCTGGTGGTAATGTTGGAGGGGGAGCGGATCGACGTTCCCGACCTGCCCGCCCTGATGCGGTTCTCCATCTCTCGCCAACCCGATCTGACCCGCACCCTGGCCGAGGTTGAGGCGGAGTACATCCGCAACGTGCTTTCGAGCGTGGGCGGCAACCGGACCCGAGCGGCGGAAATTCTCGCCGTGGACCGGAAAACGCTCCGCGAGAAGCTCAAGAAGATGGGGAAATAGGAAATCGTCCTGGTTCCCATGCTCTGCATGGGAACCCGCGTC
>JAHIKV010000248.1:0-2500 GCA_018897395.1 Planctomycetota bacterium | reverse complement strand
GTGCTCTTCACCCTAGGCACCGGCATCGGCTGCGGAATCATCATCGGCGAGCTGTCGATCGACGGCGAGCACAGCCACGGCGCCGAGTGCGGCCATATCGTCATCGACTGCTCGGACGACGCCCGGCTCTGCGGCTGCGGCCGGCGCGGACACCTCGAGGCTTACGCCAGCGCGACGGCCGTGGTCAAACGCACCCGCGAGTTGCTCGAGGCCGGCCGCCCCAGTTCGCTCCAGGGAAAGCTCGAACAGGGCAGCAAGCCGACGCCCAAGCTGTTGGCCCGCGAGGCCGAACAAAATGACACACTTTCGCTGGAGATCATTGCCGAAACCGCCCGCTGGCTCGGCGTCGGCATCGTCAATCTGATGCACACGATCGACCCGAGCGGCGTTCTGTTGGGCGGGGCGATGACCTTCGGCGGCAACGAGACCCCCTTGGGCCGGCAGTTTCTGAGTTGGATCAAGGAGGAGGTCGATCGCCGCGCGTTCCCCTTGCTTGCCGAGCGAACGGCGATCGACTTCGCCAGTCTCGGCGGCGACGCCGGCTACATCGGCGCCGCCGGTCTCGCCCGGCTGGACGCGAAAAAGTAGGCCGGGGCGTGACCCGGCATGTTCGGGCAATGATGGCGAACTACCACCTCCGAGGCATTTCTCCAGGAGAATCGTCATGGATGAAGAACGACTACCCGCCCCGCTGCCTCCCGGCGGCCAGCTCCTTATCTACCGCGAAGGGACCGCCAGCCTCCAGGTCCGCTTGGACGGCCAAACCGTCTGGCTGACCCAGGCCGCGATGGCGGAACTGTACCAAACCACCAAACAAAACATTAGCCTGCACATTCAGAACATCTTGGAGGAAAAGGAGTTGCCGCACGAGGCAGTTGTCAAGGAATACTTGACAACTGCCGCCGACGGCAAGCGATACCGAACGCTGCACTACAGCCTAGAGATGATCCTGGCCGTGGGCTATCGCGTCCGCTCTCCGCGTGGAACGCTCTTCCGCCAATGGGCCACCGCCCGACTACGCGAATTGCTGGTCAAAGGCTTTACCCTGGACGACGAACGCATCAAGGCCGGGCGGACGCTCGGCGACGACTATTTCGACGAACTGCTCGCCCGCATCCGAGATATTCGCTCCAGCGAGCGGCTGTTCTATCAAAAAATCGCCGACATTTACGCCACCAGCATCGACTACGATCCGAGCGTCGAGATGACGCGGCGGTTTTTTCAGATCGTTCAGAACAAGATGCACTGGGCCGCCCACGGCCATACGGCCGCCGAGATCGTCCACCAACGGGCCGACGCGGCGAAACCGCGCATGGGCCTGACCTCCTGGAAAAACGCCCCCGGCGGGCCAGTCCGAAAAACCGATGTCGCCGTCGCCAAAAACTATCTGACCCAACCGGAAATCGAGGCATTGAACCTGATCGTTTCGGCCTATCTCGACTTCGCGGAACTCCAAGCCCGCGGCCGTCGGCCGATGCACATGGCCGATTGGATCGCCAAGCTGGACGATTTTTTGCGGCTCGGCGACCGCGAGATACTCACGCACGCGGGGAGCATTTCCCACCAACTGGCCGAGGAACACGCCTATGACCAATACGCCCTGCACGAACAACAGCGACGACGGTTGGAAGCCGAACAACCGACGAGCGATTTCGACCGCGCCGTCAAAAAGCTGACCGCCCAGCAACGGGAAGCCGCCAAGCCCAAACGCCGGGCAAAAATATCCGGCAAAAAGCCAACGGAGGGCAAAGCATGACGGACGTTGCCACCTCCATCCCGCCCCGAGCGTTCGTTGTGTGGTTCCGCGACCTTTGGCAATGGGATGTACTTTCTCTCCGTCTGGCGATGACAAACCGCTGTGGTTGGCCCACGCAGCAGCTACATGGGAAGGCGAAATCCCCGATTGCGTTCACCAAAACCATATTCTCAAGGTGCGAGTGAAGCGGGCGAAGGCAATGCCTGAATTCGTCTTGGAGTTCATGCAAAGCGCCCCGGCCCGTAACCATTTCCGGGCGCGGGCCAAGTTTACTACGAATCTTGCGTCGATCAACAGCAACGATCTACGCGAGCTATCCCTGCCTTTGCCCCCTCTGCCCATTCAGTGCCGGATTGTGGAATGTGTCGCCAACCGGCGAGAGGAGATCGCCCGGCTGAAGACCGATGCCAAAACCCGTGCCGACGCGGCCAAGGCCGACGTGGAAGCGATGATCTTGGGCACGAAGCCGGTTTGAGCGGTTCCGGGTATAGATACTCCGGCAAGCAATTTTGCGCTGACTTGTCAGAACAGCGTCCAAGCTGCAATTTTCGCGCTCGATCGGTGTTTTGGGGGCCAATTTAACCCCGCGCCCACGGGTTGATTAACCTGGCGCATCAGGTTGATCAACCTGGCGCTAAACTGTGCTTACGACTATAGCGCAGTCGTGAAAGCGAAATGAATAGCCCGTGGTTTAAGCGGTTTGAACGCATCGTCGGCCCTCGGCGAATCGACGTAAGAATTAGT
>JAHIKV010000247.1 GCA_018897395.1 Planctomycetota bacterium | reverse complement strand
TTGTCGAGACGATGCTGACGGTGATTGAGAGTTGTCGTCAGCAGCGTCGCAATGTATTTTCCTTCGTCACATCCGCCGTCGAAGCTCATCTCGCCCACAATTCCGCTCCTTCATTGCTCCCCGGGGTGTGAACGGTTACGGGGGACACTAACACAAAATACAATTACGCAAACCTATATTTTCGATTCACAGACCGGGCGGCTCATTATTTATTATTCGCTGGCCGTGTCTGGTGATTATGGATATGGAATCTACGACGGAACGAACAAGTCTTTTGCGGCGGGGCTAATCGCAACAGGTGCATGGAATCATATCGCAATTGTCTTCGACGGCGTTGCCGGGGAAGCAACGCTCTACATTAACGGGGTTCAGGCCGGGGATGTGATCGCTTACGTTCCTAAGAATCTTGGGGGTGCAATACGGATTGGCAATCGTTACTCAGACATTTACGGAAGCCGTGCGAAGCTCGACGATGTGCGGATTTACGACGAGGCGTTGCCGTTGTGGAAGATCAAGGCGATCTACAACTTCGGCAAGGGGAGCGAAGAGTGTGAACCGTGGCAACGGCTGATCCGGCCGACGATTCAACCGGTGCCCCGGCCTTTGATTGGAGTATAACATGGCAATCGAACAACAGAACGGCGACTATAACCTCTACGCCTCGGCGGCCACCGTGCTGAACAAGACGGCGGCGGCCGACGGCCAGTGGGAATTGGACATCCGCATCGGCGACGGCTCGAAAAACCTGCATACTAACGCGGCCACGCTGACGCTGACGGTAACGGTCGGCGGGGCGACCATCGGCGGCGGCAGCGCTTCCACGGCGAAGGACGCGGCCGTCTTGCGGGCGGCGCTGCGCACCGGGCCGATCTTCGTCGCCAACGGACAAACGATCACCGCCACGCTTCAGAGCAATAACAGCAACGACACCGACGTGGACGTGACCGTGACGCCGAGGCGGGTGCTGGACGTGGACAACATCGCCGACGTACTGTTGGATCAAGATGACGGGATCGAAACCGACATGACCGTCCGCAAGGCGATGCGGGTAATGGCCGCCGTGCTGGCCGGAAAGGTAAGCGGCGCCGGCAGCGGTCTGGAAACTTTCAAGGGCCTCGACGGCTCGACCACGCGAGTTCAAGTCACCACCGACGCGGCGGGAAACCGAACGAACGTAAGTTACACTGCCTGATTGAGAAATGACCAATGAGAAATGTCCAATGACCAATGATCAATGATCAATGATCAATGACCAATGTCCAATGACCAATGACCAAAACATTGAAAATTGAACATTGGACATTGAACATTAAACCATGAAACTGTCCTTCGCCCCGAAAACACTTGCTGCCAGATCGTTCCGCTGCGTTACGTTCGGCGGACCGGTGGTCCTTGGGCCGTACCGCTACGACGAGGCCCAACCGGCCTGCACCGGCGCCTCGGCCGGACAGGATTTTTCCGCCGGCGCCGCGATCGGCCAAGACTATCACTCCGGCGCCGACGCCGGGCAAGTTTAGCAACCCAAGTTGTCAGTTGTCAGTTGTCAGATCAAGAACTGAGAACTGAAAACTGAAAACTGAAAAAGGCTCCGCAATGGCTGAAGCACTCGACATACACGGGGCGGCGTTCAAGAACGGAACGGTTACGCTGCTGGCGCGGGTCGTCGGCGACGACGCCGATCCGGTCACGATCGCCGACATCAACTCGATCGAGTACACCGTTTACCTGCTGAACGACCAGAACCCCGACAATCGCACTGCCGTCGAGGGACACACCGAGGTGACGTTGACGGTCTCCGACGTGCTGTTCAATTCCCTACAGACCGATTCGCTCTGGACGGTGGACGCCACCGGCTACAACTTCCGCCACGTGCTGGACGTATCGGAGCACCAGGCCTTTGCCGTCGCCGGCCGGCGATACCTGGTCGAGTATCAACTCACCCCGGCGGTCGGACAAGTAATTGTGGTGCGGTTTAGAATTAACGTGATTTGAGGGATTAGGGATTGGGGATTAGGGATTAGATTTCCGAATTCCGATCTTCTAATCCCTAATCCCCAATCCCTAACTCCCATGTCCACCGACGCCCAACAAATCGCCACAATCAAGAGCCAGACCTTAACCCGCATGGCCGAGATCACCGCCCAGCCGAAACCGACTTACCAGATCGACGGTCAAATGGTCGCCTGGGGCGGCTATCTCGCGCAACTTCAGCGAACCGTCGATTGGTGCAACGAAAAACTGGCCGGCGAAGCGCCGTTCGAGGAACGTTCGCAAGGATATTCGTAGGGAGAGTTATCAGTTGTCAGTTTTCAGTTTTTTGCTCTTAACTGACAACTGAAAACTGAAAACTGAGAACTGAGAACAATGTCACTCGACTTCGACCCATCCGCCGATCTCACGGCCATCGGCGACGGCACGGAAACGGTCACCCTGCTGCGGCGCGGGAGCACTCCCGGCGCGGGCGGCACGGTAATCGCCCATGCACTGCGCAGGGCGATCACCGCCGGCCAGGCCGCGATTGTCAATCGGGGCGACGTCCGCAAGTACGTGGTCAGCTTCGGCCGGTACACGGCCGTCGATCTGGTCTGGCACTTGCCCGTCGCCGAGCTGCCTGAATCGCCCCGGCTCGGCGACGTGATCCTCGACGGCGACGACCAGCGATGGACGATCTTGACGGTGAAGAAGGCAACCCTCGGCGCCCGCTGGCGCTGCGAGACGCGGAACGTCTTGGTCGCCTTCGGCTTGGACGACACGATCTCCGTCTTGAAGGCGGTCGGCGAATCGAGTTGGCGGACCTGGCGGACCGGCGTTCGGGCAAGGATTCAGCCGATCGAGACGAAGATCGACGCCGACGATGTAACTCCCAGCACCACTACCCGCTATCGGATATTCGTCGAGGAGGACTTGGAATTGGACCACACCTGTTGCATTCGCGGCGCGGACGGGACGATCTACTCCGTCACCGGCGCGATCGGCGCCGAACGGATCGGCGAACTGCAAGTGATCGAGGCGGAGATAGTGGATAGTGGATAGTGGCCAGTGGATAGTGGATAGGGGAGAGGGGAGAGGAGAGAGTGATGCGAGACTTTGTGCGATGGGCGGACATTGATGATCCACAAATGAATTTCCTCGCGGAGCATGGGAAGAGGATCACCAATTACTTTCCACTAATCACTCCCCTCTCCCCTCTTCCCTCTCCCCTATCCACTAACCACTAACCACTGTTTTCTCGTAAAGCACGTCGAGCACTCCGGCGGCGACTTCGGCATAACTGCTTTCCAAAAGAACGTCGAACTTCTCGTGCAATTCCCGCTTGCGGTTTATATGGCGAACGGCGGCCAACGTCCCTTCGACGGTCAACGCGCCTCCCTCGCCGACCCGGCTGTGAAGCTCGTCGAAATCGGCCTCGGTCCAATTGCGGAACAACTCCCGGTGTTCTTCAACCACTTTGGCCACGACGGGATTCGTGCGGCGGTCGAAACGGCGGTAGAGCAGTTTGGCGGGATCGACGAAGAACTCGTCGATCTTCACCCCCAGTCCCTTGGAGAGGCGGTGCAGTGTTCGCGCGTGCGGCTTGTGTCCGCCGCGGATAATTCCTCGAACCGTCCGCGCGTTTAGGCCCGTTCGTTCGACCACTTGTCGCTGCGAAAGCCCGGCGGCGGCCATCAGACGCAACAGATTTTCCCGGGCATACGACGTCATCGGCGGCGGCCCTTGACATTAGTATGTACTTATGTATACTGCAAACAACGTGCGTTGTCAAGCGAAAACGGTGAAACCTAATGGCACAAAAGCAGGTCTGCAAAGGGGGGCGGCAATGTCCGGCACAATGTACCCCGAGAAAACACGGTATCGGGTGTGGATAGTCCGGTATAATGGAGAGCCTTCACCCGGATTACGGGGGGTTCCGGCCGGTGCGGTTGCCATCGAACCGGCGGAACAGGGGGCCATGACCGGCCGGGCGGCACAGAGGTACGTCGAAGCCTTTAATCGCGCGGCGCTTGCCGGCCCGCGCAAGGTCTGGGCGGTCGCCCTGCCGGTGAGGGTTCGGTACGAAGGCGACCCTCGGCCTGGCGACGCAATTGCTGAAAGCGCATGAAAAAACCCGCCATCGGCCTGTCAGACATCGGCCGGTGACGGGCTTCCACCGCGGGAATCTGTCTGACGCCTCATGCGGTGTCCCTGTCAGGGCGCCGTCGACGAGGCAGTCGCACCCAACTCGCCCTGACTAATAAATAATAGGTCGAATATCGGTTAACTGCACTTTCTGAAAAAGCAGCCATAGGCCGTTTGTGACTCAAAATTGATCTTGCAATGAAAAAGGCTCTTCCATCACAGTGCGTTTTCCACGACGCAAATAATGGGAGAGCCAGGGATGGTGAAATCGAATTGGCAATG
>JAHIKV010000246.1 GCA_018897395.1 Planctomycetota bacterium | reverse complement strand
CGGAATAATCGGCAAAGTTGAGCGTGGACTTTGCCCCGATTCGGGGAAAAAGGGAAGAAACAGCCGCCGAGAGGTGGCACGGGCATCTTGCCCGTGCTCCGGCCAGCACTGGCGAGACGCCAGTGCCACCCCGCCACCGCGAAAAAAGAAAAGCCCACGGGGTTGCAACCCGTGGGCTTATGATATTACAACTTGGGGATTAGTACCTGTTCGGCCGCCGATCTCGTGCTATAATTGACGTGTCGTTTATTTGAGGGGCAGTCTGAATTTTTCAAGAGAGAGGAGTGTTCCGTGGCAAAGTCCGACAAGCCGGAAGAAACCCCCGCTCTCCCGCCTACTCCCGAAAAGGGTGACGTACCGGGTGGGCAAACGCCTCCACAGCAACAACAACGGGTCCAGGTGGAGATCGACGATTCCAAGGTGATGGCGCTGTACGCCAACTTTTGCCGGGTCACCGGCACGCCGGAAGAATTGATAATTGACTTCGGCCTGAATCCGCAGCCGTTCGGTATGCCCACGCATCCGATTCCGGTGACGCAGCGGATCATCACAAACTTTTACACCGCCAAGCGGATGCTGCATGCCTTGCAGTTGACCATCCAGCGGCACGAAGCCACCTTCGGCGTGTTGGAAACGGACGTGCAGAAGCGGGTCCGACAAGCTCCTCCGGGCCAGCAGGCCCGCGGCGGGTAAACAACTCGTCACTGAGGCAGCGGAAAACGGAGAAGGGGGAAGAGGGAGAAGGGAAGAGAGAGGAGAGAAGAGAGAAAAGAGAATCGCGTCATACGATTTCCCGAATCACTCCTCACTCCTCTCTCTTCACCCTTCCCCTTTCTCCTTTTTGTTTTCCGTGGCGTTTTTTTGCTTTATTTGCGCCGGTCTCTCTTCGGCCGGTACAGGTCGGTGGCCACTCCGAGATTCACTTCGGCCGCGGCGCCGAGCGTTTCGCTTAGCGTCGGATGGGGATGGATGGTCTTGGTCAGGTCGCGGACTGAGCAGCCCATTTCGATCGCCAAGACGGCCTCGCCGATCATCTCTCCGGCGTCACGTCCGACGATGCCGCATCCGAGGACGCGCTCCGTTTGCGGGTCGACGATCCATTTGGTCAGGCCCTCGGTTCGTCCGACCGCCTGAGCGCGGCCGCTGGCCGCCCAGGGGAACTGGGCCACCTCGACCCGGCGTCCCTCGGCTTTCGCCTCGGTCTCGGTCAGCCCGGCCCAGGCGATCTCGGGATCGGTGAACACAACCGCCGGGATGGCTCGTGGCTCGAAGGCGGCCGTTTTTCCGGCCAGCGCTTCGACGGCCGTTTTGCCTTCGTGCGCCGCCTTGTGGGCCAACATCGGTTGTCCGGCCACGTCGCCGATGGCCAGGATGCGCGGATCGGCCGTGCGCCGCCGCGGATCGACGACGATGAATCCATGCGCGTCAATTTCGACTTGGGTCTTTTCCAAACCGATTCCCGTGCTGTTTGGACGCCGTCCAACACAGAGCAGCACGCGGCTGAACCGCTGCACCCGCTCGGGCACGTCAAAAGCAACTTCGATCGAGTCCTTTTTGTCGATCATCGAGATGACCTTGGCGTTCAGGTGGATCGCCTTGAATGCTCCCTGGAGCTTCTTTTGCAGCGGTCTGACCAGGTCGCGGTCGGCGCCGGGCAAAAGGCCGTCGGTCATTTCAACCACCGAGACGGCAGTGCCCAGCGCGGCGTAGATCGTGCCCATTTCCAATCCGATGTACCCGCCGCCGACGACGAGCAACGACTCGGGCACGTCGGGCAACTCCAACGCGCCGGTCGAATCCATCACGCGCGGCGTGGGCAGATCGAACGCCGGAATCCGCGTCGGGCTGGAGCCGGTGGCCACAATGCAGTGGTCGAACGTAATCCGGTCGTCGGCCAAAGGATTGCCATCGACCGGATCGAGCTTGAGTGTTTGCGAACTCTCGAACGCGGCCCGGGCGCGGACCAGGTTTACTTTGCGTTTGGCGGCGAGATGTTTCAGCCCGTCGGTCAGCGTGGCGATGACCTTTTCCTTTCGCGCCCGCAGTGCGTCGAGATCGATCTTCGGTGCGGAGAACGTAATGCCCCACTGGCCGAGGTGTTTGGCCTCGTCGATGGTTTTTGCGGCGTGGAGCAGGGTTTTCGACGGGATGCATCCGCGCAACAGGCAGACGCCGCCCAATCGCGATTCGAGATCGACCAGGGCAACGTTCAGCCCCAGGTCGGCGGCGAGAAACGCGGCGGCGTATCCGCCCGGTCCGCCGCCGAGTACGCAAAGTTGAGTCTGCATGGGAACGAGGGATTAGGGATTAGGGATTAAACGAGGGTGTCCGGGAATAATTCCATTTAGCCTACCGTGAATACACGGCGGGGAGTGGCGGGTACATTTCACGCACAATGCTCCGGGTGTATTCACCCGGGGCTAAACAACATTTTTTGCGGCCAATTCCCGGACACCCTCGGGTTAGTTTAATGGAACAAACGACGGATGGCCAGATCCGTGCGGTCGAGCGGACAAGGCTCGAACACGACGACAAAGACGCCACTCGCGCCTGGTTGGCGCCGATGAGCGACGACACGGCCGGCCCTGAAGGCCGGCATGAAACGAAGGAGTCCCCCGACCGTGAAGACAACGTAGCGCTCGGACCAGCCCCATAACCCAAAACACTATGGAACTATCTCAAAACCCATTTCGTGGCACAGCCGCCCTCGGCTGTGCAATCCGCTCTGCACAGCCGAGGGCGGCTGTGCCACATATTGAGGTAGTATCTAAAACCACCCAGTCTAGCTCCGGCGAGGCAGCGTTTCATCCCATTACAAAAATTCACAACCTCTCTGCGTGGGAACCCACGTAGAGCGTGGGAACGAGAGTTTTTCGCGGACAATCGCCCGATATTGGTAAAGATTCGTCTAACCCGTCAAATTCCCTACCCAAGTTCACCAGAGTGAACATGAGGTTTGTCGTAACTTGTAATCCAAAAACGAGTTGCTGCGAAACTACCTAAATTGCCCAACGGGTTAAACGAATCTTTACCGATATTGTTGCTAAAGTCTCGGAAAACACTTGCTTTCCGACCGGCGGTGGGTGGCACGCCCTTCGTACCTCAGGGCGTGCCACCCAAATGACAAAATCGACCGAAACAAGGTAACTAAAGTCTCGGAAAACACCTGCTTTCCGACCGGCGGATGATTCACACGGCATCCATGCCGCTCGTGGTTTCGTATTCTTGTTTACGGGGGTATAATAATCTGTGTTCGGCGGCGAAAACAGACTGCTGCTCCATCCTCGAACGCCCCCCTTTCGACGTACACTTTCCAGGAGACGTGAAAATGAACCGGCTGAATCGTCGCGATTTTCTGATGACAACCGGCGTGGTGGGCGCCGGCGTTGGACTAACCGTTTTGGGCGGTGCCCGACTGACGGCCGCGGAATTGGCCCAAGGCGCCGCCAACGCCGAGAAACTTGGTTGGCGGCTCGGTATGCAGGCATGGACCTTCCACAACGCCACCTTGTTCGAGGCCATCGACAACACCGCCGCCCTGGGGCTTCATTACATCGAGGCATTTCCGGGCCAAAAACTCAGCAAGGAGAAACCGGATGCAATCGTCGGCGACGACTCGCCGGCCGAGGTGCGAAAGGCGATCAAGCGGAAACTGGCCGACTCGGGCGTCAAAATGGTGAACTTAGGCTGTTGCACCCTCTCGAAAGACCCCGATCAGTGCCGAAAAATGTTCGAGTTCGCCAAGGACATGGACATTGAAACCCTCGTTTCCGAACCCGACGAGGAGGCCTTCGATACGCTCGACAAACTCAGCGAGGAGTACGGAATCAACGTCGCCGTACACAACCATCCAAAACCCTCGCACTACTGGAACCCCGAGACCGTACTGAAGGTCTGCCGTGGCCGCGGCCGGCGGATTGGGGCCTGCGCCGACACCGGCCACTGGATGCGGTCGGGATTTACCCCCGTCGAGTGCCTGAAAAAGCTCGAAGGCCGGATCATCTCCTTCCATCTGAAGGACCTGAACAAGAAAGCCCGAAAGGCCCACGACGTGCCTTGGGGAACGGGCGTATGCGACGTGAAGGGGATGCTCGCCGAAGTCCAGCGCCAGGGGATCAAGCCCTTCTTCGCCATCGAGTACGAACACAACTGGGGGAAGGCAATGCCGGAACTTGCCCAATGCGTCGAGTATTTCAACAAGACAACCGGCGAGTTGGCGGCCAGGGGCTGAGAGCGTAATTGGAAAGTCTCCCCTCTCCCACTGGGAGAGGGGCCGGGGGTGAGGGCCGGGCGGCGAACACCGCAAAATACCGCAGTTTTTCGCACGCAGCCCTCACCCTGACCCTCTCCCGAAGGGAGAGGGAACCACGGCGGCGGGCAAGCCGCCCGCTAGTGCGCTTGTAAGTGTATCGAATCAGCAGGGTGGGAGTCCCTGTCGAAGTTGGGTCTGAACTTTGTAACCAATAGTAACTGCGTCCTCGTGAGAGGGGGTGGAGAGCAACTGGAGGTGAATGACTGGTCCGCAGGAT
>JAHIKV010000245.1 GCA_018897395.1 Planctomycetota bacterium | reverse complement strand
CAAGGCCCGATACTTTCGTCGAATCCGTGCAATGACTTGTGCATCCTGCATGCCCTTTTCATCGCACAATCCGCCTGATGGGGCAATATCAATTTGTTCAAGTTATTTATGAGCGCTCTCTTACATCAACTGGATTGACGGCGGCAAAAAATGGAAATACACTATCCGCGGTCATTTAATTGATGTGACGGGACCGGCCCCGGACGGTTACTTTGACACCGATCCTGAAGACGGCAACGTCTTTGGTGCAGCACATCTACAAAAGCAGTTGCTGGACCATGCAGTAACTAAATGTGCATGGCGTTGCACAAAAGGAGGCCCTCGCGGACGCCGCTGCGCTCCAAAACGTCCTCGACCTGGACGGTGATGTTGACGAAATCCATCCTCCGGGGAACGTTGAACGTCAGATACTCGGTGTGGGATTTCATGGTGTGGAATTCTCCTCGATGGCCGGCGTCGATTCTAACATCGGTTCGGCGCCCTCACAACTCCTTGCCTCCCGCGACCGCGGGGCGTTCGTCTTTTTCACATGCGGCTTCCGATCGTCGGTAAATGAGGCGTTCCCGCGAATACTTTTCGGGGGGTTACTTGACGAATCCGTGCGAGACACTAAATTGGCCGATGCGAGTATGTTCCAGAAGAACGGTTTGTCTCCTGCTGTTTGGGGGGTAGAACATGGTAGGGGTAATTCGCGCTCGGGATGTATTGTTCCATCCGTTTACAACGATCCGCTGTTTCGGCTGGCAGATGTTTTATCGTGCCCTCCGGGCGGGTTCGGAGCGGACGTTTCTGTCGTTGCTGGGCGAAACGTACTTCTTCAAGTCCGCCGACTCCGAGGCGGTCGCCATCATCCGGCGGTGCATCGACCTGGAGTTGCAGGCCAGGCGAATATATGAAACCCTAACCGAGATTACCGCCCGGACGCCGGCGGCGGCGGAGTTTTTCGCCGTATTGGCCCAGCAAGAACAAGAACATGCCGACCTGCTGAAGCTGTGCTTGGCCGCGTCGCGGCGAAGCGGCTGGAAGCTCGGCCGCTTCAACCCGTGGCGCGACTATCTGCCCCGCTTGGAGCAGCAGATGCGCGAGGCGGAATACTCCGCCTCCGCGGTCGAGGGCGTCGACGATGCCTTGCGGCTGGTGGTGCGGATCGAATCCTCGGAGATCAACCTGGTTTTTCGCGGGGCGATCGCCGCCAGCAATTCGGCCTTCACCAAGCGGCTCGGCCCGTTTCGGAACGCCGTCGAAACGCACATCAACTACATCGTGACCCAAATCTCCCGGCTGGCGCCCAATCTGACGATGGTATCGCGGGAACTGCGGACCAGGTTCTCGCACTCGGCCTGAGACGGTCGGGGGATGAGTAGGGTGCGTCCGCGACGCACCGATATTCTCGGCCTGAGACGGTCGGGGGATGAGTAGGGTGCGTCCGCGACGCACCGATATTCTTGTTTGTGGTGCGTCGCGGACGCACCCTACTGCTCTGGAGGAAACGCCTCCTACAACGAGAAACGGCGTTAATTCCCGACTTGGTAACCGTAATAGAATAAGTTGACCAAATCTCGCAGGTCCTTACTTGCCGAGCGACTTCAGGCGTTTTTCCGCTTCCCTCTTGCCGATGCCTCGAATCGCCACCACGGTTGACAATTGAGCTTTTCGGGGGCGCGACTTGCCCGACTCCCAATTGTATACGGTCAGCGCCGAGACCCCCACCAACTTTCCGTAGTCGGCGGCCGATAGTTTCAGACGCCGGCGTTGGGCTTTCACGGATCGAGCGGAGAAGCGGGCGCCGGACGGCGGTTCTTCCGCGAGCACTGCTCGTTCTCCGCCTTGCGCCAGAAGTTGTTTTTTGAGTTTTTCAACATTTCTCTCTTGCTGGCCCAACTGTCGTCTCAACGCGGTGATGTCCCGGCGATATTGGGCCACGGCCTTTTGGGTCGTACCGACCATGGCCTTGATTTCTTTCCTTGCCAAGCGGCGGATTTCTTCCTTCAGGGCTGTCGCAATGTTCGGCATGGGAATCTCCTCCTTTGTGGACGATTATACTGTGAGCGGCTTGAAGTACAACAATCTTTTCCATCCGATAAGAATGTCGCATTACTTTCCGTGCAACGTATAAATACCGCGAGATACAATTCTGCACTTTCTGAAAAAATGCCCATTCTTCCCAAATTGAATCACGCGATCCGTTTACCCGAGTTGTTTGCGTCCGGCAACCGCTGGACTTTGCCTGCTGACAATGCTTTCGACGCCAAGTCGATTGTCAGACGTGGTGACGTAACCTGTTGCAGGTAAAAGCCCTGCAACACTAATTTCCGTT
>JAHIKV010000244.1 GCA_018897395.1 Planctomycetota bacterium | reverse complement strand
TCACCTCCAGTTGCTCTCCACCCCCTCTCACGAGGACGCAGTTACTATTGGTTACAAAGTTCAGACCCAACTTCGACAGGGACTTCCACCCTGCTGATTCGATACACTTACAAGCGCACTAGGCCGGGTTGCAACCCGGCACGATCGGGGAAAATGCCGGGTTACAACCCGGCCTACAGGAGAAAATACTAGGCTTTGTCGGAAAAGGCCTGATGCGGCCTACTGTCATTCTGAGCGTAGCGAAGAATCTCCGTGAAATTGGGCGAGATCCTTCGCTACGCTCAGGATGACAGGTGGGGTTTTCCGACAAAGCCTAATCCCGGATCTCGATGGAATGCCGCGACCGAAATCAAATCGGTCTTTTCCGCGACGGCCGCTTTTGCGACAATAGGCGGCGAACATTCCACGGAGGGGATCGCCCATGCAACGTCGGCTTATCGTCGATTATCTCGTATATGTGATCGTGCGGATATTGATCTGCATCGTGCAAGCGATACGGATCGAGACGGGCGAGCGGCTCGCGCGCGCGATGGCCTGGTTGTTCCACGACGTGCTGCGGGTGCGGGGCAAGGTGGTCGACGAGAACCTCGCTTACGCCTTCACGGAGATGACTCCCGCCGAGCGGGCGCGCCTGGCCCGGCAAATGTGGGAGCACCTGTTTTTGCTCGTGCTGGAGGTGGCCCATGCGCCGCGAAAGATTCACCAGACAAACTGGCGTGAATTCGTCGGCCTGAAGAATCAGGAGGAGTTGGTTCGCGCTCTGTTGGACGATCGCCCCACCTTGATCGTTACGGCCCACCTGGGCAATTTCGAGGTCGGCGGATACGTGCTGGGTATCCTGGGTTTTCCCACCTACACAATCGCCCGAACGCTCGACAACCCCTTTCTCGACCGCTTCGTCAACCGGTTCCGCGGCGGGACCGGCCAACGGATCATCCCGAAGAACGGCGGCTACGACCAGATAGTCGAGGTCTTGTCCCGCGGCGGCACGATGACGTTTCTGGCCGATCAGTACGCCGGCTCGAAGGGGTGTTGGGTGGAATTTTTCGGGCGTCCGGCTTCGGCCCACAAGGCGATCGCCCTGCTGGCGCTGGAACACAACGCGCGGGTTTCGGTTTGTGCCTCGCGGCGGCGGGGGCGGCCGATGCGGTTCGAGTTGGACAACCACGCCATGATCGACCCCCGAGAGGACGCCGGTTCACTGAACACGATCCCCGAACTTACGCAGTGGTACACCAGCCGGCTGGAAGAACTAATTCGCCACGCGCCCGTTCAATACTGGTGGCTGCACCGACGATGGAAAGACACCCGGCGGCGCCGGGCCAAGAAGAAGGCCGCGTAGCACAAGTTGTCAACCTGTATTTCTGGTTCCCACGCTCCCGACGCTTTCCTGGTTCCCACGCTCCGCGTGGGAACCTACCGTTTCCGACGCTCCGCGTCTTTGAAATGTACCCCTTGGACGACACTATCGCCGCCGTCGCTTCGCCGCCGGGAGGCGCGGCCCGCGGGATCGTGCGCGTCGGCGGACCAAAAGCGTTCCAATGCGTCGCGCGGTTTTTCCAAGGCGACGACCGGCAGCCGCTTGTCGAACCGCCCCATCCACTCGCGGCTACCGGAACGCTCCGTCTGCCCGATCTCGACTCGACGTTGCCCTGCGATGCGTATCTTTGGCCCAACGCGCGGAGCTACACCGGCCAGCCGGTGGTCGAAATCCACGCGATCGGTTCTCCGCCGCTGCTGCAACTCGTGCTGCGTTCGCTCACTGCGGCCGGTGCCCGATTGGCCGGGCCGGGTGAGTTCACCTTGCGGGCGTTTCTGGCCGGTCGGATCGA
The DNA here is from genome assembly GCA_018897395.1 of Planctomycetota bacterium. Taxonomy (GTDB): domain Bacteria; phylum Planctomycetota; class Planctomycetia; order Pirellulales; family Thermoguttaceae; genus JAHIKV01. The sequence continues at coordinate 1,300 of JAHIKV010000244.1, read as the reverse complement.
TCTCAGCCAGGCAGAGGCCGTCTTGGGGGTGATCGAGGCCGCCGATCCGCGCGAACTAAACGTCGCCCTGCGGCAACTGGCCGGCGGACTGGCGCGGCCCCTACACGAGCTGCGTGAATCGCTGCTCGATCTGCTGTCGCACCTCGAGGCGGGCTTCGATTTCGCCGACGAAGATATCCCCTTCATCGCTCGCGACGAGTTGCTCTCGCGGTTGGCCGAGGCAAGGAAGCAAATCGCGGATACACTCGCACAAATGGTCTTCCGCGACGACTCGGCCGTCGCGGAAAGGGCCGTCCTCTTTGGACGCCCAAACGCCGGCAAGAGCAGCCTCTTCAACGCCCTGGCGGAAGACCGCGCCGCGCTGGTCTGCGATCTGCCCGGCACCACGCGGGATTATCTGATCGCCGAACTCGACCTAGAGGGAGTGAAGTGCCTGTTGATCGACACGGCGGGAATGAGTGGAGAGTGGAGAGTGGAGAGTGGAGAGTGGGGAGAAAAAGAAGAAAGGGATGGCCGGTTCACCGGCCATTCAATCACCGGCCATTCAATGGATCCGCTTGCGGTTTCGCCCGACATAGAATCCGCCTCCCAATCCGCCGCCGCCGAACAACACGCCGCGGCGGACGTTCAAGTGTTGTGCATCGACTCGACACGCCCGCCGGACGATTGGGAACGCGGTCAACTGCACGTCGGGACCGACCGGCGGCGGATCGTCGTATTCACGAAATGCGACGTACCCGGCGGCCTAGACCACAATTGCCCCGCCCCGCGGACCAGCAGCGTAACCGGCGAGGGGATCGACTGGTTGCGTGGCGAATTGCGTCGGAAGGTTTTGGCCGCGCGAGCCACTCGGTCCGAGGTGGTCGCCGAGACGGCCGTGCGTTGCCGCGACTCGCTCCGGCTTGCCGGCCGGTGCATCGAGCGTGCCCGGCGCGTGGCTCGGGTGGGGCAAGACGAATTGGCGGCCGCTGAGATTCGCATTGCCCTGGACGAGTTGGGCAAGGTTGTCGGCGCGGTCTACACCGACGACGTGCTCGATCGGATATTCAGCCGATTCTGCATCGGGAAGTGACGTGGCGAGATATTTGTGAATTATGGTTATCCCCTTGACTCCAGTACCCCCAACATATAGTGTTTTGGGGTATGGAGGAGTTTCCCGGGAATCTGATGGAATTTGAAGCGATGTTTGCCTCGGAGGAGGCTTGCCGAGAGTACCTCTCCCGGCTGCGTTGGCCGAACGGGTTCCGCTGCCCGCGTTGTGGTGGAGACAAGGCGTGGGCGACCAAGCGGAGCCTGTGGC
>JAHIKV010000366.1 GCA_018897395.1 Planctomycetota bacterium | reverse complement strand
TCTGGCGGTCGGTTGTTGAGTTGACACCTTCGAAGCCGAAGGCGAAGTAGACGATCTTGTAGTCAGAAGTGTGGACTCGCAGGGCAGCGGTTCCACTGGAGACTATCCCATCCGGTGCTGGGGGGCGCACTCGCCGCAGAGAAGTGGCGAGTGGCATATGGTATGGGACACGAGGGGCCGCGTGCTGTGACTTTGACTCAGCGGAAGCCCCGCGGTTTGGACTGCCTGCGGATTCGGAGTAGGTGAATACCGTCTCTGCTGGTGTAATAGGATCGACTTCGTCGGGACTCCACTGGTTGTCGGCGCCATCGCCCCCCGCGACAGAGAGGGTCAGGCCATTGGAGATGGGATCGCCAGTCACTCCCTGCAAGGAGGTCATGCCGGTATTGGGCACTACCAATGAGGCGTGCAGGTAGTCGTTGAGCAGGGTCGTGGCTGCCAGATAGTCGCCAACGTCCTGGCCTGTGACGAACAGTTTGCCACCCGCGTCCAAGTAGCCCATGACGGTAGTCTGTGGTTCACTGGTGCACAGGTATCCGAACGTTGGCACAGACCAGATCGTAACGGCGTCGTCGATGTACTGATTCAGGGTTTCTGTATCGATGGGTCCTCGCGTAGCCGTGTCCCAGATATCGTGGCTGCGCCCCAGTGCCTGTAGGACTGCTGTGTAATAAGTAGCGAACCAGTCAGTATCAGCTCCGTACGCATCGAGGACCAGAAGGATGTTTGCGGAGCGAACCAGCGGCCCCAGAACCTGGAACTCGGTTGATGGCACGGGAGCGACCACGACGTTGCCATTGCTGTCGGTCACGCGTATCTGGTACTTGACCACGGAGTCGGCAGCCAATGGGCCGATTTGCGTGCCGTACCACCCGTCCCCGGCAAGATTATCTCCGTGAGCCCCGTCATCGTACATCTGACGATTTGGATAGGGGATGGAGTTGACCGACCAGACCAATTGCACGCCGGTGACGCTGGTGTCGTCGCTGGGTTTGGCCCGGATGGAGATCACGTCATCGGACAGGGGTATAGGTGAAGGGGAGTACTCATGCTCATCCACGTGCGGCGGTGGATTGAGATCTCCGTGGGTGCCCCGGATGCCAAAGAAGATGTCGTCTTGTCCGTAGCGATCGGTGTGCCAGACGAACCCCGGCTCGTTTCCCGCCATGCTGACTAGCCCCACTGCTTCGTCGTTGCCGGTGAACATGGTGTAGCGAGTCTCTCCGCTCCAGGTTGTGCCTCCATTCGATGTGGACTTGTACCAGATGTCGGTGTGACCATCTCGATTAGAATGCCAGGCCACCCAGATAGTGCTATCGCCGGTTTGGGTTACTGAAGGGTTCTGATCAGCGCCTGCATCGGTTGTCAAACGTGTTGCTGCTGACCAGGTCACCCCGTTGGCACTGGTCTTATACCAAAGGTCGCGGTTGCCAGAGCGCTCCGAGTACCAAACGATCCAGAAGGTGCCATCGTTGGCTACCATAATGGTTGGATCGTAGTCCCAGGCATTGTTCGTGGTGATGCGAATGGGATCAGACCAGCTCGTCCCTCCGTTGGATGTGCTCCTGGCCCACACTTCCCAATTGCCCGCGCGATAGGAGCACCAGGTGATCCAGATGCTGTTGTCCGCTGCCTCGGTTATGGATGGTTCCATGTCCCATAGCGCGTCAGTAGTGAGTTGTTCGTCACTTGACCAGTTGCTACCGCTGTCGGACGTGTGCCTGTAGAAGATGTCCCAATTACCGGTTCGATTCGAGTACCATGTTACCCAGATGTCCCCGTCGCTCGTCTCCATGATGGATGGACAGAGGTCCGACTCCTGGTGATCTGTTAGGCGGGTCGCAGCGGACCAGCTTGCGCCACTGTTGAGACTGGTCTTATACCAGAGGTCCCGGTTTCCTGAGCGATCCGAGTCCCAGACAACCCAGAGCTTCCCATCACTGGCGCGTACGATGGCGGGGTTCTGGTCCGAAGTCGTGTTGTTGGTCACGCGCACGAAGTTCTCGCTTGCGTCGCCCAGTGTGGCGAATCGGGGCGCGGCGCTGGCGGGAAGGATGATGACGAGTTGAGATAGGCAGAGGAGAGTAGTGATCAGCCAT
>JAHIKV010000385.1 GCA_018897395.1 Planctomycetota bacterium | reverse complement strand
TGCTTTTTATAATTACAATCAGGACAACTAAGACACCAGTTTTCCGGAAGATGCTTTCCTCCGCGAGCGAGCGGTATGATATGGTCAATGTGATATTTATCTAGTCGGTTGTTACAATACGCGCAGCACCCATCCTGTTCTTTCCATAGTCTTTTAATATTTTCAACACCGTGGCGGATGCCGTGGCCGCTACCCACCAATTTAGACCTCCTGTTTTGCGCGTGTATTCTGGCCAGCAATCGAGCGCGTTCGCGTTGCGCTGAAGTAACTACCCGCGTTTTGTTCCATTGAGTGTGACGCAACCTGCTGCAAGCACGGCATTCCGATTTAAGCCCTCCGCGCCCGCCTTTTGTTGGGCCGAAATGCTCGCGCGTTGCGGCAAAAGTGGTTTTGCATTTTGCGCATTGCCGTTCGTTTGGCGGACTCAATCGGACCACGTGTTTCCAGCGATCGCTCTGATGACAAGAATGAGAGCAATATTTTATTATTCCCCAAGAAGCAGGACGACTAAACTGTTGCTTGCAAAACGCGCAAATATAATTAACAAGTTTTGGGCGACCAGCCCTGCCAGCACAATGCCGTGAACAAAAACGCCGTTCTCGGCGTATACGCCCGCTGATAATCAATTCACAATATTCGCACTTCAAAACACGAAACGCATCTGTTCTACCTTTTGCGTCAATATGGGTTAGTGCTTTCATTCGGTTTTGATTCCTTTGGTATGATTTCTGCCTGAATCCAATTACGCACCATTTCGCTTATGATCTCAAGGGAGGCCTGTCGCACCTGCTCTGCCGTATGCTTTCCACCACCCAATACGGTTGCCAATCGTGAGGGCAGGGCACCGAATAGATCAGATCCGATTACGCTGGAACATTCGCGCATACCCGCATCAACCTCTGATTTGAGCACCAGTGCAGCCCGCTCTTTGGCGATCTGGATGGCAAGTAATTGCCCACGGCGGGTGTCAACTATCTGGCGGGGGGTCATGCCAGTTACGGGATCCCTTGGACCGGGATACCCTCCACCCTTATTAACCGGCTTTTTTTGCTTGCGTTTCATGGTGATCTCGTGATTTTATGTCATAATTATTTAAAAAGGTGTCTTCGTGAACCTGTGCCCGCCTATCCCGTGGAAGAACCTTGCGGTGGGGGGGCCTATGCAGCATAATCATACCATCCCCCTGACCTTCCCCTCCAAGATCCTGATCTTCGCGCACAACTGATCATACTCCACCTGTTTATCCGCCCGGATGGTCATACGATGGTTATCCTCTTTTCCGAATCGATTGACAAGCCTTTCCTTTTGCGCGCGCAATTCTTCCAGCAACTTTATGGCCTCGCCAGGGAACAGTTCCCGATCCTTCTGTGTTGGCTTCCCCGCCTTGCGCACATATCCATTCAACAGGGCAATCGGGTTATCAGGTAGCTTCAGCGCATCGAGCATGTTGGCGCAGAACTCCCCAACTACCCGGCGCGCATCATCGAGTGGTATCCCCTTCAATGCGTTCTCCAAGCCCATCTGGTTGAGCTTCCCAAACTCCGGCCGACAGTTCCGGATCTGATTGCACAGGTCGAGTATTCCTCCATCAGGGGGCGGCGGGTCTGTTGGCTCCCCCTCCTCCGGTAAGGTAGGTAGGTAGGTAGAGGTAGGTAGAGGTGTGTTCGGATTCCGTATGGTTTCCTGTAGGTTTCCTGCAACCTTTCTGTAATGATCCTGAATCTTCCTCCATTTGTCCGGCTCTTTGCTGTATTTTCCCTGTAAATATCGGCCGGCATAGTCCCACCAGTCATGGACATAAGCCTTGCCGTTTTGCTTATCTATCCATTTTGCGCTGATCATGGACGCTACGCACTTGTCTGCCTTTTCGTGCTGCACCCCGGCAGACGCGGCGATCTGGCTATTTCTGAACCTGCTTAAATCTCCATCTTGGGCATACGACAGGCACCACCACCAGAATGCATGAAGCCGGCCAATGGTTTCATGGTTGTTCCACCCCATCAACTCGGCAAGGTCGAACACCTTGGGATGATTCAGTAATTCTTGATGACTTTCAATCCAAGACATGGTCAGCACTCCCTTCTTGGGGCGATTTTTTTTCTTACTAGAGTCAATATAAATCTTTCTCGCTTTTGCATATCACACTGTTGGAAATACGATCTGATAGCGCGAGCAAACACGGGATGGCGTCACAGTAGAAATCACCCCCGAACACCCCGGCAAAATGGTCGGAGTGAATGTCATGGCCGCATGCCATACATTTCACCCGATTTCCAGCCAGGGATCGGAGGCGACGGCTTTGCTCAATCTCTGCCTCGAACTCTCGCGCAAGACGATAGAGCGGGAAGCGCGGGAATCCGTTGCGGTCCATCCGGTATCCGCAGGTCTTGCACTCCGCAATGCTCGACGTGTAGCAGGGGCGCGGGGCGAGTCTGACGCGGGACAGCCCATAAAGCGTCCACGCGATAACCTCACACAGAAAACCAACAAGAGCATCGAGGTTACAATCATTCCGCGCTTCGCTTGTCATGCTTGACCCTCATGCTTGACGTTGGCGAGTTTGTTCAGTCCCACTAGACGGGCACGCCCCACCACACCCGACTTGCACTTGTGCGCGATGACGAGCGGTGCATCCACATCTGGGAATTGGCTCATCCCATAGTCGTTATATCTCGGTTCAACGGTTGTGATTTCCACACCGCACCGTTCGCATTTGTAGACTGGCACCCATACTGTCTTTGTTTTCATCGCTCCACCTTTCCGCCAACATCCGCGTGCAGCCTATCGCCGGAAGCCGGCTCAGGCTGACGCGGGGCGTTGGACTTCTTGGATCGACGTTTCCAGCACGGCCACCCGCCGATATGCCCTTGCACGCGCTCCCCAGTTAGCACGCAATACCCATACCGTTCCTGATAATAGGAGACGCACGTTCTGCAAAGTCTCCTGTCCTTTCTTGCTCTCACTGTACTACCTCCCGGGCGTTGGCCTTCAATACCTCGTCGATCTCGCAGCACGCTTCGGCAAGCGCACGATGCCGCCCGAGCAGTTCGCCCATCTTGGCGTGCGAGTCCAATTCCTTGCGCCCGAACTCTCCGCGCTTAACCTTGATCTCCCATCCGAGCGATTCGTCGCGGCGGGCGACTGAAATCATTTCTATGTAGGCGTTTTCACACCGCGCCCATAGATGAGCGCGAAGATCGGCCAACAACGAAATGCAGGGTGCTTGCTCTGAATTATTCGGCATGTTTCTTTCCTTTCATCTGGTGCATCATGCGCCGAGTTCCCCCCGGCAATGGGCCAACAAGGGATCGGAGGCGACGGCTCAGTCGCTTTACGGTTTCGCCAACAATCGGTTTATGTATAACCCAGTTCATCCTCAACCTCTTTTCGGATTCCTTCGTTCTCGTCGTAGCCATGTGCTACCAGAACACCGTTGCACCTTGCCAGCAATTCCAGCAATCGCTGAACCTTCTTTTGATTTTCCGCGAAGGCGTCCTCAACATGCAGACAGTTCTTGATCGTGACGCAGTGCTTCGGCGCTCCGGTCAGGATCACATTGCCGTTGCATGTGTCCGACTCGGCCCTCAGATCAACCAGCACACCGGCCACCGGCTCGCCGCTGACATTCCTCCCGACAACCTCATCCCCGACCTTTGCTTCTCTTCCGTTTGCGTAGTGCATACTGTCTCCTTATTCTTGTGTGTGCCTATTTTTCATTTCCCGTAAATATCCGCGTCGTCCAGTGGACGCCCATCCGGATTCAAAACCTTCGCCAACATCACGTTTGCCATTTCGTCGATTGGTATCCCCTGGGCATCGGCCACGGATTGTAGCTGATCGCGCAGTCGCGGCGAAATGTGAATGCCTGACAACAACTTCTTGTTATTCCATTTTGACCGACAGATCCCACCAGGGCAGAACTTCTGATTCGGCTTGATCGGCTCAAAAGCCTTTCCACATTCTAGACACATCGCCATACGCTTTACCCCTTGCCACCCGTTTATGAGGGTCTTTTACCCGTTTATGAGTCGCTCCCCGCGCGGGGAGCGTGGATTGAAACATCCATACCGGCACAGAGTATTACTCCTGGGGCGTCGCTCCCCGCGCGGGGAGCGTGGATTGAAACGACGCGGAAAGTGGCGGCGGATGACGCTGGATCAGTCGCTCCCCGCGCGGGGAGCGTGGATTGAAACGACGTGGAAAGTGGCGGCGGATGACGCGGGATCAGTCGCTCCCCGCGCGGGGAGCGTGGATTGAAACGCGTGCGCCCCGGCATTTTTAAAGCATCTAATATGTCGCTCCCCGCGCGGGGAGCGTGGATTGAAACGGGAAAATCGGAAAAACACCCCGAATTCCCTCGAGTCGCTCCCCGCGCGGGGAGCGTGGATTGAAACCCATGATCGACGATCTCCACCAGGTCAGCCGGCGGTCGCTCCCCGCGCGGGGAGCGTGGATTGAAACAACGTCGGCACTCTCACTACGACCAATCTGCAGGGTCGCTCCCCGCGCGGGGAGCGTGGATTGAAACAGAATATCACCTGGCTCCAAGATCACGACCAGGTCGCTCCCCGCGCGGGGAGCGTGGATTGAAACAGCAAAACAAAGACTGCTGACAGGAGTTTATGTGTCGCTCCCCGCGCGGGGAGCGTGGATTGAAACATCATCGGAATTTCCAGTAATTGCCCAGTACACAGTCGCTCCCCGCGCGGGGAGCGTGGATTGAAACAAAATCATACAAACGGTGAAACACTCGCTTTACGTCGCTCCCCGCGCGGGGAGCGTGGATTGAAACGATGTTTCCTTCGCGATTACTTCCAACTCGTTCGTCGCTCCCCGCGCGGGGAGCGTGGATTGAAACAATGTTACACTGGCGTCAGCAACGGCATGTACAGTCGCTCCCCGCGCGGGGAGCGTGGATTGAAACAGCCAATCGGCGTCAATCGGGTCAATCGGTGTTTGTCGCTCCCCGCGCGGGGAGCGTGGATTGAAACATTCAAAGGCCACCCGGACGGCAAACATATACGTCGCTCCCCGCGCGGGGAGCGTGGATTGAAACTCATAAACAACTCCATTGCTTGCCGCGATCCACGTCGCTCCCCGCGCGGGGAGCGTGGATTGAAACAACGCCAGGCGTCATCCCCGGTCTTCGGGACAGTCGCTCCCCGCGCGGGGAGCGTGGATTGAAACGTTTTCATTATCGCAACTGCCTTAATCGTCTGCGTCGCTCCCCGCGCGGGGAGCGTGGATTGAAACATGACTTAAAGGATGGTTCACCTAGTTTTGGGTGTCGCTCCCCGCGCGGGGAGCGTGGATTGAAACGTCTTTGCGGCGGAGCAATTGCTGGACATTTTTGGTCGCTCCCCGCGCGGGGAGCGTGGATTGAAACCAGATCGGACCATCCTCCAAACGCAGAGCGTCATGTCGCTCCCCGCGCGGGGAGCGTGGATTGAAACTTCATCTTCTAAACATTTCTTTGCTGCGTCAATGTCGCTCCCCGCGCGGGGAGCGTGGATTGAAACGTTCCTTGTCTGTCATTTTTCGATCCTCCCTTTGTCGCTCCCCGCGCGGGGAGCGTGGATTGAAACGGATTCTTCCTGAGAAAAAAGTGCCGGGTCCATCGTCGCTCCCCGCGCGGGGAGCGTGGATTGAAACAAAAGCCCTGGTTGCCGCGCATAGCTCCGGCGCGTCGCTCCCCGCGCGGGGAGCGTGGATTGAAACTATCCAACATTTGCCGGGGGGGCATTCTAACGCGTCGCTCCCCGCGCGGGGAGCGTGGATTGAAACAGATTGCTTATGGTCTCCATGGTCTCCTTATCCGTCGCTCCCCGCGCGGGGAGCGTGGATTGAAACCGGGACGGACTCGCTGGTGGTCACGGCGGGACAGGTCGCTCCCCGCGCGGGGAGCGTGGATTGAAACGTCAAGCCAGGCCATATAAACGCCGATTGACCCGGTCGCTCCCCGCGCGGGGAGCGTGGATTGAAACAACATTTTGCTGGAGCATGGACCGCGCTTCGTCGGTCGCTCCCCGCGCGGGGAGCGTGGATTGAAACAATCCTAAAATTCTGCCAGACCATGATCTGCTGTCGCTCCCCGCGCGGGGAGCGTGGATTGAAACATCTCCGGCCCACATCAACCCGGAATCACCACGGTCGCTCCCCGCGCGGGGAGCGTGGATTGAAACGCCATGCCAACGGAAAAGAAAACGGATGCTCCGCGTCGCTCCCCGCGCGGGGAGCGTGGATTGAAACAGAAGAAGAGAAGAGGGGAGTAGGAGCGGCGCCGTCGCTCCCCGCGCGGGGAGCGTGGATTGAAACAGTTTTTGCGCCGTATCTCATAACCGTGAGTCCGTCGCTCCCCGTGCGGGGAGCGTGGATTGAAACTTCCGGCACGCTGTAGGGGAAGTCTGGCGGCGTGGTCGCTCCCCGTGCGGGGAGCGTGGATTGAAACAGACAAGGAGCGCACATCCTTTGGATGCGCCTCAGTCGCTCCCCGCGCGGGGAGCGTGGATTGAAACATCGTCCAGACGGGACATCCCGCCGTGGTCGTAAAGTCGCTCCCCGCGCGGGGAGCGTGGATTGAAACTTACTCCTCCTTATGCCCGGTCCCGCCGGGCGCGTGTCGCTCCCCGTGCGGGGAGCGTGGATTGAAACATTCGGCTGGTGCGAGTATGGATAGTCCAGTCGCGTCGCTCCCCGTGCGGGGAGCGTGGATTGCTGCACGACAGGCCCAAATCCGCGCGTGTTACGTGCGGATTATTGGATAGGGGAGGGGTGTTGCCCGTTCGGGCAATTTGTGGTTTAATCCTCAGAAATACCTGGAGCGGCTGATTCCAGGGAAGCGAGGAGATCGTTATGGTTCAGGCAACAGCGCCATTATCCCCCGTGGTCCAAGCCGAGGCTTTGACCAAAATATTCCGGGATTTCTGGCATCGACCCAAGGTCCGGGCGGTGAATGGCGTGGATTTTGAGGTCATGCCGGGCAAGATTTTCGGCCTGCTGGGTCCCAACGGTTCCGGCAAAAGCACCATCTTGAAGATGATTCTGGGCCTGTTGGTTCCCACCGGCGGTAGTTTGCGGGTGTTCGGTCTGTCCCCGCGGCATGTGCGGTCCAAGGAGCGCATCGGATATCTTCCGGAAGAATCCAGCCTCTACCCTTACCTGACGGCCGAAGAAATTCTCTATTTCTACGCCGGCTTGTTTGACCTCAGCCGTTCGGAACGCCGGGCGCGTATCGACCAGTTGCTTGCTATGGTGGGATTGAGCCATGCGCGGCGCCGCCAGGTCGGCGAATTTTCAAAAGGCATGCTGCGCCGCATCGGCCTGGCCCAGGCGCTGATTAACGATCCGGACCTGGTTGTGCTGGATGAGCCCACCTCCGGTCTGGACCCGGTTGGTTGCCGCCAGGTCAAGGACCTGATCCTGACTCTCGCCCGGCGCGGCAAAACCGTTCTGCTTTCTTCCCACTTGCTGGCGGATATGGAGGATATCTGCGACCGCGTGGCCATCCTGTGCGACGGCGCGATTATTGTCCAGGGCGCGGTGCGGGACCTTTTAGAGCGGCGCGAAAGCTATCGCCTGGTGTTTCCTGTCCTGGCGCCCGACCTGCTCGATAAAGTCCTGGCTTCTCTCCAGCATGACACCGGCGTGACGCCGGACGTGGATCATCCCAAGCGGACTTTGGAAGAATTCTTCCTGAATGCGGTGGAGCGGGCCCGGCAACAGGCCCCGACGTACACCGGCGTGGCGCCGACGTCGGGTGTTGCCGATTACCTGTTTCAGAAATCCGCGGAGGACGCGGCCGAGAAAGAGCGCCATGAATAGAATTCTGGCCATTGCCGGATTGACCCTGCGTTCCGCCGTACGGTCCAAGGTGTTTGCGCTTCTGGTGATTCTGGTCATGGGCGGCATCCTCGGGTTGCCGCTGATCATGAAAAGCGACGGCACCCTGGCCGGCCAGGTTCAATTGTTTCTGCAATACACCCTGGGCCTGGCCGTGGCGTTGCTATCCGTCATGGCGGTATGGGCCGGCGCGGGCGCGGTCTCGCTTGAGGTGGAAGGACGTCAGATTCAGCTGGTGGCCGTCAAACCGGTGGGCGCACTGGAACTCTGGCTGGGAAAATGGCTGGGTCTGATGGTCATCAATATCGTGTTGCTGGCGCTGACCGGCGCCATGATCCTGGGTCTTTTGCTGTGGACGACCCGGCCCTCGCTCCTGTCGGAAGCTGACCGGGTCAGGCTCCGGGAGGAGATTCTGGTCGCCCGCAGTGATGTATTGCCGGAAGAGCAGGGAAAAGCCCCGCTTCGCCGCGAGCGCCATCCGCCGGTCGCGCCGGGGAAGGCCGGGCAATGGGAATTTAATCTGCCGGCGCGGGCGCGCGCCGGCGATTCTGTGTTCCTGCAGTTTCATTTTGTGACGTCGCGACCGGATCATCCGGCGCCGGTGGCCGGCCTCTGGCTGATCGGCAGTGACGGCGGATCCGGCCTGCTCCGGTATCCGGTTTCCGGCGCGGCGAACCAGGTCTATGCGTTCAAGGTTCCCGTGCCGGCCGGCGCGCGCCGGCTGAATGTGAGTTATCTGAATACGGAGGAAACAACTCCGGTTACCATCCTGTTTGATGCCGCCGACAGCGTAAAACTGCAGATTCATGAAAGCCGGTTTGAGGCTAATTATCTGCGCGCCTTGTTGATGGTGCTGGCGCGGCTGGCGTTCTTTTCCGCGCTCGGCCTGACCGCCGGGGTGGTGTTTTCATTTCCCGTGGCGGTTTTTGTCTCACTGGCCTTGCTGCTGGTGTCTGTTGTCAATCGCTGGATGCAGCAGGTCGTGGCCGGCGGATGGGTTGATATGATAAACGAGGATTCCGCCGGCCCGGTCATCCGGCTGGGTGCGAAGTTTATTCAAGTCGTGTTTGTGGCGTTGAATGCGCTGATGCCGTCGCTGGAACGATTGGATCCGCTGGATTTTCTGCCGGGCGGCATGCTGATTTCCTGGGGACTGGTGGGCAAGGCGTGGCTGATGCTGGCCTGCGTGTATGCCGGTATCCTGGCCCTGGCGGGCGCTTGGTTGTTCCGCCGGCGGGAACTCGGATTACCGGCGGATTGAACGGTGGGTGGGCCATCATGAGGCAACCAGCGAGTATGGCGAGTCATATCCTGAACACAGAACACCGACCTGCCGGGTTTTTTTTAATTTAAATTTTTTAATTAGGTCTTCGGCAACTTTGCCGTTCTATCGAACGGCCTCTACAATCCGTCGGCTGACGGATAGTGGCGGTTCGGTAGAACCGCATGATTGAACCGAAATTCCTATACATTTAATTATGAAATCTGCGATTTCCATTTTATTGCTGGTCCTGGGCCTGGCCTGTCTGTGGGGCGCGGCCCGTGTGCATGAGTCTCTCCTGGAATGGCGGACCGAGCGGGGACGGGAAACGGCCGTATCCCTTGACCGGTCGCCGCCGCTGGTCGTGTTCACGACCGTGGCCCTTGGCGGGTTCCGCGGGATAATTGCCGATCTGCTCTGGATCCGGGCGATCCGGCTCCAGGAAGAAGGGAATGTCTTCGAACTGACCCAACTGGCCGATTGGATCACCAAGCTGGAACCCCGTTTCATCACCGTCTGGGCGTTTAATGCCTGGAACCTGGCCTACAATATCAGTGACCGCTTCCCGGACCCGGAAGACCGGTGGCGCTGGGTCAACAACGGCATTCGCCTGCTTCGCGATGAGGGTTTGAAGTATAATCCGAACAGCGCCGATCTTCATCGCGAACTGGGCTGGATGTACCAGCATAAGATCGGTCATTACCTGGACCCGGCGCATCCCGCTTATAAATGGAAATTAGTGCAGGACATGGCAAGTCTGTTCGACGGGTCCCGTCCCGATTATTCGGCGGCTCTGCGGGATCCGCGCCTGATTCGCATGAAGGATGAATTCAAACTCGATCCGGCCGTCATGGCAGCGATTGACCGGGATTATGGCCCCCTCGATTGGCGCTTGCCGGCCACCCATGCCATTTACTGGGCGTATCGCGGATGCCGGGTCGCGGTGACGCCGCGGAGTGCTCTGGGTTGCGACCATATGCTGTGCCAGTGCATGGCGGAATCTTTCCGCCATGGCCGCCTGATCCTGGACGCCCGGACCGGTCTGTATCTGACCGTGCCCGACCTTGAGCTTCTGCCGCGCGTAATAAAAATGTACCAGGAGTCAATGCGCCGCCATCCGGGTGAAGCTACCTTGCGCCTGTCCTACGCCAATTTTCTTGGGGAAGCCGCGGTGATTCTGTTCGCCTACGGCCGCATTGCCGAAGCCCGGGATCTGTATCAGCAGTTGACTTTCCAGCAGCCGGACCCCGATGCCGCTCTGTCCTTTGATGATTTCATGCTCCAGAGTCTGAATCTCAGTATCAGGGCAACGCCGCTCCGCGACGCTGTGGCTCTGATCGAAGGTTTCCTGGTTCAGTCTTATGTCCGGGCGGCCCGCGGAGAGGAAGACCGGGCCGTGGCCTTTGAACGCCTGGCCGACCTGATTTGGACGCGCCTTGTAGAGACGAGCGGCACAACGGGAACCGTGGATCAGTGGCAGCGGGCCGGCTTGGCGCCCTTCGATGAAATGCGCCGCCAGGCGTATCGCCGCGCGATGTCGGAAACCCCGGAGACTGCGCCATGAGATATGCCATCGTGTCGGACATTCATGCCAACCATCAGGCTTGGAAAGCCGTCTGGCTGGATATTCGCAGTATGGCGGTCGACAAAGTGATTTGCCTGGGGGATAACGTCGGATACGGGCCCAATCCGCAGGAAGTGTTGGAATCCCTTTATACCACGGTGGATTATTTTGTCCTGGGCAATCATGACGCGGCGTTATGCGGGATGTTGGACACCTCGTTATTTACCGACTGTGCCCGGGACATGATCCAATGGACAGCCGGACGGGTGGGTCCGCCCGCGATCCGGTTTTTATCGAATATACCCCTGACACTGGCCGGCCCCGGGTTTCGTTGTGCGCACGGCGAATTTGGCGATCCCGCGTGTTTCCGCTATGTTTTGGAGCCGGAGGAGGCCTTGCCGGGGTGGGGGGCCGTGGACGATCCTCTGCTGTTTGTCGGCCATACGCATCGACCGTGCATTGCCGTGGTCGGCCAGAGCGGGACCCCGCGCATGATCGCGCCGGAAGATTTCACGCTGGAGCCGGGGAAACGGTTCCTGGTCAATGTCGGTTCCGTGGGCCAGCCCCGCGACTGGGATTCCCGCGCGTCCTACTGTATTTATGACACGGAATCCAAGTCCGTCTTCTGGCGCCGGATTCCCTTCGATCTGGATGCCTATCGCGACGCCCTCCGTGCAGCCGACATACCTTTGGCCACCAGTCCCTTTTTGGATGATGATCCGCGTCCGGGGCGTCCGCCCCTGCGGGAAATGATCCCCTTTAATCCGCCGGCCAACGCCGACAAGGCGGTTCAAAATGTTACTCCGGTTCAGTATCTTGATACGCTTCGGCGTCGGGTCCGGTGGTGGAAAAGGCTGGTGATCGGCTTGGTGGCTTTCCTGATCATGATGGCCGGGTTCGGAGGGTGGATCTGGATGCGGCAGATTCATCCGGAGTCCGACGTTCCCGGAAGCGATCTGGTGGCGGTGCGTGCGGTGGATATGGAGCCCGGCGTTAATCTGTTGTCGTTTCCCCCTCTGCCGATGGCCTCCGGAACGGCGATCCCGAAGTGGAGTGTGCACTTGGGAAACCGGTATCGCCAGCAGGCGCTCTGGGCGGCGCTGGAGAACGAAAGACCCGGATTTATCCTGCGTTCTGAAGATTCTCAGCGCGAAATATGGATTTCCTCGGCGTCCATTCATGTTTCACCCGGTATGCGTTTAACCCTGCAGGCGCTGGTGAAAAAAAGCCCTGATTTTTCGGGCAGTCTGGCTGTGGTGATCCCGCTGGTCTTGCGGGTCGAATCCCCGTCGCCGGAGACGGACGCCTCCGGCGCGCCGATCCTGGAAACCAGGCCTCAGTTTGTGGTGAAAGAACCCACTGTGCCGCGGGCGGACGGCTGGTCCCTGGTGAAACAGACGTTTGAATTGCCGGTCCGACCGCATTCCGTGAAGGTCCAGGTCCGCGGGCGATTCACCGGTATCGTGTGGATCCGCGATCTGCGCCTGGAAAGAAAGTGACGCTCCCCGTGGCACATGATGGAAACAGAAAAATCGAACCTTATCTGCCGTTTCCTGTAGCCGTCCCGCCCAATCATGGGCGGGTTGACCCTGTTTGCCGGCAGACTACGTTTCCACTTTTACGGCATTGTCAAACCTGATCGGGATCGAACAGCATCCAAGGTTCATCGTTGCGCCTTCGACGCAGTTCCGCAGTTCCGCCGGCCCTTCGTAACGAGCGATTACCGTATCCTTCGCGGGTTGCTCAATGCGGATGTGCTCACGCGCCAGCCACCATCGAGTCAGTTCTTCTCCGGTAACCATCCAAGCTTGGTGTTCCCTCGCTTTACTGACGAAGTAGCGATAGATATCCTCGCTTATCGGTAATAGGTTCTGGTGGAAGGCGACGACCCAGAGACCCCCCAATCCCTTCAGTAACTCCATGGAGGCGGCGAGTCTTTCGTTGGTGATGGGCGGATGCAGGCCGTACATGTCCCAGGTCTGCATGCCCTCCGTGTAAAACGTGGGCAGTTCCAGGATGGAGAGGGGCTCTTGCCGACCGCAATCGAGCGGATGGACCGGATGATACACGCCGGCCATGGTGGCCAGTTCCTGGTGGTTGAACCAGGAAGCGTCCCATTGCAACCCCGCGGCCTGCAGGCTTTCCAGCATGCTGGGAGCGTCTATGATGTAATGGCCGCGAGTGCCCTGAGGGGCGAAACCGACGGCCTCTTTGAAGCGGTTCGCTTCGCGGGCAATGATGTCCCTGTCCCAGTGGCAGTGGTGCAGGCCGACTTCGTAGCCCTCCTCTTTCAGACGGCCGATCTCCGATTTTATCCGGGGATCGGCGATGTCGTATTCGGCCAGGCTCGGATGGGGATAGACGGAGGCATCCTGAAGATGCGCTTCAAAGAGCCAACTGGCGTGCGATCGGACGCCCAGCGCTCCGTTTATCTCCCTCCATCTGTCGAAGAACCATGTATTCTCGCTCGCGTGGTCCACATCGTAGGTGATCGCCAGCGCCCACTTCCGTCCGTCCGGATAGAAATCCACGCGGGGGAGGTCGGGGCAGAGGAAATCAATCAGGTTGAGAATTAAGCGTTGGTAGTAAGCGCCGAGGGGAAAACCTCCCCAACCGGCGGCTCGCAAGGCCCGGCAGATCGCGTTGTGCTCCCAGCTATGGATGCCGCCGGTGTTGTCCGCCGAAGGAAAGTATTCGGTCCGCGAGATCCAAAGGTTAGAGGACGTCTGGCTGGAGAGCAGGAGCCCCACGGTCCGGAATATTCGAGGCGAAACGCAAAGGGAAAGTCCTGTCCCGTGTCCATGGAGGACGCACGCGGCGCCCACCAGCGGTTCGCCGGATGTCCCCTTGAAGAAGCTGCCGTGGAAGGCGCCCCGCGCCTGAGCGGCGGTTCCCGCCGCGAGAATCCGCGTCCGGCCGAAAGTGGGCAGGATGCGTGGCAGTCCCTTGAAAATCGGCCCTTGGTCGTATTCCTGAACGATATGCCCGGAAAAATTGGGCTCTTCCGAGTCGTGGTACGGGTTGATCTGCCTGGCCCGCACCGCGATTCCCAGCAGATCGTCATCGTCAGGATAGGGGGTGAGCCGCGCGTCGCGGTAGAGCGAGAAAGATCCGTCCGAGAGGATTTTTCCCCCGGCATTCAGAAACGATTCCATCGTTTGGCGTTGTCGGGGGGTCACTAGAGGGACGTCCGGGCAAACGATCAACTCGCAACCACCTGTTTGTCCATCCGATATTTCACTGTCTCCCAGTATGGAAAAAGTGATTCCCAACTGGCGCAAGGTTTCCTGCGCCCCGTAGAAACCCCAGGTCCCCCAGCGCAGGTCGTCGCCCAGGACCTTGTGCGAGAGGTTTTGTTCGCTCCGCCAGATCGCAATCCTCGCCATCGCCTGTTTTTCTCCTACCTTGCAAATAGCAGGCGTAAAGCCTGCTCTACATCTTGATGCAGCTGGTAGAGCCGGTTTGATGCCGGCTATGGCTTCATTTTCAATCCATTAAATCCTGCCCCGCATCGGGGCCTAATGTAATCCTTCACCAGAAAATGATGATTTTGCACGAACGTCTTGTTCTTGAAATGCAGTTGCACCTTCGACACTGCTTCGCAGTTCCAACGGCGAAAACCACTACTGCCAAACGTCACACTGTTTTTGTTTTAGACGCTTTCCCGTAAAGATACGCATTTTTGTGAGTATCTTTCTGGGTAGCGGGCATTAGCCCGCCTTAAACTACTTACGGTTCGATAACCACGGCTTCATATTCCCGGATTTCAGGAACCGTGAAGCACACGCGACCCGCGGCCAGTGTAAACGGCAATGATTGACCGCCCACCAGCGTGCGTACTTTGGAAGGCGCTTGGCCCTGCCAGGCCACGCGGGCGGGAACCGTCTGGGCCGGAATGATTTTTTCGATGGGCCGCGCCATGGTGCCGGTG
>JAHIKV010000243.1 GCA_018897395.1 Planctomycetota bacterium | reverse complement strand
GTATCCAAGTGGGGGTCCATGCTTTTTCTGTCTCGAAGGCTCCTTCGCTTGCGTTTTGAGGAGACTTCGAGACAGAAAAAGCATGGACATTACCGCTCGTTGACACCATTTGGGGTGACCTTAATCCTGTGACACTTGCCCGTTAGTGGTTAGTGGCTAGTGGCTAGTGGTTAGTGGCTAGTGGTTAGTGGCCAGAGGCTTGTAACCTGTGGTCAGCGGCCAGGGGTCAGTGAAAAAACGCGGTATCTTGGTGTCGTTTCCCACTAACCACTAACCACTAGCCACTAGCCACTAGCCACATCAAAACGTTCTGGCGATCTCCTCGACCTTATACACTTCCAGGACGTCGCCTTCCTTGACGTCGTTGAATCCGACCAGTTTGATGCCGCACTCGAAACCTTCGCGGATTTCGCGGGCGTCGTCTTTCTCGCGTCTCAGCGATTCGATGGGGTAGTCGCCGATCACTCGGCTCTCGCGGATCAACCGCGCGCGGGCATCGCGTTGGATGGTCCCGGCCAACACGCGGCAACCGGCCACCGTTCCCACGCGGCTGATGTGGAACGCCTGCTGCACCAGCGCGCGGCCGAGGTCGCGCTCTCGTTTTTCCGGCTTGAGCATTCCCTCCAAGGCCGCCTTCAAGTCGTCGGTCACTTGGTAGATGATGTCGTAGCGGCGGATTTGCACGCCCAACTTCTCGGCCAGACTGCGAGCACCCTCGTCGGGAACCACCGAGAAACCGATAATCACCGCGTCCGAGGCGTGGGCCAGATGCACGTCGGCCTCGCTGATGCCGCCCACGGTGGCCTGCAAGACCTTGACCTTGACCTCCGGATGCTCGAGCTTGGATAGCTCCTTGCGGATGGCCTCTATCGAGCCGCGTACGTCGGTGCGAAGGATGATGTTGAGCGTTTGTACCTGGTTTTCCTGCCCGAGCCGTTCAAACAGGTTTTCCAAGGTGACGTGCGGCACGACGTTGCCGAGTTCGCGTTGGCGTGCGTCGGCCGCCCGCTGTTGGGCAATTTGCCGCGCCTGGGCGATGTCGTCCAGCACGTAGAAGCGGTCGCCGGCGCCGGGGGCGCAGTCCAATCCCGTCACGTTGACCGGTGTGGAAGGGCCGGCCTCCTCGTGCTTTTGCCGCGGATCGAGCGTGTCGTACATGGCCTTTACCCTGCCGACCGCGGCGCCGCAAACCACCACGTCGCCCACGCGCAAAGTGCCTTTGTGGACCAACAGTTTGACCACTACCCCGCGCCCTTCGTGCAATTCCACCTCCAAGCAAGTTCCGCAGGCGGGGCGGTCCGGGTCGGCCTTGTACTCGTTCAACTCGGCAATGGTCAACAACGTTTCCAGCAGCTTGTCGATCCCTTCGCCGGTCGCCGCGCTGGTCTGGATCACTTCCGTCTCGCCCCCCCATTCGCTCGGCAGCAACTCGTTGGCGGCCAATTGTTCGTAGGTCCGTTGGGGGTTGGCGCCCGGCAGATCGATCTTGTTCAGCGCCACGACAATAGGGACATCGGCCGCCCTGGCGTGGCTGATCGCCTCTTCGGTCTGCGGCATGACTCCGTCGTCGGCCGCGACCACCAGAACGACGATGTCGGTGACGTTTGCCCCTCGGGCGCGCATCGCGGTGAAGGCCTCGTGCCCCGGCGTATCGACGAAGGCCACCGTCCGGCTGTCCTTCTCCACGCGATAGGCGCGGATGTGTTGCGTGATGCCTCCCTTTTCGTGGGCGACCACGTCGATGCCGATGATCCGGTCCAACAGCGAGGTCTTGCCGTGGTCCACGTGGCCGAGGAAGGTGACGATAGGCGGCCGCGGCAGGAGTTTTTCCGGGTCGTCTTCACCTTCCAGTGATTGAATGACCTTCTGTTCGAGGTCCACGGGGTGTTGGAACTTGACCTGCGCGCCCAACTCGGCCGCCAACAACTCGGCCATTTCCGCGTCGAGCGTGGCGGCGATGTTGCTCATCGTTCCCAGCTCCAGCAACTTTGCCAGGATGTCGCGGGCCGGCATGCCGATGGTTTCGGAGAAACTCCGCACCGTGCAGGGCAACGTCAGGGTAACGCTTTCCCGCCGCGGCGCCGCGGTGTTGGCCCCTGTCCGCCGGATGCGGGTGCGTTTCCGCAAGGCCGGCGGGGATGGTTCTTCATCGCCGGTCATCCTCCGGCGTCGGGCGGTGGCCGCCTTCTTGCGATTCAACTGTCGTTGCTCGCGGCCGCCGAGGGTAACCGCTTCGTCTTTTTCCCTCCCCGGCGCCGCGGGCCGACCGCCGCGGCGCGTCCGCTCTCGCCCCGAGGTGGATGGCTCGCCGCCGGCCAAAGACTTTCTTTGCGGCGATTCCTTGCGTGGCGAGGTCTTGGCGGATTCGGCCGCCATCCGCTTCTCCTCGTGCTTGCGCAGGTGCTCGGAAAGAGGCTTTGTGCCGGCCTTGCCGGCGCGGATGGCGTCCAACGGGAGCTTGATGTCGGGCTTCTGCGGGGCGGGCTGCGACTTCTTCGGCCGTCGCGGCGGCTTCGACGCCGTCGGCATCGGCGCCAGATTGATCGCAGGCGCCTTGTCTGCCTTCTCTCTCTCTTTTTCCTTCTCGGCGGGGGCGGTTGAAGAGGGCGCATCACCCGGCTTCTTCTCGGTTGCGGAAGGCTTTGACGGCCGCGGCGGCAGCACGGGGACTCTGCCGGTGGCCGTGCCCGCCGGAGCGATATAATCCTCGCGCCGGAAGACGGCCGGCGCGGAAGCGGCTTTAGGTCCCTCCGATGCCTTGGCGGGACCGCCGAACCGGGCCGCCTTGCCGCTGTTGATGAAGGCCGTGACCTTCTCCATCTCCTGGTCGGTCAGACTGGCCAGCGCGGACCCCTTACCCGTGACACCCGATTTGGTGCAGATGTCGACCAGCACCTTGCTGTCGAGCTTCAGTTGTTTCGCTAAGGCGTAAATGCGGATGGGCACGGGGCCGGTTCCTGGGGTAAGTGGCGTGGAACGCTGTTCGATCGGGATATCGGACTTTTTCTCCGTTAAGGGATGGCGTCATCGGACGTCTCCGCGTGGCGCTGCCGGGACGGCTCGGGAACGGTTTGGACGACTTCCTCACCGGCCGCTTCAGTAGTTGCTTGTTCGATGGTCTCCGCCGGTTCGCCGTTGGCGTGACGGGCCGATTGATCGGCCGCCGCATCGGTTTCCTCGACCGCCTCGGCTTCCTCGACCGCCTCGGTTTCCTCGACCGCCTCGGCCGCCGCTTCGGTTTCCTCGACCGCTTCGGCCTCTGCGGTTTCTTCCGACGCTTTGGACTTATCTATCCGTTCCTGTTCGCGCTGTTTCCGGCGTTGCGCGGTAGCGGCTTTTTCGGCCTCGGCGGCCTTGGCGCCGGCTTGTGTTACGATATGGTCCACCTGCTCGGCGGTCAGTCCGCCCATTTCCATCAGGGCGTCCGGCTCGATCACCTCGAGGTCGTCGTAGGAAAGGAAGCCCTCGCCCACCAATCGCTCGGCCAGCTCCGGCTCCACGCCATCGATGGACGAAAATCCCAACACGGCCTGTTCGATCTGCTCGTCCAGCTCTTCGCGGGTCATGATTTCAATGTCCCAGATGCAGAGCTTGCTGGCCAGCCGGACGTTTTGGCCCCGCCGACCGATGGCCAGCGAGAGTTGGTCTTCCTGGACCAAGACGATCGCGCGGCCAAGCATCTGGCAGAGGATCACCTCCTCGACCTCGGCGGGCTGCAAGGCGTTGGGTATCAACGCCTGCATGTCGTCGCTGTATCGGACGATGTCGATCCGCTCGCCGGCCAACTCGTCGACGATGTTCTTGATGCGGTTGCCGCGCACTCCGACGCAGGCCCCCACGCAGTCCACCCGCTGGTCGGTGCTGCTGACGGCGACTTTGGTGCGATAGCCCGGTTCACGGGAAATGGCGCGAATTTCGATCACCCCTTCGGCGATTTCGGGTATCTCTTGCTCGAAGAGCCGCTGCACCAACTGCGGCTTGGTTCGGCTGAGGATGATTTTTACGCGGCTGCCCGCCTTCTTGACCTCGTAAACCGTGGCTCGGACGCGCTCGTTTGGATGGTGCGATTCGCCGGGTATTTGCTCGCCTTTCGGCAGGATTGCCTCGACGTTCGAGAGGGTTACGGTGGCCGCTCCCCCTTCGTATCGCTGAATCACACCCGTGACCAACTGCCCCTTCAGTTCGTCGTACTCGTAGTACAAGGCGTCCCGCTCCGCCTCGCGGATCTTCTGGATCATCACCTGTTTGGCGGTTTGCGCGCCGATCCGCTCGGACATCTCGGCGGTATCCATCGGCACTCCGTTGTGGCTACCCCGGATAGCACCGCTGTTGCGGTCTATCGCGACTGTGACCTCCTCCTCTTCCCCATAATGTTTTTTCGCCGCCGAAACCAGAGCCGCCTCGATGCCCTCGAAGACGATCTCCTTGTCGATACTCTTATCGCGGTGGATCGCGTCAACGATGCGAAGCAGTTCGTTGGGGTCCATTCGATTTCCTGATTAGAGAATATCTTCCACGCCCCGCTCGGCGACGGCGAATCGGCCGAGACGCTACAAAATCTTACGACACCACAAGTTAGCCGAAAAACAGCCTCGTGGTTTCGACAATCCAGTAAGCATATCCGCCGGCTTGTGGGGTGTCAAGGCGGTCGAATCCTCCGGCGCCCTTATTCCAAGCGGGGAAACACCTTGCGGATCCCACTGAGCAACTTGAGGAACCGCAAATGTCACGCTACAGGACCATGTAACCCCGCCCATGCGAAGAGGGTGTTTTGCCCCGGGTGAATATACCCAAGGCCGCAGCGGGCGGTCTTGACTATCGCACGCGGCAGCGGAAGCGGAGAATGCCGCCTTGGCCCGGTTCGAGCGGTCGGGCCAGTTCGCAGCGGACCGCCATCGAGTCGCCCTCGTTCGGCTGGGTCGAGAACTTCGCCTCGACGCTGCACTGGGCGCTGTCCGCCACGTACTCGAGCCGTGTATTGAGGCTGTCGATGATCGTGACGTTGCCGAGCGGTTGGTTGCCGATATTGTCGAACCGGAGCGTGAAGAAGACTTCGTCGCCCGGCTGGGCGAACGGCGTCGAGGCCACCTTGACCAGCCGCAGCTTCGGATCGCCCGGCGGCGAGGAGACCGTGTAGAGCGAGAGTGCCTTGTCATACTTGACCTCGGCCATCGCGCCGGTGTGGTCGAGAATGACCTGGACGGCCTGAATATGCGACCAGGCGATTGCCGCCTCTGAAGCGCGGGCGAGGAAAGACATTTCGGCGCCCTCGAACACACCCATGCGGACCACCGACAAATTCTCGTACGGCTTGAAGGCGTCTTGGAACGCCCGCGGATGGATCACGCTCGACATCACGCCGTCGCCCGCTCTGGTGCGCAGGGCCACGGCCGGCCGGGCGGCCGCCTCGCCCGCCGCCTGGACATTTTGCTCCGCGTCGGCCACCAGTTGCAAGGTGGTCGGCGAATTTAGATGTTCGGGCAGGTAGACTCCGCCGATGTGCTGACGCTCTTCGTGGGCCACAAGGCCGACCACCTGACGAACGGCGCCGAAGCGCGGGGCGTAGAGGTATACCTTGTTGCTCGGCTCGACCAGCGTGCGACCGTCAAGCGTGTCGTAGTGCGCCACGGTGTCTTCCATTTCCAAGCCGCCCAGCTCGCCTCGGCCGCTCACGTCGGCGGGTACGCCCACGTCGCCGCCATCGCGTATGTACTCGTCGGCGGGCCAGGGCCGGCTCAGCCCCGACGGCGCCCAGGGGCCTTGCGGCTGATACGGCAGCGGCACGCCCTGTTCCATATCCGGCTGAGCCATCGGTACTCCGGCTCCGGCAGGCACGCCCGTGTATGCTTCTCTCGGTAACGTGTCTCCGCGTCCGTCTGGTGGGGCTGCGCGGGTGCCACGGCTGGCTTGTCCAACCGTGCTTCCAGCACTGCTGGACAAGCCAGCAGTGGCACCCAACTTACTCGGGCTGCGGCAAGAGCAGAGGATCAGCGCGCAGAGCGCAATCAGGGCCATCCGCCACGGATTGGGCCATAAGCGGGCGTTCGGCTGGTGTCGAACGATGTGCTTCATGGCCTCCGCTCCACTTGGTTTTCTGAAATGGTCGGTGAACCGACCATCCCTTGCCTCTCGCCCCTCGGCATCGCGGGGGGCGGCGGCAGGAGGTTCACTTTGGGGGTCGCCGGAAAGCCCACGAACGGCGGCGAGCCGAAGAAGAAAGAGGCGTCGAGTCCCTGATCCGGCAGTCTCGCGCCCATTCGCAAAATCGCCACCGGACGCCCCAGGCCGTCGGCCACCGCCAACGGGTCCTGGCCCGGCGCGGCCTCGAACCAGTTCTGTCCCGGCGAATTGTCCGGCGCCGGCAATGCGCGGCGCGGGTCTTCGAGGTAAATCACCCGCGTGACAAACTTGCCCTGGATGGCCAGCTTCAGGTCCTCTTCGGTCAGTTCGACGGGTATGGCGAAGCGTAGTTTTTGGCCGGCCGGCGCGTAGATTCGGTCTATGATCTCGATCGTGGGAAAGACTTCCAACCCCTCGGCCAACCGGATGTTCGTCGCTCGCAACCGATAGACCGCTCCGATCAACATTCCGGCCTTTCTCGGGGCCGGCATAGCCTGGTCGAATTGGTTGTCTACCGCCAGCGAAATCAAGACCCCCTGTGGGGCCTTGATCTCCACCGGCTGATAGAACCCGGGCAATGGTCCTCCCCGCTGGAGTTGCCGGCCGCCAATCGCTCCCGGTGGCATCACGCCGTGATGCAGGTAGTGTGCGTTTGGTTGTTGGGCCTGTAGTGCGACGGCCGCGCCCAACCACCAAAGCACCAGCACCGCCGTCTTGCCGACAAAAAACCGACGGCAGTGCGCCTGCGTCGCCAGAAAGCGGATCGATCGGACCATTGTCGCGAGTTGGTTCAAGTGTCGTTCAGGAAAGGAGTTCGTTCGACTGCTTGATACAAAGCCTACCGATACAAAGCCCACGGGTTGCAACCCGTGGGCTTGGAGTTGACGGCTCACATTCCGCTTGGTAGCCGAGGCGGTTTTCGCCGTGCGCCGTTATTCCTCGACGGGTCGCTCTTCTCCGTAATACTCGGGGTACTGCTCTTCGGAGTAATACTGATCCGGACAGTCCGGCGTGACCCGCTCGCGGCGGTCAAAAAAGGGTTGCTTGAAATATCCGACGCCCTTGCGGGTGCGTTCGACGATCCGTGCGTGGCTGGCCGGCTTCGGATAGCTGAACCCCGGCTTCTGCTTCACGTCGATCCGAATCTTTTCGGTCGGCTCCGGCAGCCGGACCCGCGTATGGTTCTTCATGACGTGCTTTTGCAGACCGGCGGGGATTCCCAGCGGCACGTGGGGCGGACCGGGTAGACCGATCGGAGTGCCGCACGTCGGCATGCCGTATTGAGGGCCAGTCACGCCGGAGATATAACCGTTCGGCATCGTCGTGGGCGCGCCAACCTGCATCCCCATCGGCATCGGCGCCGTGGGCATGCCTTGGTATCCACCCTCGTATCCATCCGGATATTGATACGAGGCCGTGGACACTTCGCCTTCCTGCATCACGTCGGCGGGCACTTGGAGGTCCTTGTTGCCCAGCCGGACGATAGCCATGATCGCTCCGCGCCGGTCGGCCTCGACGATCGGATCCACGCCCGGATCAAGACGCGTGCTGACCAGCGTTTCCACGCCGGCCAAGGCCAGCTCTTGATACTCCGGATCGGGTAGATAGATCACCTTGGTAACGAAGTTGCCGCTGAGGACCTGGTCGAAATCCTCCGGCGTGTATTGCACCGGAATGGCGTTGTGCGCCAGGAACGCCTCGGTCCGCGGCATGGCCGGACCAATTTCCAGCGTGGGATACAACTCGACGCCCGGCCGGCCCGGGATGTTCGTCATTTTCAGCCGGTAGATTGCGGCCTGCGGGAAGTTGTAGCGGCCCGGGCAGATCATCGGTTCCGAGTCGAACATACCCGGTCCCATGACGTCCCAAGATACCGCCATTCCCTCGGGGCCGACGAAGGCGACCTGCGAGGTCATGGCCGGCGAGGGTACGCCGGGCTGATACATCATTACGCCCGGACCCGGACCATCAACGCCCGGACCAGGATGCATAAGCATGTTGGCTGGTGGCAGGTTATTCTTGCTGTACGGTGTTCGGCATCCCGCGATCGTCACACACGCAACCAACAACAACATAAACGAAGACCTCATGGTGTCCCCCCCTACTTAAGGCAGCCGAGGCCGCAACCAAAGGGTCCAGGCGTCCAGGGGTCGGAACTTGAAAACCATGTCGCTTCAAGTACATACTCCCCACTCCTGGCATCCAGACCCATCACTTTTGTTACAATTTGGCGTCCGACGCGGACATATTCGCGCAAGACACCTGCCTGAGGTCTAATGGTCGGCGTGATATAACGCGATTCTTTGGAAAATCCGGCAGAACTGGCAAAATACATCCCGAGCAACCCAGTTGGCGTATTTTGCGCAGCCAATCTAGTGTGATTTTCTCCTTGTAAATGGATCGATCCCCCCCGTAAAGCCGCGACCGAAAGGTCGCGCCGGCTGATGCGTCGTTTGACGCCGTTTGGGGATCAATCGAGTTGGGGTGCGAGAGAACACACACAGGCGCCACGACTCCAAACAGGCCAAACAGGCGCGACCACCGGTCGCGGCTTAATGGGGGCTCCCGGCCAATCCGGTCTTGACGGCTTCGGCGGCTGTCCGTTATTCTTCGCCCCCTATTCGTGATGGGACCATCGAGGCCCTGTTTGTGGCGTATCGTCTTCTTGCCGATCGAGATCATCTTCTCCAATTGATTGCGGCTATGCAGTATCGACATTTCCGAAGCGCGGGTTCTTTCTTGTTGACCGCTTTCCTGTTGGCGGCCGTCTGTTGCGGTCATGGATGTGCCCGGCGCGTATATCGCGTCGCCAACCTGCCGCCGGAGTTCTACGCCCCGGCTACCCTGGACCTCGAGGCTATCAATCTCTCGGGGTTGGCCGATCAGTCCATCAGCGCCGAGGTCATTCAGCCGGGCGACGTGCTGGAGGTGACGATGGTCACCGATTACTCGAAGCTCACGACGACCACTACCCCGGTCCGCGTGACTGACGACGGAAGCATCGTCGTGCCGTTGGTGGGCCGGATGGGCGTGAGCGGCCTGGAAATCGAGCAGGCCGAACAATTGATAAACGCCCAGAGCATTGCCCGCGGCGTCTTCCGCAATCCGTGCATCACGGTGACGATGAAGCAGTGCCACACCAGCAAGGTTACGGTGGTCGGGGCGGTGAACAAGCCGGGGACGCACGTACTGCCGCGGGGATCGACTTCGTTGATGGCGGCGCTGCTGGCCGCCGGAGGACTGAGCAAGGACGCCGGCACGGAAGTGGAAATCCGCCATACCGACTCGCGCAGTGTAGCGCGGGCAATGTCGCAACCGCACATTTCGCCGGCCGGGTCCGACGGGGCTGCTTCGCCCGTCGCTTACGAGCAGGCGGCGGCGCCCGCGGTCACAAAGGTGGACCTTGCCGCGGCCACCGTCGGCGCGATGAAGGTCCCGGACCTCAGCGACGGCGACGTGGTCCACGTCTCGAAACGCACGTTGCCGCCGGTGCATGTAATCGGATTGGTGAAACAACCGGGTGAGTTTCCCTATCCACCCGACCAGGAATTGCGCGTCCTGGACGCCTTGGCGTTGGCCGGCGGTTGTTCCAATCCCGTGGCCGAGAAGGTGTTGGTGATCCGCCATCCGCCGAACTCGGCCGAGCCGGTCCGCATCGAAGTCAGCATTCAAGCCGCGAAGAACGGCCGAGACAATCTAGCCTTGGCCCCCGGCGACACCGTCTCGGTCGAACAGACCGCCATGACGGCCGCCGCCGACGTGATAAGAACATTTTTCCGCGTCAGCCTAGGAGGCTCGCTCTCGTGGTTCTAAGCACCAGGCGAACAATCGAGGGGCTTCTGCTGCGGGTCGTCGACTGCGGTCTGGCGGGATCGATATTCGTCGTGCCGCTGTTGATGGGTGGGCGACACGCACTGGGACAACTCGCTTTGACGGTGTTTGCCGTGGCGGCGGCTTGGGCCTGGTGTCTCCGACAATGTCTCCGCGACGACGACAACGCCTGGCGGCCGACCGCGGCGCTGCCGCTGTTGCTGCTCGGAGCGTTGCTGCTGATGGTGCAGGCGGTCCCCTTGCCTTATGGGCTGCTGTCGAAACTGACGCCCCGCGCCGCCGAAGTCCTGCCGTTGTGGACCGCCGCCGGCGACAATCCCGCGCGGCTTGGGAGTTGGCCCTACGTCTCTTTCACTCCGGTCGCAACGCTTGCGGCCTTGGTCATTTTTCTCGACTATGCCTTGTTGTTCTTGGTGGCCGTGCAGCGGATACGGCGCATCGAGGACGTGGAGCGGTTGTTGCGTTGGTGCGCGTTGACGGCCGTAATCATGGCCGCCTTGGGCGTGCTGCAATTATTGTGCGGCAACGGCAAGTTCCTCTGGTTCTACGAGCATCCCCTTTCGCTGGCTTCCGGGGTCGCCAAGGGAACTTTCACCAACCGCAACCATTTCGCACAATTCCTCGCCTTGGGGGTCGGCCCTTTAATCTGGTGGCTACAAGACTCCATGCGCCGCTCGCACGGAACTGGGGCTAAGAGGGTCCGATCACCGGGAACCAGCATCAGCCGCGGTGAATTGACGACCTACATGCTGGGCTTGGCGCTGGGGCTTGTCCTGTTCGCCGGCCTGCTGTCGCTCTCGCGGGGCGGGATCCTGGCGATGTTCATCGCCGCGACGATTTGCGCGGCGGTCTGCTATCGCACGGCGTCGTTGGGCGGGCGGTTGCTCGCCGTGTTGGCCGTCTCCGGCGCGTTGATCGGCGCCTCGCTGGGGATTTTCGGCTACGAGCGGGTCAGCACTCGCCTGGAAAGCCTTACATCCGGCTCGCTGGAAAAAATCGACCAATCGGCCGGACGAAGAACAATCTGGGCCGCCACCGTCGGGGCCGCCGCCGACTTTTTGCCGCTGGGGACCGGGGCGGGGAGTTTCCGCAAGGTCTACCCGATGTACACCGATTTGTTCTCGGACGAGCGTCTCGACTCCACGCACGCGGAAAACAGTTATCTACAGGAGCTTTTGGAAACCGGCGCCGTCGGAGCGGTCCTGATGCTGGCGGGGATCGGCCTTTGCGTTTTCTGGTGCGTCGGCGGCATCCGGTCCTCCGCGCCCACGCGATACAAGGTATGCTCCGCGGCGATTGCCGGCAGCCTGGCCGCGTCGTTGGCCCACGCCCTGGTGGACTTCGTCTGGTACGTTCCCGCCTGCATGGCGATGGCGACCGTTCTGGCCGCCTGCGCGCAACGGGTATGGCAGCTCTCGAAGGGCGGAGGGCGGAGGGCGGAGGGCGGAGAAATGTTAAGCGGCCGCCGGCACGGCGGCCCCCTGGCCCCTGGCCCCTGGCCCCTGGCCCCTTCGCGCCTGGCATGGCCGGCCGTCGTGGTCTCGCTGACGTTCGTCGGCGGGTGGATGATTGTCGACCGCGCCGGTCCCGCGGTGGCTCAAAGGTATTGGGACGAGTATTTTGTCGCCCGCAACGTGATGCAACTCCGCCCGGCAACGGACCAAAATCCCGAGATCGCCGACGAGGAAATACAACGGCGGTGGATCGCTTGCTTGGAGAACGTCGTGCGCTGGTCGCCGACTCACGTTAAAGCCCATTTAGCGCTGGCCGAAGCCCATCGCCGGTTGTTCGACGCCTTGCAGGCCGCTTCCGACAATCAGATGTCCTTGAATCACATCCGCGACGCTGCGCTGCAATCGCGATTTCCGTCGCGCGAGGCGCTCAACGGATGGTTGTCGCGGGCGGTGGGCGACCACTGGGTGCATCTCCAGCAGTGTCTCGATCATACCCTAAAGGCGCTGTCGCTTTGCCCGCTCGAAGGCCGCGCTTACGTCTACCTGGCCGAGTTGTCGTTTCTCCGCGGCGGCAACGACGCCGTCCGTCACTCCTATCTCCAGCAGGCCTTGCGAGTGCGCCCTTACGACGGCGCCGTGCTGCAGGCCGCGGCGAGCGAGGCCCTGTTGGCCGGCGACGTTCGGGGATGGTTGGATTACGCGCGGCGCGCTTTTCGCTCCGGCCCCCGCCGGCAACGGCAAATCATCGGCGAGTTGACCTCCGTCACGCCCGCCGAAGACCTGCCGGCAGTGGCCGATTACGTTATCCGTGAGTTCCAGCCGGACCTGGAAGGACTTCGGTTGCTGCACGCCGAGTGCGCGAAACGTTGCCCGCCGGAGCAGTTGGAACCGCTGACGCGTTGCCGGGTCAAGAAGGCGGAGGAGGAAGCGACGGAACTGGGCAACGTCGAGGCCGCCAGGGTCTGGATGGAGGCACATCTACTTCACGGCCAACTGGGCAACGCCGCCGACGCGATGCGATGCGCCCGCATGGCGCTGCAACGCAATCCGAGCAACTACGACGCGCATTATCGGCTCGCCTTGGACCTGTTGAAACAGGAATCTTACGCCGAGGCCGAAACGCACTTGAGGTGGTGCCAGCAGCGAACGCCGGGCAATCGCGACGTGGAAAACAAGCTCCGCGAGGCCCTCAAAGGACGGCTTGACGGCCGCTGCCGCGCGGCGCTCGAAAACGAAAAACTACGATGACCCGTTCCGAACCTTTCACCGATATCCACTGCCACCTGCTGCCGGGCCTGGACGACGGCGCGTCCACCTTGGACGACGCGATGGCGATGGCCGAAATGGCCGTGGCCGACGGGATCGAAACGATCGTCGCCACGCCCCATCAATTGGGCAACAACGCGAGAAACTCGGGCCAGACGATCCGCGCGGCGACAGTCCGGTTCCAACGGCTGCTCGACCGGCGACGATTGCCTTTGCGCGTGCTGCCGGGGGCCGACGTGCGGATCGAACCGGGGCTGTTGAACAAAATCCGTAGCGGCGAGGTCGTCACGCTTGCCGACCATCGCCGGCACGTGCTGCTCGAGTTGCCACACGACGTCTACTTCCCGTTGGAGCGTCTGCTGAGGGAATTGGCCTCCGCCGGCCTGAGCGGAATTCTTTCCCACCCGGAACGAAACCGCGGCATAATCAACCAGCCCGGCGTGCTGCGTCCATTGGTCGAGCACGGCTGCCTGATGCAAGTGACCGCTGGAAGTCTGACGGGTGATTTCGGCTCGCAAGTCCAAAAATTCGCCGAATCGCTGGTCTCGCAAGGTCTAGTTCATTTCGTCGGCACCGATGCACACGGGACCAAGACCCGCCCGCCCATCCTCCGTCGGGCATTCCGGCGCGTGAGGGAATTGGTCGGGGAAATCGTGGCGACTGATCTGTGCTGTCGTAATCCGAGAATCGTGGCCGGCGGCGGCGCGGTGTCGCCAGGATGCCGAGATCCGGAAAAGTTCGCCTGTTTAGGATGGTTTCGCCGGACGTTTTCTTTAGAACCCGCGGCTGCTGGGCCGATATAAAGCATGATATTTCGGACCTTATTGGGGGTATGTAAAGCCCCTGGATCGCTTAAACCCGCCATTGTCGAATGGACTTGGGCGGCTGGGATATTTGGGCAAACTTTTCGTTCTTTATGGGAGAAAAAAATGAAGACTGGATGGCTCGTTAGAAACGCAATGATCTCGCTGGCAACGGTGGGGCTATGTCTACCGCAGGTGGCCTTCGCCGCCTCGCCGACACCCACGCCCCCGGTCGTGGACATTGCCTTGACCGATGGCGGAGTGTTGCACGGGCAGGTCGTCGATCTGCAAGGAAGCGGTGTGGCAGGCGTTCCTGTCTCGGTGAAAACCCAGAATCAGGAGGTCATCCGCACCACAACCACCGACGGTGGGCGATTCAGCGTTAAGGGCCTGCGAGGCGGCGTTTACCAACTTGCCGCCGCACAGGGGCAAGGCGTCTACCGGATGTGGGCGGCCAACACGGCGCCGCCTTCGGCTCAAAAGGACGCCATCGTATACACCCAGGGTGGATACGGCGGAGGCGGCGGATTGAAAATGTTTCTCAGCAATCCGATCGT
The DNA here is from genome assembly GCA_018897395.1 of Planctomycetota bacterium. Classification (GTDB taxonomy): domain Bacteria; phylum Planctomycetota; class Planctomycetia; order Pirellulales; family Thermoguttaceae; genus JAHIKV01. The sequence goes on along the minus strand of JAHIKV010000243.1, from coordinate 3,681 downwards.
CATCGCCGGCCTGATCGCAACCGCGATTGCCGTGCCCGTGGCACTGGCCAATTCCGGCTCGTCCAGCCCGTGAGGTCTGGAATACAATAAACGGCGGAACGGAAGCCGCTGAAAAAATTATACAGGGCGGCAGTGCAACGCTCGAGCCGGAGCGGCGGTTGCACTGCCGTCCTGTTTTCGTCGGCGGATCGGTTATACTGTGAGCGGCCGAAATTGTCCGAAATTTACACCCCGAAAGACATCGGACAAACCAGACCGTGTAAGATGGGCCTGTGAATCGCAAAATCACGTCCGTTTACGGACGTTTCCGCCGAAGGCGGTATTAGGCCCGGCGTTCACGCCGGGTTAGAAGGGAGCGGACATTTGTAATTGTCAGGCCCGTTCACGGGCCTCCTCCGACGTTTCAAGGCAATATGAAGGACGCCCGTAAACGGGCGTGACAACGCAAAAAAATCGAACAACAATGGAGGACGGTGGTTCCGCCAACTTCCCCGTCAATAGAAAAGAGCTGCGTCCCCTTTTTCATTCCCGAAAAAGGAAACGCAACTATTTCCCTTTGCCCCCTTTACCGTCCCAAAGACTCCCGAGCCCTTTACCATCCCGTCCGGTTGAACGCCTACAGTTCCTCCAGGGGCGGGGGATTGTCGACGCCCAGGTCTTCCAATCGCTTGATGAGCGGAGCCAACTTATCGCCGATTATAGTCCACAAAATTTCGTAACGTATCTCGCCGTATTCATGTGCCAGCACGTTTCGCAAACCAATCATCGACTTCCAGGGAATGTAGGGATGATTTGTGCGCGTCTCAGGCGAAACCCGCCGAGCGGCTTCCCCGATGATCTCCAGGTTGCGCTCCACGGCGTTGCGGACCTTGCGGTCTTCGAGAAAATCCTCATACCGCAAACCGTTGGTGAACTCGACGGCCGTCCTCGCGGCGTCCAACATGTCCCATAGCCGGGCCATGTCCTTGGCGTCAATTCGCATAAATCACCTCGCGGTTTTTCAGAATCTCGTACTTCCTCCAAGGATTCCGCAGCGCCTCTTTTTCCACCAGGTCCACCGGCCGGCCGAGACGCGCCGCCAACTCTTCTTTCATCTCCAGCAAGCGGTCGATGTCCATCGGCGTACCAGGCTCGAAACTCACCAGAAAATCCAGGTCGCTATCCGGGCCGAAATCGTCCCGCAGCGCGGACCCGAAGAGGCACAACTCCCGTATCCGCCATTTGCGGCAAAACGCCGACAGCAAAACCCGATCCAGTTGCACCTTCGCGTTCACGGTCTTGACTCCTCTGGCGATAAACAAAGACTCCCGTCCCCTTTACCCGTCCCCGACCCCTTTCCCCGTACCCGTCCCTAGAGGAACACGGCTCGTGACGCAAACTACGTTGCTTTACCGTCTCTATCCCGACATTCTTGCCCAGAAGTCGTCCAAAACGGACTTATCGACAACGATTCTGCGTATGCTGCGACGATCATCGAGTGGAACTAGGTCGTCCTTAGTAGCCGTCTCAGGATCATCAGTCGGCCAGAACACCTTCTGATCGGGTTCGGATTTTGTACCTCTGAATGAGGCGTAGGTACCATAATCCATTGTAATGAGGCCATACCTCTCACCGGGATTGTGAGGATGCGACCACTCAACATTCAGTGGATGAAGTATACGCGCGCTGAAGAGGCGAGATAGCAAAGGATGATTGCGACTCTGATACGGCACCATGAAAGTACGAGACTTTTTATCCTTGATAATCGAATGAACAAGATGATCGAGGAAGTCCTCAAGTGGCTTCTCGGACGAAATGTTTGAGTACTTGTCTCCTTGATAAAGGTCGATGGCAGCAACATGAACATCATCAAGACCAATCTTCTGATGTGATGTCTGTTGACGAAATATGGCGTATGCCTTTCCGAAAAGCACAAGGAAATCTCTCGCATTCCCTTCGCACGCGCGACAAAGTTCAGATAGCACGCGGCGTTGGGTGAAGATTTGATTCAGAATGATATCCCATTTGTCGTTTGCGATCATATCCAAATACATGGATAGATCAATCGTCAAGTGATTGAATAATACTTCGGCAAAGAACCTTTCTACAAACTCTTGATCCTCATCCCAGACGAAGAAACGATCCATACGCACATCTGCAAAAATGTCAGCGGATCGTTCCAAGCCTATGACTTGATCATCAACGCGATCATGGAGCTTGTAGGTATACTCTACCACCCCAACTTTTGTAGTAACTCTAGGATTCGAGAAAACAGAGCGTTTTAGAAATTCCGCAAAAAATGGCTGTGCCAACTTTGGAATCTGTGCCCATTCATCGATCAGTATTACGAGCCGCTCTGCACCGAAGCGATCCAAAAACTGATTGGTCAATCGGATGAGTTCGAGATAGTTGAATGTCTCACCACCAGATTGTGGCACCGCCAGATTTGATAGTCGAGCCAGAATGTTTTCCAGATCATCGTGAAGCCCCGGATCTGGTCTCTCCGTGAGAATTGTGTCCTCGAGTAGTTCGTCAGATAGATGCAAGAGCAATTTTGAGAAGAAACGAATGCCAATATTCTTTGACGACCCTTCTGCCCCAAGGCCGCTGCCAAATGCAGTGCAATCCAAGTAGTGGCACAACTCTCCACTGTTAGCCTTCGTGCCGAGATAAGCTTTCAGTGTGTGGGTCTTGCCAACACCACGCCTACCGAACACAAGTTGGTTTTGGTTTGTGTCCAATTCCTCCAAAACTTTGTTTGGTACAAAGCATTTAACCAGCTTCTCTTCGTAAATCTGTCTTTCGGCACGTCGCTCCATTGAGCGAACAGCATTCTTGAAACAGTCTGATTTGAGGTCAAATGCTTGCATTGGAAACGATCCTTTAAAGTTTTTTCCGCAGTTGGTGGGGCTGCGCTTCGCTTGACCCACCCTACGCTATATTTTGCGCGAACTTTTCAGAAAAACATCCAAGCCGGTTTTCAAGTGCTGAATTGGATTTTCCGGGCCAATTCAACCCCGCGCTGCCGGGTTGATCAACCGGGCGCTTCAGGTTGATCAACCTGGGGTTGAACTGTACTTACGTTTATAGCGGAACCGCGTTGCGAAATGAATAGCCCGTGTTGGTACCGTCAAACTTGGGGACGAATAAAGGGGTCGGGGACGAATAAAGGGGGACGAATAAAGGGGTCGGGAGCTATGCCGTTGCGCTTTTTTCGTCCAAACACCGTTTTCAGCCTTGTTTTCTCGGGGAAAACGTGCAATCTGCCAACATGCACATGCCAGCAGTGCTATCGGCCCGTTTTGCCCGCGATTTCTGGGGCACATGACCGAAAAAGCCAAGAAAGCGCAACGGCATAGGGTCGGGAGTCTTTGTTCTCTTCATTATTCGTCTTGTTCTCGATCAAGCAGTTGCGTTTGTTTTTCCACGGGCTTCCTCCGTGCTCGTGGGGCTTTCTTGAATGTGCGAATATCACGGCTTGGCGGGGCGTCGAGGGTCTTGCCGTCGAGCAATTCGCCTACCGTGAGAATTTGGATTTTCGGATGTTTGGTATTCCATGCGACACACTCATAGAACCCGGCGCTTGCGGCTTCCGTTCGCATCGGGGCAGTGGGGTCTTCCATTGAGATTAGCAACCCTATGGCGGCTTTCTCCCGGTCAACTACTCCCCGCAAGTCCCTGACGTGAGCGGGGCCGGTCTTG
>JAHIKV010000384.1 GCA_018897395.1 Planctomycetota bacterium | reverse complement strand
GCGTTCAGTTATCGTGAGCGCGCGCATGAATGAGCTATTCTTGGGAGGCTACCGTGGTTGAGTGATTGGGTCGGGACTGCGAAAGTCCACACATTGGAACCCAGATGAAAATGGGAAGTTATTTTTGCGCGAACCCTAAGAAACAGAATACGACGTTGGAGGAAGCGATTCAAGTGATACTTGAATCAGACGGGGAGAACCCGTTCAGGGCCATGCTGGAGTTCATGGCCCAGCAGGTGCTTGAGTACGAGATGGGCGAGCACGTAGGGGCCGCTCCCTACGAGAGAACCAGGGAAAGGGTCGGCTACAGGAACGGCTACAAGACACGCACCCTCACCACCGCTGTGGGAGACCTCATCCTTCTCGTGCCCCAGGACAGGGACGGGACATTCAAGACCTCCATCTTCGAGCGCTACCAGCGAAGCGACAAGGCGTTGGTGCTCGCGCTCATGGAGATGTACTTGAAGGGGGCCTCCACCCGCAAGGTGGCGGACATTAACCGAGAAGCTCTGCGGCAAGTGCTTTTCCTCCCAGCAGGTCTCCAAGCTGGTGCGGGAGCTCGACCGCACAATCGCCCAGTGGCGGGAGAGGCCCCTTACCGGTTCCTACCCCTACCTCATCGTGGACGCACGCTACGAGAAGGTGCGTTCCGGCGGAAGGGTGGTCTCCATGGGGATCCTCTTCGTGCTGGGGATAGGTGAGAAGGGAATGAGGGAGATCCTCGCGGTAGAGATTGCCGACACCGAGAACAAGACCACCTGGTCGGACCTGTTCAAGAAACTGAAGACTTGCTGGACTAAGACCTTTTGACTATTGCCTCTCTGGTTTCGAAAGAAGCATGTATCCTTTCCCGTAAGCTTTTTCCGCCCTTGGGACCAGCGCACCGTGTTTACAGCGCGTGTACAGGACCGCCGCACTCTGCATTCTGAACACTGCTTAACAGCGTCCGCGGTCGCCTTACTTGAACATCGATGGACCAAAGCTGCCCGAACCGGATTCGAGGGGTCCCACTCGCTCAGAACGGGAGGTCGGCAGATTGGAGAGCGCGAAGCTCGTCGAACATGGCCCGGCAGGCGCGTTCGTCGGACGGTGAGTTGGGGTCCTCGATAAGGGCCTGCATTGCTGGGGCGGGATCGCCGGTCAGCGCGGACTCGACGATTAGGTCCTGGAGGGCGACCTGGGTGGCGATGTGGCCGACGACGGGATCGACGATGGGCGGCATGGTGTCGGGGTGGATGCCGTCGCCGTCCACCGTCGCGCCGACCTCGACGATGGCGCCGTCAGGGACGCTGGGGAGGTAGCCGCGGTTGGGCACGTTGACGGCCATCAGGCGCACCGGTGTGGTGGTCCACATGGCGGCGACGATTGGGATGACCTCCTCTAGGCTATGGCCGACGCAGTGGAAAGGCACGGGGGCGTGGGTGGTGGCGACCCAGGCGGCGAGGCGTTCGACGAGGCGGTCCAGGTGGTCGAAGTAGTCCACTGGGGCGAAGTGGTCGCCGGTGATGTCGAGGGTGAAGGGCAGGTACTCGCCGATGTGGCTGTCCACCGAGCACGGCACGATGCCGTACTCGCGGACTATGTGGACGACCAGGGGCGTGTACACCTGATCCGCTAGGACCGCGAGGGGCACGAACCGAGAGAACTGCTTCACCAGCGCGCCGGTGGGGCCGGGGTAGTCGAAGATGCGCTTGGCGAAGAGGTCGCGGATGTGGGGTATGAGGTCCTGTCCGGTGCGGTGGTCACGGAACTCGGTGAAGAACGTTAAGTGGTTGATCCCCGACGCCTTCGCCTCGATGTCGCCGACCCGCTTGCGTAAGAGCAGGGCGAGCCGGTACACACCGATGGGCATCTCATGGCACATGCCGACGTTGCTGACCCTCGTGGCCCTGTTGATGGCCAGGGTGACGCGGCTCATCGGGTTCGACAGGTTGATGAGGAACGCGTCGGGGCTGTGCTTCTCGATGTCGGCGCAGATACCCAAGGTGGTCTTGATGCTTCGCAGCGAGTGGAACACCGCACCCGGCCCCCCGTTCTCGCCGCTGATCTGGCGGGCGCCGTGCCGGTTGGGGATCTCGAAGTCCTGTCGCCAGTAACGGAACCGGCCGACCTCCGCGCTGCTGAGCACGAAGTCCGCGCCGTCCAGCGCCGCGGCCGGGTCGGTGGTGAGGTCCAGCACCACGGGGGCGCCGTGGGCGGCATTGAGCTTCACAGCGAAACTGTAGGCGCGCTGGAGGCGCTCATCGTTGATGTCGTGGAGCACCAAGCGGCTCCCCGCCAACTCCGGAGTGTTCACCACGTCGTTGACCATCGACGGGCCGAACGACATCCCGCCCGCGCCCACCATCGTGATCTTAGGACCCTGTCCCATCACACCCCCTTTGAGCCGTTGATGAAGCCTTTTCCTGGCGTTTTTCGCACCCCTCAATTCGTATCACGATTCAGATGGGCTGATGTGTCCGTCTGTCCTCGTATTTCATTTCTGATCCCAGTAGCGACCTGGACCCGGAATGGGCCGTTATGAAGCCCATTTCGTGGTCCTCGGGGTTGCGAAGCAAGTCCGCTATTACGCCTCAAATGCCCCCGTGGCCATTAGTATTTGCCCACAGATTCTTGTGAGAACCCATAGTAATTCTCTCGCAAAAGTGTGACATGATAGTGTCAAAATGGTGTCAACTTGCCGATTCTCCCCGCTGCTGTCACCTCCTGCCAATTCCATCCAATCACCAACAATACACTTAACAAAGGGGAAAAGCGATAGCGGAGGGAGAGGGATTCGAACCCCCGGAGCCTTGCGGCTCAACGGTTTTCAAGTTCTAAGGAGCTCGTGTTGTCCAGTCCGACCGGTGTTATCCCGTGCTGTCCCGTCCAGGGTTTCTTTCTATCCGATCCATCTGATGTTGTCCTGCCTCATCCTGTTTTGTTTGCATCGCGTTTGCATAACTGCATTACTCTGTGGTTTTCATGTATTGTCCTCTCAGTGGGCTGACTTGATCCTGGAGTTGCCGTTCCTCCATGTATGATCAGTATTCTCCAATAGTCACGCTTGACGTTATTCACGTGCCGCGTTATGCTTTTCATATGATCGTTTCTTTC
>JAHIKV010000035.1 GCA_018897395.1 Planctomycetota bacterium | reverse complement strand
TGATCTGCGCCATCCGGGCGTCCGTCGCGTTGCAGATCACCTCCGGGTCGGACTCGAACGGCTCGATTCCCAACAGCCGGTAGTGGTGCGGCGGCCGGTCTTGGGCCGGAATACCCAGCCACTTGCGATATGGATCAAACTGTTCCGTCATTATGACGTATCATCCCGCAAACCCGCGATCAATGGTCGCAACCTGAGTTTGGGATAACATTGCTTCAACAATAGCCGGGGGCTGTTAGGGGGGTAGGCCGGGTCGTGACCCGGCAGAATGTTCGCCGGGTTGCAACCCGGCCTACTGGGCTGGCGGCCGAAAGCGAATCGGCGCGACCAGCGGTCGCGGCTTTATGGGTGGGGAATAATCGCAACGCGGGTTCAGCCGTTACGGCATGGCGTTCTCCAGCGTCCCGCCGCTGAAGTTCGTGATGTCGTCGTAAGTTTCGGGAGCTTGACTAAAAATAACCGTTCACGGGTTTCGGATGTTGCATCATGGGTCGTGGAGGATTTGGACCAGAATCCCGGTTATGCTTTCCTTCGCTTTACTGCAAAGCCTGCTAAAACCATGATGCCGGCGCCTAATACGGCAAGGAGGCCGGCGCCGGGCTCCGGCACCAGCAGGTGCTGAGAAATCAGGTAGTAGTTCTCCGACCAACCTCCAATGGTCTGATCGAGATCGCTGCACTTCATTCCCGTATACCCGGGAATTTCATACTCATTTGTGGAAACGCCGTCGTTGCCAACTGCCGTGCAATCCAGTCCGATGGTCATGCCTGCCGACAAGGGAGACATCACATCGTCTTCACCGATTTTGCTACCGAAGTACTCGAACGGGGTGATCGCCGCTTCATAGTAGAGCCATTCGCCATTGACGGAACCGACAGCCTGAAATTGGCTTACCGTCGGCGTGTACGCGCCATAGACGTCCGGATAGCCGGCGGTGGCCCACACGGAACCGTCCAGCGCCGTCGTTATTCCGACCGTCCATTGCTGGGCGGGTTCGAAGTACTGAGGGTAATCGCCGGTGCTGCCCGTGGTGTGGATCGTCAGTTCCAGGGCATCGCTCAAGCCCCAACCGGTGTTCGAGTCACTGAAGATGTGGTCGGTGTCTTGGACCTTCACCGCCATATAGACCTTGTCCGCGGTCCAGCGCGCGGCCCATGCGCCGCCGGCGATATCGATCGGGTAGCTGTCATAAACCGCGTCGAGCGAATTCCAACTGGCGTCCGCCCAATCGCTGAGATCGCCATCGACTGTTGCGCTACCATAAGGAAGCGAAAGTTCGCAAAATGCCGGACCCGCAACCACCAGGGTGACGACAAGGGCCATTCCAAGCACTGCAAGTGTTTTCGTCATCGCTTTCTCTCCTTCGGATATTGTAGGGTATTCGTGGGCGTAGAAAACGCTCCGAGAAGCCATGTCCCACTAAGGAATCTTGTTTTCCAGCGTACCGTCGCTGAAGTTGGTGATGTCGTCATAAGTATTCTGACCGTAGTTGTTGCCGTTGGGGAACTCGTAGGGGCCTATCGGACATGTAGGAAAAATCGAGAGCGAGGATGGTGGATAGAATGAAGCGTCACCGGTCGGTGTCGAATACCTTGTGTCCAGGCCCGCTGAAAATATCTGAAATGATCGTGGGCTAACCCAAGTGTATTGCGTGGTTGCGGGGTTTGAGAGCCGGTAGTCAACCGCCGGGAAGATGATAGGACTAAACGTGTCCCCGCTGTCCACCACGGATTTTGACAGGAAGCGCGGTGTGCCGGCTAGCATGCAGGTTACCACGTATTCACCATTCTCTGCGCGAAAGTAAACGAGAGAACCGCTGCTCATGTTGCCGGCCGCGCCTTGCGGCCAATAGTGAATGGCGCCGTTACTTGGGTCTCTGTTTGTCCTAGTCAGGTCGAAGTCAAAGAACAGATTGATGCGACTGGCACTGTTGTCGAAAGGATTCTGCGGGTTTGCACTGAATCCAGAAAAACCGGTAACTTTACCAGCGCCATCGATGGTTGGCCTACCGCCCAGCCAAAACGTCAACGCCTCCCGTGGACCATTTTCATTTGTAAATTGAGTCAGATTGATGCCCCATGCCATATTGGTCACGTCGGCAACAAAACCATCCCATGTATGATTGTCTGTGGCTACGGCTGTGGTGACTCCTGGCACGTATCGCGGAAACGCCCTGGCCAGATGCCGCAGAACAGCGCCTCTCGCAGCATTCCTGACAGCGTTCCTGATGGGTGGAGTGCCGCCAGTGTAGTTGACGTGACAGAAATCCGGCGGGTACTCGCCGAACTTTTCCTTGTAGGCTTGGCAGGCCATCTCAAGCTGCTTCAGGTCCATCGTGACGGCGGCCTGCTTGGCGATAACGCGGACATGCATGACGGCGGGGATTGTCAGCCCGACCAGGATCCCGATGATCGTTATCACGACCAACAACTCGACCAGCGTAAAACCGTGAGGGGCG
>JAHIKV010000242.1 GCA_018897395.1 Planctomycetota bacterium | reverse complement strand
CCCGTCGTTCATACGGGGCATGACTCCTCAGAGGTCGCTCGTGCGTTCCAATAAGCGATTTCATCAAAATCCACCGCAAGGTCGTCCTGCCAGTAGGCGCAACCTCGCCGCAGAGCGCATACTCCGACACACTCAAAAGATAGGTTGCAGAAACAGTCGCCGGATGTACGACCGAGGCGATTGCAGGTGGGTGGTAACGGATGTCCGGGTTGGAAAGACCGGGCACTTGGTGAGGAAGAAAAGGAGGAAGAAAAGGTGTCGGAACTATTTTTGGAGGAGGAAGAAAAGGAAGGAAGAAAAGGTGTCAAGGAAGAAAAGGTGTCAGAACTATTTTTGGCGGGTGAACGTTTCTCCAACAGCCAATTTCCCGAAAAATAGTTCTGACACCTTTTTCTTCTCGAAGCGACCGTTGATATCTTGACCAGCGCCGCCCTCCGTGCCAATAATGGGTGAGACAACTGCCTCCTGAGATATTACAGTAGAGGGCAAGGAGGTAGAAGGATGAAAAAGACATGGGTGTCAGGGAAGCAACAGGGGGCGGCGGGCGGAACGGAAGGAGGGCGTAGCCCGACTGGAGTTCCGCCCGCCGCCGCCGCGGAATTCCGGAATTCCCGGAATTCCCGGAATCGGAATCCCCCTGTTTTACGCACCCGACATTTCCGGCTCCGCAATACGGGAACGAGCCTTGGCGCCGCCCCGCTATGGCTGGGGATACGTCTGGCTTGGATTTGATGGGATTGCTCTGTTTATTGAGCGTCAGAAATCCAATGCAACACGAGAAAACGCCCCGCGACTGCGCTCGCGGGGGTGAATCGCGGGATTTTCACCCCCCCCGCGAGCGCAGTCGCGGGGCGTTTATGTAACATTGTCATCCCGACGCTCAATAAACGACGGTTAATGCACCCAACCCTTGGTTCAACCGACCGGGCCGCCGAAGAGGCCGAAGCGATCGGCGAACTGAGCGGCCAGCGCGTCGAGGACCTCTTCCGCGTCGGGGCCGGTGGCCGAGAGGTCTAGTTCCGTCCCTTGGGTGACGCCCAACGAGAGGAGTTGCAGGATGTCGGCGGCGTCGACGGTCTGCTCGGGAGTGCGGATTTCCACCTTCGAGTTCGAGCGGCGCACGGTTTGCGCGACCGTCAGGCTGGGCCGGGCGTGCAAGCCCGCCGGATTCAACACGGTCACCTTCCGCGTGGCGGAGTGGTTTACCATCTTTTCCATCGCCAAACCAGCCGCACGACGAACGTCGACGACAACGCAATCGCGATGATCAGCCAGAACGCCCAAGGATGATTCTTGCCGGGAAACTCAACATTCATCGAGAAGATGCTCACCACCAGCGTCGGCAGCATGATGGCGATGGTGATGATCGTCAAGGTTTTGATCAGCCAGTTCAGGTTGTTGCTGACGATCGACACCCGGGCGTCCATCATGCTGGCGAGAATGTTGGAGTAAGTCGCCGCCTGTTCGTAGCACTGTTGGTTCTCGATGATCATGTCGTCGACGAACTCGATGCTCCCGGTGGTTAGTTTCAGTTTCGCCGCCGAGTTTTTCAACCGCTCGATCAGCTTGCCGTTGGAGTTGATGCCGTTCAGATAGTAGACCAGGCTCTTTTCCAGGCTGAAGAGGCTCAAAAGGTACTTGTTCTCCATCGAGGAATTGATCTGCTCCTCCAGGGCGTCGGAGACGGCGCTGACAACACGCAAGTGCTCGACGAAATGGGATATGGAACTGTAGATGATTTTCAGCGCGACTTCCTGGAGTGTGGTAATCCTGGTGAACTGCTTGCCCTGAAACAAAGGGATGTCCTCGGAAAGGACGACGATCAGCCGGTCGGCGAAGAGGAACAGACCGACCGATACTACCCGGAAGACAAACATATCGTCGCTCGAGTAGTTCCGCGGCCGCTTGAAGATGACGGCCGTGTGGTCCGGCTCGAACTCCAAGCGGGCCAGCTCGTCCGGGTCCAACGCCGAGGCCAGCGTGTGTTCGTCGAGCTTGAGGGTCCCGACCAGGTATTTCCGCTCGGCTTCGTCGGGATTGACGTAGACGTATATGTTTCCGTTGTCGCCATCGGGTACGACTTTCCCACCGGACAGTTCCATTCGCTGCAACATGCCGCACCTCCTCCCGCCTTCGCCAAACAACGCACAAACCAGACATCGTAACATACGATACATCAAACCGGAAGGAACGGGGGCCGGGGGTAGTGGTACATTATGAAATACCTTCCTGTTTCGCAGGCTGTAGGCTGGAGGCTGGAGGAAGAAAAACTCTACAGCCTACAGCCTAAAGCCTACAACCTCAAACTGTACCACTACCGGGCCGGGTAAAGGCGGAGGGCGGAGGGGGGAAGGCGGAGGGTTGGCCACTTCAGTGGCCAATGTGGAGGGCGGAAAAACGTTTTTTGCGGCCGCACCTGCCCCAAGCAAAAAACGGCCCGAAACGCCGGTGGCCGGAAAACAGCCTTTTCAAGGGCATTTTCGGCTGGTAGAATGTCCTTGTTGCACACACCCCACAGGCGGCACGATTGCGAAAGGTTTTGCGTTCCGTTGCCACAAGTCACACGGCTGAAACAGGTTAAGGTCGATTTTCCGGCTTGAATTTCATGGGAAAACAAACCCGATTTCACCAATTAATTCTTGCGTCGATTCGCCGAGGACCGAAGATGGTTTCAAACTGCTTGAAACATGAGCTTTTCGTCATTGCCGCGCGACTTCGTCGAAGACGTAAGTGCAGTTTAACGCCAGGTTGATCAACCTGGCGCATCAGGTTAATCAACCCGTGGGCGCGGGGTTGAATTGGCCCCAAAATCACCGATTGAGCGAAAAAAGCCGTCCGAGACGCGTTCTTGAAAAGTCAGCGCAAAATTGTCTGGGTGGCACGTCCCCGAGCGAAGCGAAGGGCGTGGCTGGCTGTTGGACCACGCCCTTCGCTTCGCTCAGGGACGTGCCACCCGCGCGTTGAACCGACCAACAACCTTACGGAACAAGCGTACAAAAAGGGCGCGGAACGCCCCATTACAACGTAAATCGTTCGGGATTGTGGAAGTCGCCGATTGCTCATAATATACAAGTATGAGCGATCTCCACGAAGAATGCGGCGTCGCCGCGATATATCATCTACCCGACCGGGGCGTTAGCCCTTTGTGTCCCGAGCAAGGCCCCGAGGAAACCTCCCGGCTGATGCCGCGGATGCTGCTGGACATCCAGAACCGGGGACAACTGGCCGCCGGTCTGACCACCTACAACCCCCACCGCAACCAACTGATCGACACCTACAAGGACATGGGGAGCGTCAGCGAGGTCTTTCGGCTCGGCCATCGCGGCAAGTCTGAAAGCCTGATGGAGCAATATGCGGGCCGGGCGGCCATCGGACACGTCCGCTACGCCACCTGCGGACAGGACGACCGCAGCCATGCCCAACCTTTCGAGCGCCACCACATCAAGAAGCACAAGTGGTTTAGCTTCGCCTTCAACGGGCAGTTGGCCAACTACCCCGAGCTGCGCGGGGAATTGCTCGACGACGACGACAACTATCTCTCGCTGGAAACGGATACGGAAGTGCTGATGCACCAGATTTGCGGGGCGTTGGCGGCCCAGCAGCGATCGGCGCCGCTAGACGTCTGCCGCCGTTTCGCCCAAAAATTCGACGGCGCCTACAGCCTGGTGTTTCTCGACGCGCTGGGCAACATGATGGTCGCCCGAGACCCGCTGGGGATCAAGCCGCTGAGCTACGCGATCGAAGGACCCCTGGTGGCCGCGGCCAGCGAGAGCGTGGCCCTGTTGAACGTCGGTTTCGCGGCCGAAAGCATCAAGTCGGTCCCGCCGGGTCACGCGATTACGATCCTCGATGGGCAGGTGAAAATCCAATCTTTCGCCGAACCCACTCGCCACGCCCACTGTTTCTTCGAGTGGGTCTATTTCGCCAACGTGGCGAGCACCCTGGACGGACGGAGCGTCTATCTTGCCCGCAAGGCGCTGGGCGAGGAGCTTGCCCGGCTGGAAACCGTGCCGATCGACGAAAACACCGTTGTGGTGCCCGTGCCCGACACGAGCAAGGCCGCGGCCGACTCGATGGCCTTCGCGCTGAGGATTCCGTGCGTCGAGGGCTTGATCCGCAACCGTTACAGCGGGCGGACCTTTATCGAGGGGAGCGGCGACCGACGCCGTAAGGCGGAAACCAAGTACACCCCGCTCCGCGAAGTGCTCGAAGGCAAGCGGGTGCTGTTGGTCGAGGACTCGATCGTCCGCGCCACAACGTTGGAAGTCCTTTTGCAGCGCATCCGGCAATATGGCCGGCCGCGCGAGATACACGTTCGCGTGGCCTGCCCGCCGATCGTCTCGCCCTGCTTCTACGGGATCGACATGTCCACGGTCGGCGAGCTTTTCGCGCCGAAGTTTCTCGGGGGGAAAAGGGGACAGGCACCTTTTGCCGGAACGGCCCTTCGGGTGCTTAGCACAAAAGGTGCCTGTCCCCTTTTCCCTGCCTTGCGGCCGGAGATCGAGGCCCCAATGGCCGCCCGGCTCGGCGCCGACTCGCTCCGCTACTTGCCGGTAGAGGCGATATCGCGGGCCATCGGCATCAAGGCCGATAATCTCTGTCAGGCGTGCATCACCGGCGATTATCCCACCCCCTGCGGCCAACGCTTGGCACAAATCGCCCTTGAAAACTTCCGCAACAACGTCGCCGGGCGGACGTACGAGACGACAGGGGTGAGGGGTGAGGGGTGAGGGGTGAGGAAAAAGCGGAAAAGGAAAAAAGTCGTCGGTTTCCGTCCTCAGGCGTGAACGCCCGGGCCTGGGGGAAAACAGAAAATCTGTGTCTATCAGCGCTCGGAATAGCCTTTTCTCTAGCTTGGAAGCTCCCCTCTTCTTTTGCTTATAGCCGACTTTTCTCTAGCCCAGGCGTTTACGCCTGGGGCGAAAAACGCCCTCTATATTCCTTTTTTCTTCAGCCCCCTTCAGGGGGCGAAAAATCCTTCGGCGGGCCGCCGATCGCTCGATCGACCCAGCGACGCTCGCGGCGCATCGACCGCCAGGCAACGATCCATACGACGATCATCGCCGCGATGAACAGCCCACCGACAATGACGTTGGCGCGGGTCTGGTCGGCGGGCTTCGGCGGAGGACGCCAAACCAACGAGCGGCCGATCAACAGCGGAGACAACTGGAGGCGGGTCTTCGGTTCGCCCGGCGAGAGGCCCTCGTCGGACTGCCTCCGAATGGGATAACTCCAAGTCTTGAAAAAGAAGCCGGCCACCAATACGCTTTCGCCGTAGCGGGGGATATTCCCGTGGGGCATTCCCTCGGGCAACTCCCGGACGCAAAACGTCAGCGGGTTGCCCTGCGAGTCGTCGGTGAACAGCATAAGCTGATAGTAATGATCGACGCCGTATTGGGCTGCGATGTCCGGCTCGTCGACGAAGACTTCCTCGACAAGCCGTGCCGTGCCGCGCAGGGCCACCAATCGCCCCAGTTGGTTCTTCGGCTCGTTGAACAGTGGGACGACGGAATAGAGTTCTTGTCCTTCGCGATTGGTCCATCGCCATTTCGCGGGGATTTCCGGTAGATTGGCCTCCGCCTGGCGGAGCAGTCGGCCCGGTTTGGTCCGACCGACCGCGGCGAGCATTTCGTAGAAGGCGGCGTGGTCCTTTTTGGTAAGAGGCTCTTGGTTCTCCACGGTGTCGAACAACCCGGCGTCCATCCCCAGCCGTCCCAGGAGATTGTTTGGATACCAGGCCAATCGAGGCGCGACGAAGAGCGGCGTTGTGCCGGCACTGCTGGACGAGCCAGCAGTGGCACCCGCAGGCTTTGTAAGTTTCAGGAACACGCCCAGCGCGCCGCAGGAGGCGTTCGGCTTTGCGCCCCGTTGCCACTGCTTGGGCACGGTTTCGGTGTAAACGACGACGGATTGCTCGAGCGCGTCGAGTTTCAGCCGGCAGCGGTAGTATTTTTTCAGTTCATAGCGTTCGGCGGCCTCGGGCGGGGGGTTGAACGGCCTGACATCCGTAACGCGGCCGCGCAACCTGAAGATCAAGCCGCGATAATCCTTCGGCTGCTGGATCGCCGTTTCCAGCAGATCGGCGTCCATCGCCCAACGGTCCAGATCGACGGGCGGAAAAATCCTTAGCCGGAACAGTACCCGCAGCAGCGTTTCCCGCTCGTGCCGGGTCATCGGCCCGCCGTCGGCGAGCCGGTCGAAGTAGGCGTCCTCTACGCCCAGCGCGCGGAATTGTTCCCTCGGATCGGCGAATTCCTCGGCGCCGGCCGGCGAAGCAACACAAACCGCACAAACGGCAAAGAACATCGCCAATACGCAACACAAAAACGTAGGGTGGGACAAGCGCAGCGCAGTCCCACCAAAGACGCGAAAAAGCACGGTGGGACTGCGCTGCGCTTGTCCCACCCTACGCGATCCTTCCGCAGTAGATAAAAAATAATTGTCAGCCTTCATCGGTGGTTTCATTCCGTTGATCCATTTCTTTCAGCAGGTCGAAGTTCGGCGGCCGATCGGGCAAAGCGGGGTGCGACGGCTTCGTGCGCATGTAAACATACCACGCCGTCAGCAACGCCAGCAGAGCGGCGGCGACGGCGACCAGAATTAGCTTTCGGCCGTCCACCGCCGGTTCCTCGACCATCGCCGGCCGTTTTTGCCATTGGAGGGTTTTGGCCAAAATTGTTGGAGCGGTCCGCAGCGAGTCTTTCGCCTGGTAAGCGCAACGCTTGAAAAAGAAGCCGGTAACCTCCACCTCCTCGGAAACATCCATGCCGATGGTAAAACCCTTCGGCAATCGCAAGCAATATGCGATCACGGGCGAGGGCGGTTTGATCTTAGGATAGAGCAAGACCTTGAAATAATGCCGGAGCTCGTATTTGTTTTCCGGCAATTCGATCCGGTGTACTCGACGGACCACGCCGGAGATCGTCACCAGCCGGCCGCGATAGTGTGCCGGCTGGCGGAACAATTGGGCGTACGTAACCCTCCCCTCCGACGCCTTGCGGAGTTTTCGCTCGTCGGTCTTCTCCAGCACGTCGAGCAAATTCAGCGAACACTCACGGTCGGCCAGAGAAGAAAACGTGTTGTCTTGGATGGAATCGAGCAACGCCGGATCGACGCCGGGAAAATAACCTTTTCGCCGATCGGTCTCCTCCTCCTTGGAATCCGGCTTGCCGATGACAAAACTGTCGAGCGTCAAGTCGTCTTGTGGAACCGCGTGCAAACGGTTGTCGATGCCGCCGGCGGGGGCGTCTTCGGACGAGCCTGCCAGGCGGTCGAGCCACCGCCAGGCGCCCGGCTGCCTCGCCCTGTCTGCCAGAATGACAACGACCCCCAATAGCAGGGCCAATACAATCAGCCAGCGGCGTCCCGTCGGGATTGGACTTTCTCGGCGTTCGGAGGTTTGACGAAAGTCGAGCATGGCCCTGTGCTTTCGGATTTCAGGAGATCAGGAGATGATGAGGAGCGGTGTCATTGTATCTAATCTGTTGTCCGGGCGGCAAGCATGAATTACACTACCATAGCGGCTCTCGGGACGCGGCGCAGTGGTCCGACGCATATAATATGATAGGGGTAGGGAAGGCCGATTGAGTTCGGCCTCCCCTCCCTCCGAACCGGACTGGCGGATTTCCCGCATCCGGCTCTCCGGTTAGTGGTATTACCTCCAAGAGGATTGATGAACCGAGACCGAGAGGGAGACAAGGTT
>JAHIKV010000371.1 GCA_018897395.1 Planctomycetota bacterium | reverse complement strand
TTATGGAGCACAGGTCAACCGACCAAAGGCAATAGATCCTGTTTCGATGAAACAATGGAAGTATGAATGTTACGATGGGAATTCCTATACCATCAAAACAAATGTATTTTAAGGCATGGTTCACGGTTCAACGGTTCACGGTTAATAAGGTTGCCAGGCTCCGTCGACCAGGCTCCGCCGACCAGACTCCCGCTGCCGCTTCCTCCTACGCGAAGCCACTTCCCCCTTCGCTCAAAGAGCTTCCACCGTCGCCAAGGCTATGGCGGACAAGTCGGTGGGCAGGCCACGCTCCACGCTTTCCGCTCTGCGCTCTACGTGCTTTTACATTGGTGGAACTGCTGGTGGTGATTTCGATCATCGGCCTTCTGCTGGGCGTTATTGTGCCCTCGTATTTTTCAATCCGGGAGAAGGCCAAATATACCAAGACCAAGGTTACCGTCAAAAACCTGGAAACCGCCTTCAAGGCCTACCTGGACCATTATCGCGTCTGGCCGGACGCCTGGGGAGCGGCCAAAGAGATCGATGCGACTGTTATTAACATTCTGAAAGGCGATAAGATTGCCGATAACAATGATGGTATCGCCTTCTACGAATTTGAGGCTACCAATTCCACGGGAGCTTTTTTGGATCCTTTTACAACTTCCACCGATCCTAATGTCGAAAAGCCATACTGTTTTCAGGTGGACGACAACTACGACAACAAAATTGACGTGGGCGGCCAGGACCTTTATCGGACGGTGATTGTCTGGTCGGTCGGCACGAACCGTTCAGACACGCTCGCTGATCCTGCCACGAAAGAAGGGAACGTCAAGAGCTGGGATTGAGCGCGAAGATGGACCGTAGGCTGTAGGCTGAAGCTCTGCACCCCGTTGGCGTCCCGGAAATGACAAGATGTCGGATATGGAAAAAGCGTGTATATCAATGTGGAAGGATCGGGCTTCAGGTTCCCTTTTCCGACCTACAGCCTACAGCCTATTTGCCTGGGCGAAGCGCTCTCGCGGAGCCAGGCAGCCTACAGTCGGCGGCCTTCCGGCCGCCTTCACTCTGTTAGAAATGATGCTCGTGATCGGGATCATTGTGATCCTGGCGGGCTTGCTGTTCCCGGTGATAATCGGCGCGAGCAAGCATGCCAAGGAAAAGCAGGCATCCGCGGAGACGCGCACGATTCTCATGGCCATCAAAGCCTATCGCCAGGAATACGGCAAATGGCCCGCCCAGACCCAGGCGACGCAGGATGTGACCTATATTACCAATAATTACCTCGTGATCCAACCACTCCTGGGCAAGAATATCCTTGATGACAATGGCAAGCCGACCAACCCCAAAAATAAGATATTTCTCAACCTGCAGGTCAACACGAACAACAACCCGGATTATGCGGGTAATTACCTCGATCCCTGGGGCATTCCTTATGTCATCTGTATGGATGAAGAAGAGAATAATAGTCTTTCCATTGTGTGGTCAAACATCCTGCCTTACGCGGCCTCCAACACCTCGGGCCGCCAAATCGGTGAAACCAATATTTATTTTACCAATTACCCGGTGGCTATCGTGGATGCCGGCGTGGCCTCGCTGGGTGGCACCGCCAACACCCTGCCCTGGAATACGTGGACGGAGATGCCGTAGCGCGAAGCATTGAAGCAAACGCCGACTTGTCCGCCATAGCCCAGACCTCTTGGAGAGTCGGGGCGACGGAGGAACATCGAACCCTCCTACGCCCGAGCGCTCCGGAGGGCAAGCTGCCCAATGCCGAATGTCTGAAAATGTCGGGAGGACGGAGAAGAAGAAGGAAGATTGCCCGCAGAACACACGGATTTCATTCATGACTCGTAAACGAAGAACGAAGAACGACCAGGCTTCGCCGACGTGTCCCGCCGAAGCGGCTTCGCGAAGGGGGAAGCGCTTCCTCCGTCGCCAAGGCTATGGCGGACAAGTCGCCCAGGCGAGAGAACGAAGAACAGGCGGCCTCCGGGCCGCCTTCACCCTCATCGAGCTCCTGGTCGTCATGGTCATTGCGGTGGTCATTATGGCCGTTTCCCTGCCGGCCTTTCTCAGCATGGGGCGCGGTGCCGGTATGCGCACCGCCGTCAACAACGTCCGCTCCACGGTGGCCTTGTCGCGCCAGTGGGCCATCACGCATCGTGAGCAAATCACGTTTGTGGCTTCGTCCACCGGGATGTTCTACAATATGACCAACCGCGCCTTTTCTAAAACCACCAACGATCATGCCTGCTATTACGCGACCAATGCAGAAGGCACCTTGGTTCAGAGTATTACGGACCTTCCCCTGGATGTTAGGTTTGATGTTCCGAGTGTAAGCCTGACGTTCAAGACGGATGGCGGGTTGACCGACCTAAATCCGCCACCCATTGTGCTGGTGGACAAGAGAAACCCCAGTGTCGAGACGACCATTTCTATTAACGGTCTGACGGGTGGGATCAAGGTGGAGTGAAGGGGAGTCGTAGAGATCAGAGGTCAGAGATCAGAGGTCAGACAATAAGCGACGGATCGCGCT
>JAHIKV010000241.1 GCA_018897395.1 Planctomycetota bacterium | reverse complement strand
GAGTAATGCTCCAGCAAACGGATACATTCTCCACTATATCATACACTCGGAGTCGTATTCGTTAGTCTTTACGTCATCTCGGCATCATCACATCCGTCAGGCTGTGCCGGGATGCGGAGTTTTGCCGAATTTGCGGGCGCCATGCACAAATGAGGACCAAAATGCCTGGCCTGAAACTGATGTCGAATCCGGCTCCAGAAAAATTGCTTTCGTGCAGAAAAACCGTTGCACGAGGTATCGCTGGTTGCCGAGCCGAACTGTGACATTTCGGACCGCTCTAGCGAGCCGAAAAGGTCTGATAATCCGAACCGGCCGGCGGAAGAGAGACACGGAGACTTTGGGTGCCAATCGGCGATTCGGGGGCGCTGTCGGCCGTTGGGCGTTGTCTCTACGCGCGGGCAAGAGACAATGGCCGAGAGAGACGGGTAGGCGTAAGTTGTTGCGGAGGCTGGCCTTTCAACGCGAAAGGCCGTGGCGGCGGGCCTCGGCCTTAGTCGATAACCTGCGGGTAGCCGGATTTCGCTACCAGCGGGTTCAAGTGGCGGGGACAGGATTCGAACCTGTGACCTCGAGGTTATGAGCCTCGCGAGCTACCGGGCTGCTCCACCCCGCGTCAATGAGCGAGCAATGTATTATCATCACCGCAACAAACCAGCATTTTACCGTTTTGTCGGCGGTTGTCGAGCGGGTATTGCAACTTTTCGTCGAATATCCACAACACATCGATTGGGGGGATAATTCCGTCAATATCACCTAAACGGGATTTGTCCTGGAGGAGATGGTCTCGACGGGCGATTCTTCCTGCAAGACGGCCCTTACAAGGCCGCAAGCGGGCAAACATAGGTTTGCTTGGCGCTTGGCCGAGCAACAGGTACACTCCATTCAGGGGTAATCTACAGGGATCGTCGGAACAGCGCTCGAGGAGGCCAGCGGATGGCTTCGTCCGGACCACGAAAAGAGCAACAATCGCCGCCTACCAAGGCGCCGCCGCCGGAGAACCCGCCGGCACGAAGCGCGCTTCCGATCCAGCCCCAGCGCCCCGTGGGAGCGGCAGCCGTCGCCGCCACGCGGAACGACGACGCAGCTCGGGAAGAGCCGGCCGACGACGACCTGGTTACGACGCTGGTAATCGAAAAATCCCCTCCGTGGCTGTTCAGCATGGCCTTTCACATGCTGATGATGATCGTCATGGGGCTGATCGTCTACGTCAACATCCCGTCCAAACCGATTCAACTCGAAGCGGAGGCCGTCTACGCGGAGAAACTCGGCGACCAGTTGGAGTTCGACACCCCGTTGGGTGAACCAGACGTTAAGACCACGGTCGAGCACGCGCTGATTACGCCCGAAAACTTGCCGCTGGTGGACAATCCGCTGGCCGCGCCGGGCGACATGGAAATGTTTCCCGAGGGTCTTATGACCGGCAGCGACGTGCAAGCGCCGCAAATCGGTTTTGCACTCAGCGGTCGAGAGGAAGGCAGCGTGAGGAGGACGGGGCTTATCGGCCGCTACGGCGGCAATCGGTTGACCGAAGCGGCGGTCAACAAAGGGCTGGCATGGTTGGCGCGGAACCAACGTCGAAACGGCTCTTGGAGCCTTGCCGGTCCGTACAGCGACGGCGTGCCCTACAAGGGCCTCGACAACGAGGCGGCGGCCACGGCCATGGCGCTTTTGGCGTTTCAGGGGGCGGGCCACACACAACTGGGAGGCAAGTTCAAGACGAACGTCGTTAGCGGTTGGCGATGGCTGCTGAAACAGCAAGACGCCTCGGGCAGTTTCTTTCAATATGGTCTTAACTCGCATCGGTTTTACACGCAAGGTCTCTGCTCAATCGCCGTCTGCGAGCTTTACGGAATGACCAAGGACGAGAAGTACAATGAACCGGCACGGCGGGCCATCGACTACTGCGTAAAAACTCAAAGCCCTCAGGGCGGCTGGCGATACAGTCCGAACGTCGATAGCGACGTCTCCGTAACCGGGTGGGTGGTGATGGCCTTGCAAAGCGCGCGGATGGCCGGCCTGGAAGTGCCCAAAGAAACATTCGACAATGTGGAGCGGTATCTCAATGACGTAGCCCAGTATGACGGCGCCCGCTATCCATACCAGAGAAACGGCGACGTGCGGCTGGCGATGACGGCCGAGGCCCTGCTGATGCGGCAGTATATTGGATGGAAGCGAGACGATCCGCGGCTGGTGGCCGGCGTCGAGTGGATCACCTCGCCGGAAAACCTCATCAACTTCGAGCGCGACCGCAACGTCTACTACTGGTACTACGCCACTCAGGTAGCCCATCACATCGAGGGCGACTACTGGAAGCGATGGAACGAGGTCATGCGCCAAGTCCTGCCCGAGCAGCAGATCCCTCGCGGCAAGGAAGCGGGAAGCTGGGACCCGAACCGGCCGACGGCCGATCAATGGGCCAGCGGCGGCGGTCGCCTCTACGTCACCTGCCTGTCGATCTGCATGTTGGAGGTGTACTACCGACACCTGCCGATCTACTCGAATGTCTTCGCCCGCTGAGAACGTGTTTTGAGATTGTTCATTTAGCCCGCCGTGAATACACGGCGGGCCGAGTTGACCGCGAAAAACCGCTTACCCCGGGTGTATTCACCCGGGGCTAAATGCGATTATTTCATTTCAAAACACCCCCTGAGTGAGCGCGGACACGCCGACTATACGGAGCGGACTCTCGATATCGCGGCGTCGGCGGGGTGATTTTGGGGTGTAAAAGCGGTTTTTGCGCCCGCCGTAGCCCCTCGCAAAAAAGGCGAAAATCCCGATGGCCAAAAAACAGCCTTTTTTCAGGCGTTTTCGGCTGGTAGAATGACCTCGTCGCACACGCCCCGCAGGAGGGGTAATGCGGCATTTTCACGAAGTCGGCCATCTGCACGAGTTGACCTTTTCGTGCTATCGACGAATGCCGTTGTTGACCAACGACACATGGCGGGAGAAACCGGCAAGAGGGGTAGGGTGCGTCCACGGGGAGTGAAAAAGGTGTCAGGAACCATTATTGACAAGAAAACATCCCAACAATGGTTCCTGACACCTTTTTCCTTGCCCGCGGTCAAGGATCGCTGGACGGCGTGGGAATCAACTCGGGGCCGGGCTGGGGTGGCGGCGGCGGTTGCACGCGCGGGTCGGCCGGCGTTGGGGCATGACGACGAAGCGGTTGTTCGTAGCCCGGATGGTACATGTAGTCTCTGGGACCACGAGTAGGTCCGAGCGGTTGCGGGACGTAGCCGTAGTATGGATAGCCGTACACGGCGACCGGCACTCTCGGCGGCAACGGCGGATAACCGTACCGCAAGGATTGCCGATAAGCCCGACGCGGGTTGTAGGCGTAGCCGTAAGGCAGCGCGACGTAACCAAAACCGTATCCGTAGCCGGCGACCACGGCGGGGGCATGGCCCGGATAGTACCGTCCGTATGGATGCCGCGCCGAGACGGAGGCCGTGAGCAGCAAGCACAAAACCGCTCCCAAGAGGGGGGCTGCCAAGGCAATGATTGTTTTTCTCATGATTCGGTTTCCCTTGCTGTCGTAATGAACGTTTGATGCGGGAAGGGGACAGGTCCATGTTTTCGGTCCCAGTTGGGGTGGCAGTTTAACTGCCACCCCAGCAAACCCATGTTTTCTTGGCCGAAAAATGGACCAGTCCCCGACCCGTGGAAGTGTACCTCGCGGCAAAGCCGGCGACAACTATCTATTTTTCCCGTAGCTGCTCGCAGACTGGGTAAACGGTAACCCTTTGGATGCGGAAATGCACCGCCGGATCGGGGGGTTGCTTTGGGAGCGACAATTGCTAAGATATCAGTTAAGTAGGCTTTTCTTTTCTCGCGGGTTGTCCGCAACGTTGAAGGAGAAACGTGATGTTGGCTATCGCTCCCGGTTGCGAGTTTGACGTTCAACGGGGGCCGGATTGGCTTATCGTACGGATCAAGAGTTTCGATCCGGCCGGACCGGATTCGCCCCCGCTGATGGAAAGAATCTGGTCTCTCTTGGAGCAGCACTTCACCTACCGGGTGGTGCTGGAGTTGGATCAAGTGCCTCTGCTGAACAGCGCGCTGGTCGAACAACTGTTTTTGTTGTATCGGCGGATTCAAGAGCACGACGGCGTGATGCGGCTTTGCGGCCTCTCGCCGTACAACCGCCGAGTGCTGCACGCCTGTCGCCTGGACGAGAGGTTGCCGCCATACCGCGACCGGCAGGAGGCCGTCATGGGCCGTCCACGGCAACCACGCTAGAGCGACTCGCTATCACGTCCAACATACTTCCAGTTCGTTGGCGATTTCGTCGACGCCGTCGACGTGTCGAAGCGCCTCCTGAGCCATCTGTTTTTGGAAGTAGGTGTTCACCACGCCCCGCAGTGTAACGCGGCCGGAACTGGTCTCGAAACGTAAGTTGCGGCGCGCTAGGTAGGGGTTTCTCTCCAAAGCGGTAAGTACCCGATCATCCAACGGCATGTCGATCATCTCTACTGACCAGTCTTGGTAAAAGTCTTTGGAAGAACATTTATACCTTACACGGTCTGGTTTGTCCGATGTCTTTCGGGGTGGAAATTTCGGACAATTTCGACCGCTCACAGTATAACCTTTCAGACGGGCTCGATCGCCGGCGTTTTCCGCCCTCCATCAACAAGGCATCCGTCTACTACCATCGGCAAACCACCAGGTTTACGCAGAAACCAACAAAGCGGCAGTATGGATATTCTACGTAATATGGTTGGATATTGCGGATTTTTCGGGCTATTGGGGTGTGTTCCCGATAGTCCGGCCCGATCTATACGTTGCACGGAAAGTAATGCAACATTCTTTTGGGATGGAAAAGAATGTTACACTTCAAGCCGCTCACTGTATAAAACGCCCGGGTTGCCGGATGGTGTGTCTGCCCACGACGCAAACCCGACGTTGATAAGTTAGCTTACGCCGTGGCAGTTGGGACGAATTGGTAGAAAAAATCGACCATATAAAATAGGACGGTCAGGTTGACGGCCGATAAACGAGCTTTTAAGGCTCGTCCGGTTCATCCGGCCCGCGAAGAGTGCCGATGGCTAAAACCAGCAGGAGGCAAACCAAATCGATGATCCAAAGGACGCTTCCTGCCAGGACGATTCGACGCAACACCACCCCGCCGGCGATGTCACCCATCCCCTCCAATAGAACGGCAACGCCCAAAGTCACGCAGATGCAGACGGGCAAAAGGATTGCGCCGGCGATCAGCGCCAGTCCGAATCGACGGGGGAATTGCGGTTGGTGCATATAGTCCAGTCCGGCTAGTTTCTCTAATTTTGCGGATCGGCAGAGTCGTTGTCAAGGTGGCGCCGACTAGCGGATAGCCAATACCGGAAGTTGCCCTCAATAAAGCCCGCAATGTCTACCTAGTTTATGTAATCGGAAAAAGCGTTAAGTTCCACTCGCATTCGCTCGATTACTGTTAGGAGACTACACTGCTGGGTGGAAGGTATGTATTCTGCGTTCATACCCTCCGACCTGTCCCCTGGAAAATAGGCAGCGTAGAGAACAGTGGGCGGGCAGAGAAAGCGATCCTAAGCAGAATGCGAAGGCACGGTACTCTATCCGCAACGGCGGGCGTGCTTTGGCTCTGCGCGACGGTCGCGGGCTGCGTGCAAGGATTCGGCTTGCATCAACGCGACCGTACCCCAACTAGAACCGGGGAAGTGGCCGGGGATCGGGCGTCGGCGGGAAAGAACGGCGTACCCGGCAATTATGCCGACGTTCGCCAGGCAAACTTTGAGGATGCCGAGCCGATCCCCACCGACGCGCCGGCCCGTCCTTCGCAGGGTGTTTTGACGGCGCCCGAGGCGCCGTCGCCGGAAGAGGTGCCGTTACCCCAGGGCGTACCCGCGGTGCCCGCGGAAAAACCGTCCGGGATGGCCGATCCGACGTATTCCGTCAAGCCGCCGACAACGACCGGGGGCGAAAAGCTAATCACCTTGCACGTGGACGATCTCGACGTCCGCAAGGCGCTGGAGATTCTCAGCCGACAGGCCGACATGAGCATCCTGGTCTCTCCCGGCGTCGGCGGCAACGTGACTTTGGACCTTCGGGACAAGACCGCCGACGAGATATTGCAGGCCGTTGCCCGGCTCTGCCGACTGAAAATTCAACGCATCAACGACATGATATTCGTTACCGCGCAGTCGGAGTCGCCCGAGGGCGAGGACGGAAAATTACCGGTTCGGGTTTACCACTTGGACTACGTGAAGAGCACCGACGTGGAGGCGATGATCAAACCGTTGTTGAGTCCCCGCGGCACGCTCAGCAGTTCGCCGGACAGCGAGGTCGGCATCGAGAGCGACATGGAGAAGGCCGGCGGCAACGCGATGGCCGGCGGCGACATCGTCATCGTCCAGGATTACGAGAATGTACTGAAAGTGATCGACCGCGTCATTGCCCAGATCGACGTGCAGCCGGTCCAGGTGTTGATCGAGGCGGTTATCGTCAGCGTGAAGCTGGAAAAGGGCATGGAGTTGGGCGTGAACTTCGCCTTGCTCGACGGCGCCCAGAACGCCTTGGGCGTGGTGGGAAGCGGTGCGGCGATCAACGCGGCGGCCGGTTTCCCGCCGGCCGGAGTGATTACATCGGCCGGAAAACTCGCCGGCACCACCGGCGCCGGCTTTGCCCAGGATGCCAACGGGTTGAAGTTCGGGTTCGTCGCCAACAACACCACCGGGTTCCTCCGCGCGTTGGAGACCCTCGGCGACACCAAGGTGCTCGCTTGTCCGCGGTTGTTGGTGGTGAACAAACAGCGCGCGGAAATCCAACTCGGCGACCGACTGGGCTACAAGACCATTACCCAAACGCAGACCAGCACGGTCGAAAAAGTGGAGTTCATGGACATCGGCACGCTGCTGCGGATACGCCCCTTTATCTCTTCGGAAGGCATGGTCCGCATGGAGATCCACCCGGAACGCAGTTCGGGAAAACTGGACACGAACGACATCCCTCAGACCAACAGCGCGCAGGTGACCAGCAACGTGATGGTTCCCAATGGGACAACGATCGTCATCGGCGGCCTGATGGACCACGAGATCGAATTGCAATACGAAGGCATACCGTTTTTATGCCGGCTTCCCTGGATCGGCGCGCTGTTCAGGGAGACCAATCCCAGCCGGCGGAAGAAGGAGTTAATCGTAATCCTCACGCCGCACATTTGGCGGCCCGAAGCGCCGGGAATGTTGAACCACCTGGGACCGCCGAGGTCGCTGGGATTGGAGAGCCGGGTAAGCACACTCCCGAAGGCGACCGGGGACGATCCGCCCAGCCTTTTTGCAATCCCTCCGCAGTCCACGCCGAGCGATATTACACCGCCTCCAAGGATTCGCTTGGGGCACGTTAAACCCAAAAAGCAGACTCCTTCCGACTTCTACGCCCTCCCTCGTACTTGTCCCGAAAGAGTCATGGAAGTACTTCCGCCGGAGGAGGACGTCATTCCCGATGCGCCGCTGCCCGAATCGTCTTTCCCCTACTCCGACGAAGCATACTAACCCCCTTTGGTGCCCCATATCACTGGAGTAGGGTGGGTCAAGCGAAGCGCAGCCCCACCAACAGTGGGAAAAACGTGGTGGGGCTGCGCTTCGCTTGACCCACCCTACTTTCCACAACAGAAACGGATTAGGAAATCCGTCCTACAACCCGCCAAATGTGGGAGCACTTGAGTCCCCGCCCTGCTAATCCCGACGGTCTACTCCGATTTCACCCCCCCGGCGTAATAAAATCCGATTTGACAAGCCGCCGAAAGCGACCTACCCGTTTACTAAAGGGTTTCGGTGGTAAGAGCCTCACGGCCACGCGGCTGGTGGGCGGCACACCAAGCGGCCCTTTATGTCAGGGGCGAGTGTTCTCACATCCACGTGCCGCCCACGGCACAAAACAAGGGAGACAAGTCACATGTTTCGGAAGTCTGAAGTCGGAACCCGCAAGGGGTTCACACTGGTCGAGTTGGCCGTGGTCATCGTGATCATCGGCGTGTTGGCCGCCTTTGGCGTGCCGCGGTTCCTCAAGTCGGTCGAGCGGTCGAAGGCCGCCGAGGCGTTCCAGTATCTCTCCGCGGTCCGCGCCGCGCAAGAGCGATACCTCGCCAAAGAAGGCACTTACACCACCGACCTCGCAAACAACCTGGACATTACCCAGTCGGATCCGAAGTATTTCACTCTCGGCGAAGTCACGGCCGAGCAGGCCGCAGACGGCAATCCTACCTGGACGCTGACCCTGACGCGTATCGAAGCGACGAGCAGCTATGGTCCGTACACGGTCACCTTCACGAATGAAGGCTGGGACTCCACCTCGGGTGATCTCAACATTGCGACCATCCCCGATATTAACCCGATGGGTACGTAGCAACGGCTACCATGCCTGTTAAGCGTTTACGGCGGGCGGCCGATTTCCTGGCCGCCCGCTTTTTTAGGTCCATTACAAAGTACATCGTAGTCCCGTCAAACGTAAAAAGTCGGGGGGACCGCTTAGCGGACGGGTGGCACGGGCATCTTGCCCGTGTTCCGGCCAGCACTGGCGAGACGCCAGTGCCACCCCGCCGACCCGGCAAGGTTGGGCTCGACATTATTCGCGTGAGAGAGAAGGTATGACGCCGCCATGAAATCATTGCTGGCCAAATATGCCCTGCACAAGGCGGTTGGAGTTTGTCTGGGCGAGCATGAGATTTCGGTCAGCAAGGTGGCCTTCACGCCGCTGGGTCCGGTCGAGGTCGCCTCGGCGAGTGAGCCGTATTCGCCGAATGACTTGGCGGACGTGCTGAAAAAGCTGCTGGAACCTTTACTGGGCCCCAAACGCCGCGTTCCCGTGGCCGTGGGATTGCCCGGTTCCCGGCTCTTCTTCGGCACGCGGCCGATCGCCGCCGGCAGCGGCGAGCCGACGGCCGAAGCGATTCTGCAAAAGGCGCTCTGCTCGCCAACCATCAGCATCGACGACTTGACCGCCGACGTGCTCGTGGGCAACGTCCACAAGACGCCCGTGGCAAGCGTTGCCGCCTGCCGGAAGAAGTACATGGCCGGCGTGGTGGCGGCTTTGGACCGGTTGGGCGTGCGGCCCGCTCGCGCCGAGCCGTCGCCTTGCGCGTTGGTGCGGACGGCGACCGCGCAGCGAAAGTATCCACGCCGCTCGAAGACGACGTTGTGCGTGTTCCTGGGAGCTACTCAGGGGTTGGCCGCGATGGTTGCAGGCGGTCAACCTTTGGCCTGGAAGACGTTTGCCCTGCCCGCCGGCGCCGAAGGCGCGGCCATCCTCTCCGCGGCCCGGACCCTGCAAACGCAGGGGAAAAATTACGGCGTCGAATCGTCTCTGGACTATGCGGTCATTCATGGCCGCGCGGACCTGCACGAGCGTCTTCGGCAGGAGCGGCTCCCCTCGGAGCTAGGCATCCGCGTGGTCTGGCAAGACGGCCCGGCGCTGGACGGCGCCGCGATGGCCTACGGATTGGCGACGGGCTGCCTGAACCAGAACGCCAAGGCGTTTGATCTGGCGCGCTTGTTGAAGGCGCGTGCTTCGATGTGGGAGATATTTCCCTGGTGGGACCTGGCTTACGCCTCGCTGCTGGTCGCCTGGTTGGGAGTGACGCTCTTTGCCCATTCGATGAAATTAGAAGCATCGTACGCGGCGGTGCGCGCCCAAAGCAGCAGCCACAAGCATCTCAACACGGGGGAGTCGAAAAATCTGGAAAAGAACACCGGAAACCTGGCGAAGAAGGTCGAGGCGGTCTACAAGTATCTCGACAGCCGGATTCTTTGGACCGAGTACACTCGAGACATTTCGGTCCGACTTCCCACCGAGGCCGTGCTCAGCACGTTCACCGGAGAATGGATATTGGAATCGGGGCGGAAAGGCAGGAAGCCGAAGAAATCCCTGTTGGTCCGCGCGGTCGTGCCTCAGACGGCCGACGGTTCCACTCCTCGTGAAATTGACGAGTTTCTCGAAGAGCTTCGCAACGATCCGCTGCTGCAACGCGACTTCGGCTCGGTGGAACTGACGGACATCAAGCGGTCGCTCTCGCGCGACAGGAAGTCGACCGTGGCCGCGTTCACCGTCGTCTGTTTACCCAAGGCCAACGGATCGGCGAAACGTTCCGCGAGCGGCGCCGCGGGCAAAAAATGCGGAAAGGGGAAAAAATGATCGCGACCGAATCCGACGATCGCCGGGCCGGCGGCATCAAATCCAACCTGATCGAGCAGTTGCACGACCCCGTGCGTTTGCGGGTATGCGTGATAGCGGCGGTGTTGGCGGTCGGCTATTTCGCGGTCTACAGTCCGATGTACGGGAAGATCGTCGAGACGACGAAAAAGCTGGAGCGCGACAAGAAACTGATCCGGCTGGCGACCAACATGGAGCAATTGCAGGAGCAGTACGACGAATTCAAGGACCGGATTCCCCGGAACACCGACGGCAAGGAATGGGTGCAGTTCATGCTCGACGGCATTCGGCTCTTCCCCCTGAAGCTCGTCAGGCTCGACTGCCGCGAACCAAAACGGGTCGGTCCCTATCGGGCAATCGTGCTGAAGGTTGAGTTGGAGGGAGCGTTCCTGGACATGGACGAATTTCTTCGCTGGCTGGAGTCGAACCGTCGGTTGTTACGGGTGGACGAGATATCGATCGCCCCGTCGCGCAGCGGCAAGCACGTCACCGTTCTCCGGCTGACGGTATTGGGATTGACTAGCTGAAATGGAATAGATGTTGGGGTGGCAGTTAAACTGCCACCCCAACGTTGACGAGCTGACATGGATATTCCACTCGACAAAGTGATTCCTCGGGCGCTCGCGCTGGCCGTGGTGGGCTATTGTCTCTGGCCGAGTATGATGGCGTTCAACTCGAAACCCAAGACCAAATCGCCGGATAAGCCGCCGGAGCTGTCCGCCGCTTTGCTCTCTCCCGCCATGCCGCCGACGCCGACGCGAGACCCGTTCGAGCAAAACACCGCGACGCCGGCATCCGCTTTGAAGAAAGTCATCCAGCCGGCCACAAAAGCCGCGGCGGTAAAAGGACCGCAAAAGCCGGCCGGCGCCGCGGACCCGACGGTCAAAACGGCGCGGCGGGCGGCGGCCGCTTCCCGCGACCGAGCAATGCCGACCGGCAAAGGAGCGAACCACTCGGGCGGACTGACCCTCGAGGCCACCTGCATCGTGGGCGACCGGCGCTTGGCGGTAATCAACGGCCGTTTGTACGCACCCAAGGAGACGCTGTCGCTGCCGGGTTTGTCGGCGACGCCTTGCGAAGTCGTCAGCGTACTGCCTTACAAGGTAGTGTTGAAGTGCGGAGAGAACAACATGGAGCTGACGTATCCGAACGTTGCCTCCAAAT
Source organism: Planctomycetota bacterium (assembly GCA_018897395.1). Taxonomy (GTDB): domain Bacteria; phylum Planctomycetota; class Planctomycetia; order Pirellulales; family Thermoguttaceae; genus JAHIKV01. Next base: position 10,781 of record JAHIKV010000241.1, on the reverse strand, counting down.
CCGCCTCGGCCGGAAAGAAATCGAGCGGCAAGAAGGCGCAATCCGCGTCCAAACGCGCAAGCCCCGCCAGAGGCGGATCGACCAAGAAAACGCGAAGGTGATACCATGAACGGCACTGCCGAACTGAACGGCCAGCAACCGCTTCTGGTCCGGCTTCTGCTGTCCAAGGAGGTCCTCTCGCCCGAGAAGCTAAAGGATCTCGGCGACGCCAGGTCGAAGAACAACGATCCTCTGGAGAGCATCCTCGTAAAAGAAGGTTTGGCAACCGACAAGCAGATCGCCGAGGCGTACTCCGAGTATCTAATGATGCCGTTGTACGAGGGGTCGGACGACAAACTCGACCCGCAACTTGCCTCCCTGTTGCCGGAGAAACTCTGCCGCGACCATCTACTCGCGCCGGTGGCGGTCCACGACGACGAGTTGGACGTTGCCTTCGCCACGTTCGAAGACTTGCTGATGGCCGACGAGCTTCAACTGCTCACCGGCATGACCATTCGGTCGCTGATCGCTCCGTTGACGCTCGTGGAGAAATTGTTGGACGCGATGTTTCTTTCGGGTTCGGCGAGCTTCATCGGCCACGTGGATGAGTATCCCTCGGAGGCGGAAGGGACCGACCGTGACGAGCAATTGGACGACTCGTTGTTGGAGCTTGACCAGGCGCCGCCTCCCGGCCCCGACGGACGTGTGATCCGCATGGTGAACCAGATATTGGAACAGGCGTTGAGGGTCGGGGCCAGCGACATCCACATCGAGCCGTTCGAGGACTCGTGCGCGATCCGTCTGCGGGTGGACGGCACGCTCCGCGAGTTGGCCCCGCCGCCCCGATCGTTGTTCGTGCCGATCATTTCCCGCTTCAAGATTCTGGCCAAAATGGACATCGCCGAGAAGCGGGTGCCCCAGGACGGGGCCATCGCGCTGAGAGGCGCGGGCAAGCGGGTCGATCTCCGCGTCAGCACCGTGCCAACCGTTTACGGCGAAAAAATGGTGATGCGGATCTTGGACAAAGGGGCCATCCCCATCGAACTGACCGGCCTGGGGTTCGACGAGCGGCAATCGAAGGACCTCATCGAGTCGATCCAGATGCCGCACGGTTTGATGCTCGTGACAGGGCCGACCGGCAGCGGGAAAAGCACCACGCTCTATGCCTGCCTGAACCTACTGAACAAACCGGACACCAACATCTGCACCGTCGAAGACCCGGTCGAGTACAAGTTTACGGGGATGAACCAGGTGCAGGTGAAGGCGATGGTGGGACTGACCTTCGCCAGCGCGCTGAGGGCCTTCCTGCGGCAAGACCCGGACGTAGTCATGGTCGGCGAGGTCCGCGACCAGGAGACCGCCCAGATTTGTCTCCGCGCGGCGTTGACCGGTCACTTCGTCCTCTCCACGATCCACACCAACGACTCGCTTTCGGCGGTCAACCGTTTGGTGGACATGGGGATCGAGCCGTTTTTGCTGGCCTCGACTCTGCGGGTGCTGGAGGCCCAGCGGTTGATCCGCCGTCTCTGCAAAGAGTGCAGAGAAGCGTACGATTGCGATCCGGAGACGGCCAAGCAATACGGTTTGGAGGCGGGGCAAACGCTCTATCGGCCCACCGGCTGCGACCACTGCCGCGGGGCAGGGTATCGCGGCCGCGTCGGAGTGTTCGAGGTGGTGCGGATCACCAGCCGCATGTCGAACCTGATCCAAACCAAGGCGCCGCTGCCCGAGCTACGCGCCGCGGCACGCGAAGAAGGAATGAAACTGCTGTTGGACAGCGGGTTGGGCAAGGTCCGGGAGGGAATCGCCAGCCTGGAGGACGTTTTAACCGTCGCATCGGGCGACGAAGAATAACATTTCATCTTGTTCCCACGCTCCGCGTGGGAACGGGAAACGAGGAATTTTATGACATTATTACAGAAACCTCAATGGTCTAGGTTAAGACATCCTCACGTTTTAAAGGGGTGGACGATGACGGGGCAACGTCGTTACGAGCGAGTGGCATTTTTCTGCCCGTTGCAACTGACCGTGCTGCCGGACGGACCTACCGTGTCGGCAAACTCCTTCGACATCAGCGCCGGAGGAGTGGGATTAACCGCGGCGGTGTTTTTGGAACGCGGAAAAGACGTCCGCATTGATTTCCACGTCAGGAACGGATCGATCGAAGAGACCGATGAATGTGTGTTGGGGCGGATCGCCTACTCGAGGGCGGACGAGGACGGCAACCGCATCGGCATTGAATTCCTGGAAACCATCCGGGAATCGGCGCAACCGGCGCTGACGAGAAAACTCGACATGCTTTAGACCGCCGGCCTGGGAGAATAACTAAACCCTCGTTCCCACGCTCCGCGTGGGAACGCTCGGACGGGACGCTTCGCGTCCGTATGGTAATACTACTGCTGCAACCGGAATGGACGCGGAGCGTCCGACATCTTCGTTACGACGCAGAGCATCGTAACGAGGAAATCTACTATATGGGAGAATAACCGCCGTGGCGTTTGAAGACTGGTTTATCGCTCATGCCCGCGTGTCGAGCAAGCCGCACAAGAGGATCACCTTGGACGACAAGATGACCTTCTTCCACCAGCTCTCGACGCTGGTCTCTTCCGGTACGCCTTTGTTGCAGGCCCTGCAAATCTGCGCCGAGCAAAACCAGAGCCTCAAGTTCCGCCGGGTATTGGAGGAGATCGTCGGGCGCGTGTCGGCGGGAAGCTCGGTCCACGCCGCCGCCGCCGAATTCCCGAACGTCTTCCAGCATTACTGGATCGAGGTCATCCGCACCGGAGAAATCACCGGGCAAATGAGCCTCGTGCTGCTGGAACTGAACAAACAAATCCAGGAAACCCGCGCCACCAACCGCAAGGTCGTCGGTTCGTTGATGTATCCGGCGATAATGATCGTGGTGGCCGTATTGGCCGTGACCGCCATGCTCTGGCTGGTGGTGCCCACCTTTGCCGGGATGTTCAAGGACATGGGCGCGGAACTGCCCGGCATGACGCAGTTCGTCGTCGACGCCTCCGACTTCATCGTGAAATACGGGGTCTACATATTACTGGGCGCGATCGGCGTCGCGGTGGCCTTCAGACAGTACATGAAAACCGACTCGGGCCGCCGCCGCGTGATCGGAGTGGGGTTGGCCATGCCGCTGGTCGGCGAGCTGATCGTCCAGGCGGCCATGTACCGCTTCGCCTCCAACACGGCGCTGTTGCTCAAGAGCGGCATACCCATGTTGGAAACCCTGACCGCGATGGAAGGCGTTTTTCACACCAACCCAATCTATCGAGAAGCCATTGGACGCGTGCAAAGCCGGGTCGCCTCCGGTCGGCCCCTGGGAACCTCGCTCGAAGAAACCGGACTGTTCACCACCATGATCAGCAACATGGTCCGCATCGGAGAGGAGTCCGGACAGTTGTCTTCCGTGATGGAACAGATCGCGCCGTACTACAAGGAAAAAATGGAAAGCATGACCGCCAAGGTCACGAAACTGCTCGAACCGGTGATTATCATGGGCATGGGCGTCACGGTGGCCGGGTTGATGATGTCGATTTACCTCCCCATGTTCGAGATGGCCGGAAAAATTAACTAAAAGCAGCTATTTAGCCCCGGGTGAATACACCCGGGGCAATATGCGTGGGTTGAAACCACCGCTGCCCGCCGTGTATTCACGGCGGGCTAAATGGAATACTTCCCGGAATGTCTCACTTAACAACATGAAAGTTCGTCAACGAAAAACAAACGCCTTTACACTGGTCGAGGTGATGGTCGTGTTGATCGTCGTCGCCGTGCTTACCGCGTTCTGCGTACCGTCGTTCCAGCGGGCCCTGGAGCAGTCGCGGGCCGACGTCGCGGCCGCCAACCTGCGGGCCATCTGGTCCGCCGAACGGCTCTACTGGCTAGAGAACCACGCCTACACCGCCGATCTGTCCGGACTGCAAGACCTGGGCATGATCGACCCGGAGATCGTGCTTTCCACCACCGGATACGTCTACTCGGCGACCACCGCCGCCGACGGATTTCAGGCCACCGCCGAACGCACCGGCAGCACCTTCCGGTCGGGACAGCTCATGATCGACGAGACCGGCGCGATCTCCGGGGAGGTCACGGCGGGCGATGGAACTGTTATTTCACCCGGATTTCAATGATGCAATCGCTCGCCTGCCTGATTCGTTACATGTCATTTATCAAACGTCAGCTAAACTGTGCCGAAAATAATAGCCGGGGGCTAACAGCCCCCGGTGGGAAAACCCATTGTGCGCGCACATTCCGGGGGCTGTTGGCCCCCGACTATTTCGATATTCGTATTCTGGAGCTTAAGCGGCCGGTTAGCTCGCCTCGCTGCGGTTTCACACTCGTCGAGTTCATCGTGGCAATGGTTGTCCTGGGCGTGGCCCTGGCCGGGATGTTCCCCCTGCTGATCGTGCAATCGCGGGCATTGGAATCCCTTGAACTGCGCTACACCGAGAAGGGTAGCGAGATCAATCAGGGAAAAAGTTGGTTTTCCCCCGTGCATCGCCCCTATCTGGGTGACAACCGCATTCCGCGCGGAGAACGCGAAAATTACGGAGTCTGGTACTTGATCCCGGCCGATGACGCCTGGACGCGGAAACTCGGCGCCGCCGCGAAGCTGACCAGGGAGTACACGGAGCCGATTCCGCCCACGTTGTACGTCGATGACGATGACGACGGCCTTAACAACGATGATGATTACGTCGAGGAGAGTGGCAGCGACTGGGAACCCCTCGGCGAAGGATTTCAAGAGGATGCCAGACGGCACGCTCCCGCCATATCGCAGCCCGCCGCCACATGGACGTTTAACATTTCCGCCTTAAAAATCCCACCCGGATATTATCATGTCTATGCAACTTGGCCGGTGTTAAATCCGCAGGCCCTCGGGCAGCCAAACGCCAGCTTCTCCGTTAACGGCGGCAATGACGTGGACGTGAATCAAAATCTCCCACCGGATGGCCCGATATTCCAGGAATATAGCGACACAATAAAATGGCATAACCTGACGGATGGCAATCCCATTTGCGTCAATGACAATACAACGGAAGCGACTGTGCGCATTACCGCGAAATTCAATGATGATATTGGAGAATACTATCCCGTCGCCGCCGACGCCGTGCTGTTGGTCCCCGTAGATAACGAAGTGAAGGTCCTTTCCGTCGTGCGCTCGATAACGTCCGATGCAACGACGGCCCGCGTGAAAATCGTCGTAAACCCCTAGCCGTTTGCAGCCCCGAAGGGGCGGCCGTTCACCCAGCCCAGGGAAACGCCCCGGGGACGCGGGAGAACGAGAAGATTGTGTCGGCCCGACGGGCCAACGTTTCACTGAACGGTTGGCCCTTTTGGCCGGCGAGGAATTGATGCGGCTTACCGTTACCCAGGGCGTTGCCCTGGGCTGGGTGAACCGGAGGGCCTTCGGCCCAAAATGGTGAAATTATGGCTGTTTTATTCGATATGCCGCTAACGGCAAAAACAACGCAAATCGTGGAGCATTGACCGTCATGGACCGCCGACTAACGATCGCCGCCTCGCCGCGTCGCCCGGGCTTCACGCTCGTGGAAGTCATGCTGGTCAGCGGGCTAATGGCCTTCTTGGCGATACTGCTGTCGTCGGCCTGGAGCGGCATCGGCCGGTCGGCCGTGGACGTGACCGCACGGAGCCAACTCCTTCAGGAATTGGACTTGGCGGTCGCGTCGTTGAGCCGCGACCTGGGCGGCAGCCTGCCGATCCCATCGTCGTTGTCCGGCGACTACGGCGGGATAGATGTGGGGGCCTTGGTCGGCTGCCGCCCCAACGACCTCAGCGACCAGTTGGAACTCTGCTATGACGCTGGGCCTGATCCCAACGGCCGGCCGGATTGGCAGTCCGACACCATCGTTCGCTACTACTTGGATCCCGACCCGGACGAAAATGTTTCGACCAAAATACTGGTTCGCTCGCACGATACCGCCGGTACGACTACGACTTTCACCGTTGCCCGATGCGTGGCCAGTCTGAGTGTGAGTGTCACGCCGGATGAAGAATGGATCGTCGTTGAATTGACCTTTACGCATCCGCATCCCCGCGCGGAACACACGAGAAAATGCACCCTCAAATCCCGAATCCCGCAATGAACGGAAAACGGCCCCCCAGACGCGGCTACGCGCTGCTGACGGTGCTTGTCTTCGTGGTGCTGTTCCTGGCCATGCTGGGCGTGGCCTGGAGGCAAATCGGCGCGGTGTTGCGCATCGAAGCCGCAAGGGCAAAGCAGATGTCGCGCGACGAAGGCAGCCTCCGCGCCGTGGCCAAGGGGCTGCGGCTGTTGGAAACGGGCCTGCCGTCGGAGGACGAGGTATCCTACAGCACGACGATCGACGAGGGATCGCAGTGGTATAAAGTGACTTTTACTCGCGACCCCGCCGACGAGACCGTTTGGACCGTCAGCGCGATCCCAGAATCCAGTCAAAGCGAAGAGGAAATGTCTCCGATCTTCGACAATCCATAACCGCCAGATCATGACGAACAACAACGATCCGACAACGCAGCCGCTTCCCGATGCAGTAGCCGAGGCTATCGACCCCGACGACGAAAAACGGAGCCTGCCGGACCGGCGTCGGCAACCGACCAGCCCCTGGGGCGCCTTTCCTCCGGCCGGAAGACGCATGCGCAACCGCCGCGCTGAAGAGCACCGGCTGCCGTACTTCGTCGACCGCTATACCGCGATGATGTTTACCGTAGTATTGATGTTGGTGCTCGCCTCGATCGTCGACGCCGTGCTGACCATCCGGTTGATCGAGGCCGGCGGCAGCGAAATCAACCCACTGATGGGCCTTCTGCTCGATTACGGAACGTTCCCCTTTCTGTTGGGCAAGTACGTGTTGACCGTCGTCGGGCTGCCGCTGTTGATAATCTTCAAGAATCACTACCTTTTCGGCACGCGGTTCCGCGTCGGATACCTGATACCCGCCCTGGTGGTGCTGTACGCGGTCTTGATTTCCTATCAGCTCATCCTGATCTACAATTACTCGGTGTCCGCCGCGTAGCACCGCTGCCGCAGCCCCCGTCGATTTTCCCGCGCATTCCCCCCCTCGCCTCTCCCGAATCGGCGCGTATAATTATTATGTCTCGGCAAGTGGTGGACAGAACGTCCACTATTGCCTCGGGGCCAATTATTCCGTCTGTCCCGTCGAATTTTTCGGAGTCTAGTCCGTGTTGCAAGTCGTCAAATACCCGCACCCTACCCTGCGGCACAAGTCGAAACCCCTGCGGCGGGTCGACGGCGAGGTGAAAGAAATCGTCGACGAGATGTTCGATCTGATGTATCGGCAACACGGCGTCGGGCTGGCCGCGAACCAGGTCGATCTCCCCTATCGCCTGTTCATCGTCAACATCGAGGCCGATCCGCAAAAGGGCGAGGGGGTCGTGTTCATCAATCCGGTAATCGGCCGGCGCAGCGGGACCGCCGAGGCCGAGGAGGGCTGTCTGAGCTTTCCAGAAATCTACGCCCCGGTCAAGCGATCGGAGAAAATTGTCGTATCCGCCTACAACCTCGCCGGCGAGGAGGTCAATTATCGGTTGGACGGTCTGTTCGCCCGCGCGGTCCAGCACGAATACGACCACCTCGACGGCGTATGGTTTATCGACCGGCTTTCGCCCTCCGCCCTGCTTTCGGTCAAGCAGGAGTTGACCGACCTGGAACTGGAGTTTCAAGGCAGCCGCGAGCGGGGAGCGATTCCCGCCGATCCGCAGATCGCCACCCGGCTGGCGGAGTTGGAATCGTTGAGGACTTTTTGATGTCTATTGATAATGATCGGTTGGGCGGGGATTTTTGTCGTATTTTCCGGCCTCCCGTTGGTCGGCCTCGGTTGATTGGCAATGTAGGACGCAATAATGCGATTAGTGATGCTGGGCACCGGTCCGTTCGCCGTGCCGACGTTCCGCGAGTTGCTTGATGCCCGCCACGCGGTGGCGGCGTTGGTCACCTCTCCGCTTCGCGTCCATCGCGGCAGGCCGGTCGAGCCGGTCAGCTCGATCCGTGCGTTGGCCGAGCAGCGCGGCGTGCCGATTTTCGACCCCGAGGACGTAAACGCCCCGGAGTTTCAATCGCGGCTGGCGGATTTCGGGGTCGACCTGACGGTGGTTTGCGATTACGGGCAAATCCTCGCCCCGGCCACGCTGGCCGCCGCCCGCCACGGCGGCGTGAACCTGCACGCCTCGCTGCTGCCGAAATATCGCGGCGCGGCCCCGATCAATTGGGCCATCTACAACGGAGAGACCGAAACCGGAGTGACCGTGATCCATATAACGCCGAATATCGACGCCGGGCCTTGCATCGCCCAGTCGCGGACGGAGATCGGCCCGGACGAAACGGCCCCCGAGCTTGAGGTCCGCCTGGCCGAGATCGGGGCGCGGCTGGTTTGCGAGTCGATCGACCGGCTCGAATCGGGCGACTCGCGGCCGTTGCCCCAAGACCCGGCGCCGGCGACCAAGGCACCGCGACTGAAAAAAACCGACGGAGCGCTCGACTGGACCCGCCCGGCCGCGGCGATCCGCAATCACGTCCGCGCTATGGAGCCGTGGCCGAAGACCTACACGTACTGGCATCGCCCGGACGGACCGCCGTTGCGAGTAATCCTCGGCTCGGTGTCGGTGGTCGAAAATTGTTCGGCGACCCCCGGCACGGTAATCGAAGCGGCCGGCGACCGCCTGGTGATTGCCGCCGGCCACTGCGCCATCGCACCCGCCGCAATCCAGCCCGCCGGCAAGCGTCTGATGACCGTCGCCGAGTTCCTCCGCGGCCACAAGGTCCGGCCGGGCGATCGGTTCGGGGCGGAGATTGAAGAAGGATAAAAGAAGGATAAAGGATAAAGGGGTCGGGAGTCTTTGTTTGGGCAATACCGTATGAAACCGATGATCCATGCACATGCAACATCAATTATCACCAAACAAAGACTCCCGACCCCTTTATCCCCTTCCTTTGCAGCTTGCAAAAGTGCTCGCGCGGTTGCGAAATCCATCATCTCGGGCCGCAAGCCGGGGCGGCACCTTCGTTTAACCCGGAGCCAGCGGCGACGGCGGGGCGATGGGTGACATCCCCGTCGCCGATGGCTCCGGGTTAAACGACGCCAGCGGCGACGGCTAAGGGGGGCGGGGAAGGATAAAGGAGTCGGGGACGGATAAAAAGGAAGCCAATCCCATGTAGCCCAAAAATCAGGTATAATCGCTTAGCGAACCTAGAGAAGTCATGCCTGAGATTACCGTAAAAGAAATTTTGGAGGCGGGGGTCGTGGGGGCCGGCGGGGCGGGGTTCCCGACCCACGTCAAACTCGCCGGAAAAGCCGACTCGCTGCTCTTGAACGCGGCGGAGTGCGAGCCGCTGCTGCATAAAGACAAGGAAGTGCTCCGAACCTTCGCCGACGACGTGCTCGAAGGAATGGCCACGGGAATGAAGCTCGTGGGGGCCGAACGGGGGATCGTCGGAATCAAGGAGAAATACCGGGACGTGATCGACCTGCTGCGGTCGAAACTGCCTCGCGGCATGGAGGTGGCCCCGCTCCGCGACGCTTATCCCGCCGGCGACGAATTCATTCTCGTCTACGACGTGTTGCGGCGGGTGATCCCGCCCGGCGGAATCCCCTTGAACGTCGGCGCGGTGGTGGTGAACGTCGAGACCGCGATGAACGTCGCCCGGGCCGCGGACCGCCCGGTCACGGAAAAATATCTCACCGTCGCCGGCGCGGTTGCCGAGCCGGTCACGCTCCGCGTTCCGGTTGGAGTGACGCTGTCCCAATGCGTCGCGGCCGCCGGCGGACCGACCGTCTCCGACCCCAACTACATTGTCGGCGGCGTGATGATGGGCTACCTCGAAGAGGACCACGACGCGCTGGTCGACAAGACCACCGGCGGAGTGATCGTGCTGCCGGGGGACCACGTCGTGGTCCGCCGCCGCCGGCAGGATTGGCAACAGATCGCGCGGATCGGCCGCAGCGCCTGCGACCAGTGCAGCTTCTGCACGGAACTCTGTCCGCGATGGCTGCTGGGGCATCCGATCGAGCCGCATCGGGCAATGCGGAGCCTCGGGTTCAACCTGGTCGGCGAGGCGAACGTCGTCGGCACGCAGTTCTGCTGTGAGTGCAACCTGTGCAGCCTCTACTCCTGCCCCGAGGACCTCGATCCGAAAAACGTCTGTACGCAGAACAAACGGCGGCTGGCGGAGATGAAAAAGGGGACAGGTCCAATTTGTGCGAAGCACCCGGAGGGCCGTTCCGGCAAATTGGACCTGTCCCCTTTTTCCTCTCCGCCGTTCAATCCCCAGCGGCCGGAGATGCATCTCGAAAACCGCAAGGCGCCCATGCCGCGGTTGATGACCAAACTCGGCCTGCGGCGGTTCCGCAACGTCGGGCCATTGAACGACAACCTGTTGCCGGCCGGCCGGGTCGGCATTAAGCTCAAACAGCACGTCGGCGCGCCGTGCGAACCGGCCGTGAGCGTCGGCCAGGCCGTCAAGAAGGGCCAGCCGGTCGGCCGGCCGCCGATGGCCGACGGCAAACCAGCTCTCGGCGCACCGGTCCACGCCTCGATCGACGGCGTGGTGACCGCCGTCGAGGACGGCGTGGTGTGGATCGACGGGAAATGATGAAGTAAGAATGATGAAGTGAAAATTATGAATTATGAATTATCATTAGTGTCCGAACGTTACTCGAATAATAGCAACTGGTTAGGGCAATCAGGTTGTTGGATTTTGTAGGATTCGCATGAAAGTGCCTCGATTAAAGGTGTTTTCTCAAATTGGATGAGACTCAAAATCTGTAAAATTG
>JAHIKV010000362.1 GCA_018897395.1 Planctomycetota bacterium | reverse complement strand
TGATGAACGCGCACCCCCAGGGTCTCCAGGCGGTCGGTGATGGCGCCCCGGGCCAGATCGGACCCACTCACCCGGGACCCCTGACGCACCAACAGCTCCGCCAGGCCGCTCATGCCGATGCCGCCAACGCCGATGAAGTGGTAGGAGTTAATGTTGACCATTTTTTATAATATTAACATTCCCTTGACGTAATTCTTTCAATATCCCAAGAATTTCTCCATAATTATACAAAAGATGCTCTAATTCAAAAGCTGTAAGTGTTTTCCTGTTAATCTTATTGGCTCTGCAATATCTGATTATTGCTCCAATAAAGTCATCATCCGACCCTTTAGGAAAGGAAACATTAACTGCCCAAAGTATAATAATAATTATAAAAATACTTATTATTAAAGTAAACCAATTCTGTAAATAAATGCTAAATATTGCATAGCCTATAGAAATAAACATTATGTATCCGCTTGCTGCACTTGGCTCTATCTGGGCAAATAGAGTAATAAAATCGGTCTTCATAAGAAATATTGATGGGCTATTTAACAACAATTCTTCTTGTTCTAATGAGAATAATTCAGAATAATTCCGTAAAATGTTTTTTGCTACATAATTATTTCTCATAATTATAGTTATTAACCAAAGTAATATCAATGATGAGGTGGCAGGGATAAAATAAATCCAAATTCCTTGAACAAAATACGAAAAAATAAAAAATATTAACCCCATAATAAGAAAAGCAGTAATTGTCATGAACATCTATATTTTCCTAAGAGTTAATGTAGGGCGGGCACTGCCCGCCATTCTTTTCATTCGCCAAAAATGTCATCAGAATTGAATGTAACCCCTTCACCCCAATTCAATGGATACAACCCTTCCTGCACGTAACGGTAAAATGTGGAAGAAGGCCAATCTCTGGGGCTCTCGACTAACCCATGTTTCACCGGATTATAATGGATATAATCAAGGTGAGTTTGCAAATCCCGGTCGTCACGGATAAAGTGTTCCCAAAATCGGTTTTGCCAGACCGGTGTGGTCGGATGGCTCAATTCCTTTGAAAATTTTGCCTTGATCAGCCCCCAGCGTTTGGAAAAATCCGTATCTCCTTCCGGCAACGTCCATATACAGTGGAGATGTTCCGGCAATAATACCCAGGCGTCGATGTTAAACGGATGGGTTGATTGCACCTCCATAATGGCCTTTTTTAAAATCAATCGATTATTCATCTCGTAGAAAAGTTTCCTGCGCCGATGCGTCACCACCGTAAAGAAGAAGGTCCCTCCAGGTTGTTGGGCTCTTTTATAACGCGGCATGTTCGCATATCAAGGTAAATGCCGGCGGGCAATGCCCGCCCTACATGAATGATCCAAAAATTAGCCGGGTCGGATCAACTCCACACACCCCTCCACAATTTCTCTCGCCGCGTCCGGGCGGGCCAGTTGGCGGCTGGCGGCTTCCATCCGCGCCAGGGGTTCAGGTGCGGCCATGAACTGGTTTATCTTACCAGCGAAAGCCTCTCCGGTAAAATCTTTATTTAAGATTATCTCGGCAGCCCCGGCCGCGGTCAGGAACCGGGCGTTGAACTCCTGGTGGTTGTTGGCCGCGAAGGGGTAGGGCACCAGGATGGCGGCCCGGCCCACCGCGGCGAGTTCCGCCAGGGTGGAGGCACCGGCCCGGCAGACCAACAGGTGCGCCCGGCGCATCCAGGCGGCCACCTCCGGGGTGAAGGCCGCCACCTCCGCAGCAAACCCGTGTTCCCGGTACCCCGCGGCCACCGCCTCCCGGTCGGCCTCACCGGCGAGGTGCAGAAAGGCCAGGCGGTCTTCTAACCCTGCCAGCAGCGGCAGCCCCGCCAGCACCGCCATATTGAGGGCGTGGGCCCCCTGGCTGCCGCCGGTGATCATCACCGCGAAGGGCGACGCGGCCCGGGGCGGGGCGGGGTCGAAAAACTCCGGCCGGATAGGATTGCCGGTCCAGAGAGAGCGCCCTCGGGGAAAAAAATCCCCGCAGGCGGGAAAGGACACGAAGATTTTGGCGGCCAGCCGGGACAGATAGCGGTTGGTGGCCCCGGGAATGGCGTTCTGTTCGTGGAGCGCCAGGGGGATTCCTAAAAGCCAGGCCGCCACGCCTGCGGGTCCGGCGGCATGGCCCCCCATACCCAGGACCAGGTGGGGGTTGAGAGCCTTAAGCCGGGCCCGGGCCGCGAGCACGGCCCCCGGCACCCCCAGCAGGGTGCGGCCCCGGCTCAGCAGGCCCTCGCCCTTTAAGGCCCGGGAGGAGACGGCCTCCCAGGCAAAGCCGTAGCGCTCCAGGATCTGGGTGGTGACCGCCTTGGGGGTGGTGAGGAAGGTGACCGCGGCCTGGTGACGCTCCTGAAACTCCCGGGCCACGGCGATGCCGGGGAACAGGTGCCCGCCGGTGCCACCCGCGGCGATTACCACCCTGAGCTCCATGGGGTCCCTCATCTTTCCCCTCTCCCGCCAGGCGCTGGCCCCCTCACCCTAACCCTCTCCCCCAATGGGGGAGAGGGGATAAAAAAAGAACTCCTTCAAGGTTAAAATTGACACCTATTTTAAAATTTACCAAAAATTACCTTTAATCCCCCTTTCTCAAATGGATTTTATGAGTTCACCCCCCCTTTCCTCAAGGGGGGTAGGGGGGATTTCTGCCAGACAGGTGCAGGCCTGAGTAAATACTGACCATGAAAGTTCAACTTTCCGGCGTCACCGGCGATTTGGGGGTTTTGGGCGGCGCCCCCAAGGGAAACTTGACCTGGCTGCTGATATTCAACAGGATGCCCACGGCCAGCAAATTGACGAGCAGCCCCGAGCCCCCATAGCTGAGGAAGGGCAGGGACAGACTCTTGGTGGGCAGGATGCCGCTCACCACTCCCATGTTGATGAGGGCCGGCAGGCCGATCATGAGCGTCAGCCCCAAGGCCAGATACGAGCCAAAGCTGTCCGGGGCCTTGAGGCTCAGGCGAAAGCCCCGGCAGATGACGATGGTGAACAGGGCCAGCACCAGCAAGACCCCCAGGAAGCCCAATTCTTCGCTGAAGATGGCCAGGATGAAGTCGGTGTGGCAATCCGGCAGGTAAAAGAGCTTGGCCCGGCTCTGGCCGGGGCCCAGGCCCCACAGCCCCCCGGAGCCGATGGCGAGCAAAGCCTGCTTGAGCTGGTAGCCCACGTCCTGGCCGTGCTTCCAGGGGTCCATGAACGACAGGATTCGGGCGAATTTTTTGGGGTCTCGGAGCACCATCAAGACGCCCAGGGGGATGACGGCGCTCAGGGTCAGGAGGATGTGGGTGACCCGGGTGCCTCCCACAAAGAGCATGGTGAAGACG
>JAHIKV010000240.1 GCA_018897395.1 Planctomycetota bacterium | reverse complement strand
GAACCTTGTCTCCCTCTCGGTCTTGGTTCATCAATCCTCTTGGAGGTAATACCACTAACCGGAGAGCCGGATGCGGGAAATCCGCACGTCCGGTTCGGAGGGAGGGGAGGCCGAACTCAATCGGCCTTCCCTACCCCTATCAGAATTGCACACGTTATTCATTTTCAGATCCTAAGCGAATATTGCATTCCGAGCGGAATCGCGGTACACATATACATGGGTTCACATTGCACATTAGCCCCAATAAACCAAAGCGAGAAACTCAATGGCGAAAAAAACCACTCCATCCGTCAAATCCGCCGCCGGCAAAAGCAGCGTGCCGACCATCCTCGACTCCAACCCGACGCTGAAAAACACCGTCGCCCAGATCGAAAAGGCGTTCGGCGAAGGGGCCATCATGCCGCTGGGCGTCGGCACCGCCGCCCCGATCCGCGGCATCCCGACCGGCAGCCTGTCGTTGGACATCGCCCTGGGAGGACAGGGCATTCCCTGCGGCAGGGTGGTCGAAATCTTCGGCCCTGAATCGAGCGGCAAGACGACCCTCGCCCTGCACGTAATCGCCAGCGCCCAACACCTCGGAGGCATCGCCGCCTTCATCGACGCCGAACACGCACTGGACCCAACCTGGGCGAAAAAACTCGGCGTCGAACTGGAATCGCTGCTGGTCAGCCAGCCGGGCTGCGGCGAGGAGGCAATGCAAATCACCGAAATGCTCATCAAGAGCAATGCCGTGGACGTGATCGTCATTGACTCGGTGGCGGCCTTGGTCCCCAAGAAGGAACTCGACGGCGAGATCGGCGACACGCACGTCGGACTACAGGCCCGGCTGATGAGCCAGTCGATGCGGAAACTGACCGGCGTTATCTCCAAGTCGAAGACCTCGGTGATCTTCATCAACCAGATCCGCGAGAAGATCGGCGTGATGTTCGGCAGCCCGGAGACCACGCCCGGCGGTCGGGCGCTGAAGTTCTACTCCTCCTGCCGGATCGACGTGCGGCGGATCAGCCAGATCAAGGACGGCGACCAGGTGACCGGCCAGCGGGTCCGGGCGAAGGTGGTCAAAAACAAGGTGGCCCCGCCCTTCCGCGTCGCCGAGTTCGATATGATGCACGCCGACGGCATCAGCTACGAGACCGACATTTTGGACATGGCGTTGTCGGACAAGTTGGTCAGCCGCGTCGGGGCATGGTTCCGCTACGGCGACGTGCAACTCGGCCAAGGCCGCGAGAAGGTCCGCGAATATTTCAAGGAGAACCCCGAGCTGGTCGAGGAACTCCGCCAAAAGATACTCGTCGCCGGCGGCCTGGCGGCCCCCGCCGATTCGGACGACGCGGCGGATGACGTGGTTGAAGAGTCATAAAGCCGCTTGGCGTTGGTCGCGACGGCGGAGGGGAGAAGGGAGAAGAGTGAAGGGAGAAGGGAGAAGGGAGAAGAGTGAATCGAAACGCCCCGCGACTGCGGTCGCGGGGAAAGGTGAAAAACGTTTTGCCGCCGCGTCCACGCGGCGTGATTTTGCTCCGAAGGGGAGCCGGTTCGCCCCGTCCAGGGTAACGCCCCGGCCTGGGTGAACGCCGGGCCTTCGGCCCAATGGCGAAACATCGGTCCGGTCGATATCGAGTCGGCCATCCGCCGGCGGCGGCGTGGCGGGTGTTGTTGGTCAACAACTGCTTGATTTTCCAGTTTTCACTCCGCCAACCCCCCTCTCCTGCTGAGTGCAACAGAACTACGTCGCGTGCATCCTTCTTCGACAATTCGTAAGTGTGGAAATCGTTTTCCCGCCAATCACTTACGAACAAGCGAAATCGGGTAGCAAGAGGTTTTTCACGCTACTCGGAATTCCTCTTGTGCCTACGGCACCCCGATAGCCAAGCTATCGGGGCCACCCGCGCGGCGCGTGTGCTATCGCGAAACCAAGTGAAAATCCTGCTGGAAGCGCCCCTCGATGACTTCGATCTCCATCCCGGCGTTATACTTTTCAGGGATGACGCTGAGGATTTCCGGGACGGGGGTGTTGGATACGATCACCGTGCGGCCGGTCGCCTTCGTCGCGTTGAAGTACACCAGCACCCTTCCCAAGGGAACCTCTCGGGCCGAGTAACGGCCTTCCGCGATGTTTGCCGTGGACCCCCGGCCGCGATTCGGCTCAAGGGCGACAAAACTGAGGTTGCCCTCCTTGATGGGCTGTCCGTCCACCGTGATCCGGCCTTCCAAATGCGTCGTCGGCGGGCCACCTCGGCCGCAACCCAGGCCGCCGGCCATGACCAGCAGCCCGACCAGCAGCCGCATCGACCACGCAGGCGCGCTTTGCAGGAACCGTGTCTTGCGTCCAACCATACCGATCCTCCTCGATCCCTCTGTCAAGGAATTGCCCCAATTGTTTCGCCGCCGGCGATTGATCCCAGGGCCTGCCAGACGTTCAGCGCGATACTGTCGCCGACGAAGTGGACTGAGCCGTCGCAGAGCCCGACGTGAACGCCGCCGACGTGCCGGCTGCGCGCGGCCGCGGTATCGGTTCTCCCGTCGGTGGCGCCGGAAACGCACGGCAGATTCATCGACGGTTGATTCGTGGCGCTGCTGCACCAACCGAGATGGAGCACGTCCGGACTGGGCGTGTTGGGCGGGTACTTCGTGTAGATTTTGCTGAACCCCGTGTGGTCAGACCAGTGGCAGCCGCGAGCGTCGTTTCCCAAGTCCAGCCCGGTAAGCATTTCGCCAAACGCCATGGTGTGGCTCGTTCCGTCAACGACATCGGCGATCCGCACGACGGAGTTCAAGCCGAAAACGGCCGGCTTGTGTCCCGGGGCGGGGGTCGGGGGCCAGCCCGAGCCGTAATCGAGGTTGCCGAAGAAGCCGGCGTAGTTGCCTCGCGCAAAATCGCCGAGGCCACCACTCAGCACGTCATGAAAAATCTTGCCGCCCATGCCGTCGCTGGGGCACAGCCACATCGGGGTCGGTATGCTTGTCACCTTCAGATTGGGCAGATTGGTCCATACCGCATCGCCCGGCCCGGCAGGGAGTTGGAAGTTGAACAGGGCGTAAGCGTTCTCTTGCTCCATATAGGGGTACAGGTGGATCGCCCAGGTGGTGCGGGGGTACGAGAAGGGCGCGAAGGGAATCTGGTTCCGGTTCAGCGCTCCCGGCGGGAAGCAATGGACTCTCTCCTCATAATTTAATAGCGCCAGGCTGAGTTGTTTGAGATTATTGGCGCATTGCACCCTTCGCGCCGCCTCGCGGGCCGCCTGCACCGCCGGCAACAGCAGGGCAATCAGGACGCCGATGATCGTGATGACGACCAAAAGTTCCACGAGGGTAAAAGCGTTTAGCCGGCGGGCTTGCCCGCCGCGTGAACGAGGGGTGAAATCCGATTGATGATTCATGA
This sequence comes from Planctomycetota bacterium, assembly GCA_018897395.1. Lineage (GTDB taxonomy): Bacteria > Planctomycetota > Planctomycetia > Pirellulales > Thermoguttaceae > JAHIKV01. The sequence continues at coordinate 6,720 of JAHIKV010000240.1, read as the reverse complement.
GATACTACTCCTTGTGGAAGGCGACTACTTCGGCAAGAAACTTACGGTTCCTTTCGATCGAGCCGATGACGTTCTGGTTGTAGCGGAAGAGCAGATACTTCTCCGTCGGGACGCTGCAATAGGCGACCATCTGGCGGGCCGCATCCGCCGACAACCGATCCGCCCTGTCCATCGCGGCTTGGCAGGCCTCCAAGTGCTTCAACACAGCGGTGTTGTCCTGCTTGCTTTTGGCCAACAAAGCCCGGTCAAACGCGGCCCGGGCTTCGTCGCAGGCGTCGAGGACCTCGAAGTAGGAGATAAAACTCTCGGTCTTGAAGATCACGTAGTCCAACTCCGCCCGCGCTCCGGGCAGGACTTTGGGCCGCGCCTGGCGCAGCAACTCCAGCGCCTCGCGGCACTGGGCAGCGCGGCCATTCCAGAACTTTCTGGAGTCGGACAGGCCGGCGATGTCGCCCTCCAATTGCCGGACGTCGACCCGCGGCTTAGGCTCCTTGTAGTTGGCCTTCCTCAGTTCGGCCGGCGAGAATGAACTGTAACCGGGAAAGATACTTCGCCTCCCGCACGCCCTGTCGTTCTCTTCCAGCGTCAAGTAGGCCCTCAGCAGCGGTTCCAGGGCTTCCGCGCCGTAGAGGCGGCGAAGATAGGATTCATAGAACGGCCGGCATTGGATTTGTGGATTCCAGGCCCCTTCGGCGATATAGCGGACATTGCATTCCAGGCCGCGCTCTTTGTTCAACTGCCCGACGACGCCCGCCAGGCCGTACTTCGCGCTGCCGGAAATGATTTCGTCCCGATCGTACATCGTGGCGTTGAGTTGCACGTGCAGTTCGCATCCGTCATCGTCGATGCGCGGCATGACCAGCAGATCGCGGCCGGCAATGCCGCCGTAGAAGTGCATCACCGGCCCCGAGTTATTCCAATTCTCCATGCTCATCAACCAGACATCCTTGGGCAGCACTGAGTCCAGCGCGCGGAACAGGTAACTGCGGAACAGCACCACCACGCCCAGCTTGGCCCTCGGATGACTCTTTTTGACCGACTCGATCAGCTTTGCAGCCACGCAGACCTGTGCCAGATCGCTGGCGAGGTGCTCGGGGCGGCTCGGCTGGACGTAGCCGCCCCGACGGATTTCCGCGAGGGAAGGGATCTGCCGGCGCGCGGCCTCGTTTTGGCGCAGCAACTCCCGGGTCTTGGGATCGTCCACGCCGAGGGGGGGTTCGGAAGTCCAGACACCATGGGCATCGGCCTCCGGATAGGTCTCGATGGCGCTTCGCAGCGCGGATTCCCAGATGCCCAACACAGCCGGATCGTCGGGCGGGATGCCCACGCCGCAATACTGATCGTGCAACGATTTCGCACCCGCCGGCGCGAGGTTCGGCGGCACGTAGGGAACTTCGCCCTGCATCAACCAGACCTGGACCTTGCGCCGGTGGGCATAGCGGATGATCTCGCGGAGGAACTCGCGGGCAGTCGCGAAGGCCTGCTCGGGTGTCCGGACGGCGGCGAACTCGGGCGGGCCGATGTACTCCCGGCGAAAACACTCTCGCCCGACCCTCACGTCCTTTGCCGTTCCGCTGGTCGACAGCCCAAAGGTCCAGGCCAGGTAGCCGGACTCCTTGGAATAGATAATCTCCGCCTTCTTGCCGCCGTAGGAGAACTCGACCCACGGCGACCCCATACCCGCATAAAACTGGAGGCAATTGAGCTTCAGCTTGGCCATCTGGTCGATGTGCTTGCGGAAGTCGTCCAGTCCCATGTGCCAGCGCAGGCCGTGGCAGCAGTGCATCCCGCGGTACTTCAGCACCGGCTCCACGCGCGCGTCGAGCGAGGTCAGAGCGAGGTCGGGTCTCCGCTGGGGAATGACGTCGTTGGTGAGTTGGAACACGATTCCCAACCGTTCCAGCAGATCATAGGCGGCGTACATCGTGCCGGCCTCGTCATTGCCGCCTACCAGAATCGTGGGGCGTCCGGCCGGTTCGACCGCCTTCAGAATGAACCCGTCGGGCTTCAGAGCGGTGAAGTCCGCTAGATGCCGCCGTTGGGCCGCGGCGGCCAGCGGGTTTGCGTCCGGCCCGCCCAGCGCGATGCGCAACGCATCGGCCGGCGCCTCGTCGCTGCCGACGACGGGGAACTCGCCGCCGCTGAGTTGCCGCAGATAGCGCTGCAACTCACCGGCCACCCAGCGGTGGAAGCGGTCGGCGTCCTTGCCGACCACAATCACGGCCTCCGCTCGGCCGCCCCGAGCAAGAACGTACTGCCTTGCGGACGACTCGCGTGAAAAAACCACGGAAGTTATCGCAACGGCGATCAGCAAACACCGCCGGCACAAAACATTGAATCGCATTAGTCTTTCCCTTTCGCTCCGTGGTTTCAAAACATCCGCCATCCGCCATCCATTTGTCCCCTCTCCCCGTGGGAGAGGGTTAGGGTAAAGGCGGCGTCCGGCTAGAACTTCTTGCCGTCGATCGTCAGGCCGTCCTTGCGGTTGCACAGCCGGCGGTGGGTCTCGTATTCGATCGAGTAGTTGATCATATGCACCGAGCCGTCGCAGAAGGCCATCTGGAAGCCGTTGGCATGCGCGCTGCCGAAATTACCGCCGTGTACAACGCCCGGGGTATCCGGGAAAATCGGAAACTGGCTCGTGGACGAGTACCCACTCCAACGCGACATGTCCGAATCCTCGCCTCCCAATGCAGCCTCGTTGTCGCCGATGTCCCAGCCGGTGGCATAATAGTCGGGGTTGATATACTTCTCGCCCAGAAGGTACGTGTTGCTGGTCCCGTCCGTCACGTCCGCTATTTTGATCAGACTGCCGCAATACATGATGCCCGTGGCCCATCTGGCGACCTTGGCGAAGGTGGTCCGCGCGTTGGACGTTATTTGCCCTGGGGGGGCCTCGATTTCGGCAATGCCGGCCGGCCCGGCCCCCGGGTGCGGCGGGGCCGTCCGCCAGAGCGGCGGTGTAAGCATGCTGCTATAGGTAATCTCATCGCCGCCGTTGGAGGCGTAGTCGCTGCGCCCCACTACCGTCGGCAGGCCCGCGTTGACCACTCCATAAGGCGATATGCTAGGATCCCACGCGGCGGTCGGCCACCACGGGTAGGCGAGTGCCCGCCGCCGCGTGGGACAATACAGTACGCTCAACGGAACGGCCAAACGCTGCAGGTGGGCGTTGCCCTTCGGCGTGCCTGGCGTTCCCTCCGGGCTTGGCAGTCCGGCGCCCATCTGGTGCAGCGCTTGCTGCTCGATGTAGGGTAGGATGTTGTAGATCCAGCCGCCCGGCTGGAACCAGTCGGTGCCTCGGTCGGCGTCGCCGGTCCAGACAAACCCCCAGCCGCCGGTGGGAAACCGCTTCGTGGCGTTTTCGTGGTTCAGGCAGCCCAGAGCGAGTTGCTTGAGGTTGTTCTTGCACTGCAACTGCCGGGCCGCCTCGCGGGCCGCCTGCACCGCCGGCAGCAACAGGGCGATCAGGATGCCGATGATCGTAATCACCACCAAAAGTTCCACCAACGTAAACGCCCGCCGAAAGTTTTGATTAGTGTACATCTGATTACTCCTTGGACTTGGATGTAAGGCGGAATCCGTCGACGACCGGCGAGGCGGCGGCCTCTCGCTGACGAAGCAGTTCAAACCGCGCGCGGACCGCGCGGCCTTGCAGACCCTGCAAAGGGTACGCGTGTACGCCGTCCTTCACGGAGACCCGCGCCTGCGAAAGGACAGTTTGAAATCCGTCGTCGGAAGTTTCGACCACGACGAAGACTTGGCCGCCGTTCAAGTCGGCGGCGACGCAAAGCTCCTTGAGGCTTGTCGGCGCGGCCCAGTCGTGGGCCGGACTCTGGTACGTGCCCGACGCCGAGCCGGCGGTGACTTGGATTCGGTCGCCGTAATACCCGGCGAAGTCGACGTTCGTGGTCTGCGCTTCCCCGTGGGCCGTCCTGCGGAGGTTGAAATCCATGAGCCAAAGCTGCGGCGGATCGATTACTTGTTCGAGCGGCTGCACCCGGACCTTCCCGCCTTCGATGGTCACGCGATGCCGGCGTCCCTTGTAGAGCACGTCGGCCTCCGCCCGCGGCCATTCGGCAGGCAGGCAGGGCGTCACGACCAGCTTCTCCCAGGTCGGTTGGATCCCCAGCACGCCTTGGACTGCGGCGGCCGTAACGACCACCATGTCGGCGAGGTAAGGCTCGCCGTCGCCCCATTTCATCTCGCCCCGGATGTCGGCGGCGTTGTCGCCCGCCCAACGGGTTTCCGCGGCACGCTTCGCAAATCGCTTCAAGCGTTTGGCAGCCCCTGCAGCATCGCCGGCTCGGGACCGGGCCACGATCTCCCAATAGGTCTGGGCCAGCAGACTGCCGCCGTTCATGTATTGGCCGAATGCTTTCTCAGAGTGACGAATGAGATGCGGCGGCACCGGCCACAGGGCTGAAAGGCCCGCGTAGCCCTGATAGCCGTGCTCTTTTTCCAGTTGCACGATGCGGGCATCGGCGGTGGCGACGATCTTGCGGGCCTGCTCCAGCGAGGCAATCCCCACCGCGACCGCCGGCCACTGGCAGAGGTCGCAGAAGTAGGTCACTTCCGTCCCCTGGGCATCAATCCAGTCGATGTACCGCGGTCCGCCCGGGGCATCCTCCTTCCACAACACTCGGTTGAACGCCGTCTTGACCGATTCGGCCAGTTCCCGATATTGCCTTGCCTGTTCCGGGCGCCCGGCGGCCTCTTCCATCTCGGCCAGGTCGAGGGCCGCTTTGTAGAAGAACGCATTGTAGTAGCCGTTGATGCCGCCGGTGTTAATGGCGTCATAATACCAATGGGCGCGGGCGCCGGCGTCGTCCATATTGAACAGCCCCTGCTGGTTGCGGCGCTGGACGAAATACCCCAACATCCGTTCCATCGTGGGCAAATATCCCCGCACAAAGGCCAAGTCGCCGCTGTGCAGCAAGTACGCCCGGGCGCCAATGATCGTGTGCAGGTTCTCGTCGACCCAATGGCCGTGCATGTTGAAGCCGAAACGGGTCCGCCCCCGTTGCTCGTCCAGCGTGCTGAAGATGTTCGCCAGGTGTTCGCGGAAGGCCTGGGCCGCGTCGTAGGGGTGCGCGGACAACCGGCCGGCGGCCGGAACCCCCGCCGCCAGCGTCGCCCCGTGCATCCCGCACGTGACGCCACAGTAGTAGCCGTCGGTCTCGTTGCCGAAGGAGAACCCCTTCTGATCGTTGACCGTTCCGCCGTTGAACAGCGACCCGTAGAAATCGCGGAGTGAAGTCTCGGTATCCTTGTCGGGCAGGGTGAGGGCCAACTGGTATCCGGTGGCGCTTTTGTCCGCGCCGCCGATACGGAGCGTGATTTCCTCGACTTGGCCGGCCCGGTGCGCCTGGACGGCGTCGGGCGCCGTCACGGCCCCCGCCTCGCTCAACCAGGCAAAACTACCGCGCCGGTACAGATGCCCGCCGGCTACTTCGAGGCGAAGATCGCAAGCGGTGGGCCAATTGGTCCACAGCTTGAAGATTGCCCAGGCGTCGCGGTCGCGAAGCGTCTGGATGTGGTTCTCCGAGATCATTGCCGGGTTAGACTCCAAGACATACAGATCGCTTCTGCTCGCGGCGATCCGCAACGGATCGTACCAGATCGTGCTGGTGGTGGAGTTCTTCAGTCCGCGAGCAAAGGAGAAGAACAGTCCGGGGCTGCCGGAATACGTGGACGTGAAGTCGCGTCGCCACCGGCGCACGATCTTCCAGACCAATTGCGAGCCGTCGCCGGGCGCGGAAAGCGTCCAATCCTCCTCGGCCACGGGCGGCCGGCCCTCGCCGTCGGAGAGCTTGACGCCCGTCAGCCGCAACACGGCTTGCTGTGTGCCACTGCTGGCTTGTCCAGCAGTGTTCCAGTGACTCCCAACACTGCTGGACAAGCCGGCAGTGCCACCTACCTCCACCTTGTCCGGCCGAGCCAAACGGCTTTCGTAGCGGGCGCCGTCCTGGCCGACGACGTAGGTGTAGCCGTCGTAGGCCCAAGCGGGCATCTTGTCGCGTCGATACACCTTGTCCTTGTCCGCGGCCGCCACTCGCGGGGCCAGCACCGACTGCGGCCCCAGCCCGCCGGGTCCGCGAAGAAAGAGCTTCGCCAGGGCCGGATGGGCGGCGTCGATCTCCGCCTTGCCGAACGCCCCTTCCAAGCTGAGCAGTTGTGGTGCAGGCGTCTCGCCTGCACACAGGGCCGCTCCGCACGGGCAAGGAACGTGGGCAACCAGCGCCATCGCCGCCACGCGCCACCAAAAATGTTTCAGCACAATTACCACGCTCATCGGATTAGCCTCGCAATAGTAGGATCATGGAAAAAACCCACGAAGGACACAGAGTCCCTCCGTGCCCTTCGTGAACGGGGAATTCCACATTCTCGATGTCCCTTCTCCCTCTGGGAGAGGGTTAGGGTTAGGGTGGCGTTTGGCACAACCGCTGGTGCGGCAGTTCAACTGCCGCACCAACATCAGCCGATTGCCCTCACCCCCTGCCCCTCTCCCAAAGCGTGGGAACCAGAAAAAACCAACACGTCTTGCCATCGACTTTGTTTGATGTCATGATACTGTTATGACTGCACTTTCTGAAAAAATGCCCATTCTTCCCAAATTGAATCGCGCGATCCGTTTACCCGAGTTGTTTGCGTCCGGCAACCGCTGGACTTTGCCTGCTGACAATGCTTTCGACGCCAAGTCGATTGTCAGACGTGGTG
>JAHIKV010000034.1 GCA_018897395.1 Planctomycetota bacterium | reverse complement strand
TGAAATTGGGCGATATCCTTCGCTACGCTCAGGATGACAGGTGGGGTTTTCCGACAAAGCCTAATCCCGAAGTTGCTTCAAATTCCCTTGACGCGCCGCAAGGCGGCCGGTATTGTGTGCGGCCCAATTGTCAAACCGTAGGCCGGGTCGCGACCCGGCGCGATCGGGGAACATGCCGGGTTACAACCCGGCCTACTTTTCTCTTCCGGCGAGTCTTATGCCATACGTTCGGCGACAAATCGTGCTGCTGCTGGCAATGTCGGCCATCGCCGGCTGCAACGGCCCTGCCCTGCACAAGGGGAAGTCCCCGCTCGCGCCGGCCCGAATGTCGTCGGACAGTATCGTGCTGGAGATGTTTTTCGTCCGCTTCCCGTTCGGCGATCCGGCGGTCAATGAAAAGCTATGGGAAGAGATCGACGAGCAGCAGTTCGCCCCCGACTTGCGCGAGCGGCTGACGCGGAACGGCTTTCGCGTCGGGCTGGTCGAGGGGCATATTCCCGTCGAACTGTCGAAATTGCTCGAACTGAGCGACCAACCACCCCCCCGCGAGGAAGGGGATGGGTCAAAGGTCGAGGACTTTAGCGACCAGCCGCGCGTCGTCCACCGCCGCCTCCAGATTCGACCCGGACGGCGGGGCGAGATCATCGCCTCGGGCGTGTACGACCAATTGCCGGTATTGTTGTGCGACTCGGGCCGGCTTTCCGGGCAGACCTACAACCGGGCGCAAGGCATATTCGAGGTCAAAACGTATCCGCAGCCTGACGGCCGCGTGCGACTGGAGCTCGTGCCCGAATTGCATCACGATCAGCCGCGGCAGCGCTGGGTGGGCGGCCAGGGCATGATTCGCCTCGAGGCCGGCCGGCCCAAGCAAGTGTACGACGAAATGACGATGCCGGCCAAACTTGCCCCCGGCGCGATGCTGGTCCTCGGCAGCCTGTCGAACCGGCCGGGGAGCCTCGGACATCACTTCTTCACCGAAGACGACGGACGGCTGGAGCAGAAGTTGTTGATCGTCCGACTCGCTCAGACGCAGCAGGACGGCTTGTTCAACCCGCCAGAACCGCTGGAATTGGACGAATAGCCCTCATAAAGCCGCGACCGGCGGTCACGGCTTTATGAACCGAGCGTCTTGCGGACCGATTCCAACTGCCCCGCCGAGCCGAACATCTTGTTCTTGTGGACGATGTAGCCGGCATATGCGGCCATGAAGAGTTTTCCCGGCGGGCGGAGGTCGAAATTGGCCGGATCGTCGCGGAACGACTCGCGGTGAATGGCGCACCAGACGAGCCGCCCGTCGGTGTCGATGTTGATCTTGCAGACGCCCAGCTTCGCGGCCGGCAGGTATTGGTCATCGGGCACTCCGCTGGCGCTCTTCATCTTGCCGCCCGCGTTGTTGATCCGCTCGACCCACTCCTGGGGCACGCTGCTGCTGCCGTGCATTACCAAGGGATATTTCTCGGGCAACACCCGTCGGATTTTTTCGAGCACGTCGAAGTGCAGCCCTTGCTTGCCGGTGAACTTGTACGCCCCGTGCGAGGTGCCGATGGCCACGGCCAGCGAATCGCAGCCGCTCCGCTCGACGAACTCGGCCGCCTGGTCGGGGTCGGTCAGACAGACGCTGCCGACAACGTCCTCCTCGACGCCGCCGAGTTGGCCCAATTCGGCCTCGACCACGATCCCCTTCGCGTGGGCGCGATCGACGACCCGGCGGGTGATCTCGATGTTCTTGGAATACTCCTCGCTCGAGGCGTCGATCATCACCGAGCTATAGAACCCGCTGTCGATGCAGTCGTAGCAGGCATCTTCCGTCCCGTGATCGAGATGGACGGCCAGTATCGACTCGGGGAAAATCTCGTCGGCCGTGCGGATCATAGCCTCCAGGAACCGCTTGTCGGTGTAGCCCCTGGCGCCGCGGGAGATTTGCAGGATAAACGGGGCGCTCGTGGCCGGATCGACCGGGTCGGCGTTCGATTTCGACTTCCCCAGATTACCCCGGAACAAGCCCACGGTCTGTTCGAGGTTATTGATGTTGTACGCCCCCACGGCGTATTTTCCGTATGCGTGGGCGAACAATTGCTTCGTGGTCACGATCATTACACGATCTCCTTCCGGGAGTCCTATATCGGCATCCAGACGGGACAATTCTACGGAAACCGCGTAGTGTTGACCAGGGGGAATGGGATTCCAGGCTGGTGATTTCCGGCGGAATTCAGGGATAAGTATCCCGCTTTCACGGATGGCGCCTAGTGGTCTGTCCATCTCGACTTTACACGTTGGGTGCCACTGCTGGCTTGTCCAGCAGTGCCGGAAACACGGTTGGACAAGCCAACCGTGGCACCCGTAATTTCAACTTGGACAGACCACTAGAATGCAAGTGCTGTCTGGCGGCGACAACCATCGTAGATCAAGATACCCTGGTCGAGCACATCCCGCCCAATTAGCGCTTCAAATCCCTGCGAAATGAGATCGCTTTCAACAACCGGAATAATCCCTGAAGATAAATGCACTTGATTGGAGTCCATGATTATCGCAAAACCTACATCGAATTGGCTGCAATCGTGCGGTTTATTACCGGTTGATGGAGCAACGTAGGGTGCGTCCGCGACGCACCAAATAAAAAGGTTTGGGATTTTCGGAGTATTGGTGCGTCGCGGACGCACCCTACATTGTTCCTACCTACTGCCGGGTCTCGACCCGGCCTAGTGCGCTTGTAAGTGTATCGAATCAGCAGGGTGGGAGTCCCTGTCGAAGTTGGGTCTGAACTTTGTAACCAATAGTAACTGCGTCCTCGTGAGAGGGGGTGGAGAGCAACTGGAGGTG
>JAHIKV010000239.1 GCA_018897395.1 Planctomycetota bacterium | reverse complement strand
CTGGCGCATCAGGTTGATCAACCTGGCGCTAAACTGTGCTTACGACTATAGCGCAGTCGTGAAAGCGAAATGAATAGCCCGTGGTTTAAGCGGTTTGAACGCATCGTCGGCCCTCGGCGAATCGACGTAAGAATTAGTTGGCGAAATCGGGTTCGTTTTCCCATTAAATCCACGCCGGAAAATCGACCTTAAGTGTTTGTTTCCCAAGTGCTTGCGGCGACGAGGCGCGAAACCTTTCGCAACCGTGCCACCGATGGGGTATGCGCAACGAGGTCATTCTACCAGCCGAAAACACCGGAAAAAAGGCTGTTTTCTGGCCATCGGTATTTACGCACTTTTTTGCAAGGGGCTATGGCGGGAGCAAAAACCGCTTTTCCCACCGAAAATCAGCGGCCGAACCAAGGGATTAGGGTTGGGGATCAGGGATTAGAGCAGCGAGAACCAATGGTGGGACTGCGCTTCGCTTGTCCCACCCTACTTTCGGGCCCGCCAATTACGGCTTCTTCAGCTTGATGACCGGGCCGTCGGGTTCCGGCTCCGGCTTATCCGGCGAGGTGCCGCAATCGACGAGCATGTATCCGGCCCAGAAGAACGGATGGACCGCCTTGGGCGTTTCGTTGGTGCCCGAGCGCTTGACGCGCGGCTCCGACGCGAGATTCAGCCGCGAGTCGATTGCCAGCAGGACGGCGCGTTGCCAGGCGTCGGACGGCGAGGTGCGAGGCAACTCCTGGGCGAACTCGCGGACCAGGTCGAAGGAGGCCTGCCCGCCGGTCCGCCAGCGGCTCAGCAAGATCGTCCGCGAGCCGTTGGCCATCAGACCGCAGACGGCCAGAAACAAGTCGTTGCCCGGCATTGCGCGATCGAGTCGTTTCAGCGAGTCCTCGGCGGTGGTGTGGAAGCCGGGCAGAACGACCACGTCCGGTCCGCCCCAGGGTAGCACGAGCCAATCGGCGAGCGATCCGCCCGGCTTGCCCCGATCGAGCGACGCGGGATACCAGGCGTAAGGGCCTTGGTTATCGAATACGAGGTCGTCCAGGACGATCAGCCGTTGAAAGAGGGTGCCGTAGACGGACGACGGCGTCTGGGGCTGCGAATCGAGCATCACCGCGCCGGGCACGACCGCGGCCAACTGCTCGAAAGCGGTCCGGGCCACCTCGGCCTCGTCGCGCGGGTAGAGCTTGCCCACCACGACGACCGTGTTGCCGGTCGGATTGCGGCCCGGGCCTTGCGAGGTGCAAAGCGAAACGGTCGGCGCGTAGCGGACGCGGAACCGCGAGATCAGCGGGTGCAACTCGTCGCCGACCTTTACCTGCAGCGCCTCGAAGGGGAGGTACCAGAGCGCGCCGTCGGGCACGATGGCCAGCTCGTCGAAGGGCTGCGAGAAATCGGCCGCCGAGCCTTTCAGGAGCGTGTCCAAGACCTGCCGGGCCGGCTGCTTCCACCGCTCGGCGGACAGGTCTTTGACGTTCAGTTCGTGGTTTGGCCCGTAGTGTCCCATGTCGCGGAGCATCGCCTGCATCTGCCGCATCATCGCCGCGGTGGAGCCGATCCGCCAGTGCGTGCAGCGCTCGTTGTTCAGCAGAAATCCGTAGAGCCGCCGGCTGGTGGCGAAGAAGGCCAGCACGGCGTGTTTGTCGGGCAAGGACTTCTGAACGTCGGCCACGTTCCGCAAGGGCGGAAAGACCAATTCGGCCGGCTCGCGCCGCAAGGCGATTTCCCGCAGGATCGCCTCCTGTTGGATGCCCGCGGCCGCCAGTTCGGTCAATTTGCCGGTCTGGTCCTTCAACTGCGCCGGGTCTTTTGGCGCCAAGGGCTGCTTGGCCAACTCATCGCGGATCTGTAGCGAACGCCTGGAAAGCCGTTCAAACTCGGGGTATCGGGCCATGATGTCCTGCCGCTGGAGCAGGGCTTGCCGGGGCAGATATTCGGCCGGGGCCTCGAGAATCCATCGTAACGATTCCAGTCGGCCGCCGAACTCGAGCGAGTTGAAGAACCGCCGCCGCCGGGTCCGCTCGGCGATCTCGATCGCGCCGCGCACTTCCTTCACGTCGTCCCGTTCCAGGGCGGCCTCGAACCAGTGTTCCATCGGCAACGGCTGGGGAGTGGTCAGCGCGGAGAGAGATTCCATCGGGTCGAGGGTCCAATCTTCCGGCCGGGGGTCGCGGAGCACGTCGGCGAAGAGTTCCAAGGCCGAGCGGGAAGTGACCGCCCCGCCGGTGTATAGCGCGTCGGCCAGGTTGATCTGGAAGAGCCAGAGCGATCCGTGCCGCATGTATCCCATCGTTGCGGCCAGGGCGGCGTTCCCATCAGGGATCCGCTTCTGCTGATAGGCGACCAGAGCGGCGAGGTAGCTGAGCCGCGCACCGATCCGCCCGGTGCCCATCTCGCGTCGGCCGATGGTCGCCCGGGCTTCGTCGAGCATGGCCGCGGCCTGCCGGGGGTTGCCCAGCACGGCGTGGTTCTCGGCGGCCGAGAGCAGCAGCGAGGCGCGGAACTGTCGGAAGCCCTTCACCTTGGCCCACTGGATGGCCGGGTCCAAGGGGGCGAAAAAGCCCTTGCGGTTGGCCAGGACGTGGGTCAACGCGGCGTAGCGGAAGGCCTCTTCCAGGACGCCGTAGTCCGGATAGTTCACCGCCGCGTAGGTGGCCTCGGCGAAGAACTGTGAGGCGGCCGGATATTCGCCGAGCAACATCTTCTGCCGGCCCAATTCGAGCAAGGCGATGCTTGTCATGGGGTGGTCGAACTCGCCGGCGGCCAGCACGGCCCTCTGCAAATAGCCGATCCCTTGCCCCGCTCGTCCCCCGCCGATCAGCGCCAGTCCGCGCTCCAGGTCGACCCAGCATTGGGACCAGTGGTTTGGCGGGGCGACCGGGCGGTTGAACGCCGCGATCAACTCGTTGCTCAGCGAATCGTACTTGCCGACCGGCCCGAGCAACTCCGCCCGACGCCGCAGGGCCAAGGTCGTCGAGCGGACTATCTCCTGCGGCGTTACAGGGAACAGGTTCGCCTGCTGTATCACCCCGCCGCGCTCGATCACGCCTTTCATGTCGATCTGTCCCTGGGCGAGCAGGACGGAGGTGGGATAATGCCCCAGTCTCGACTGCCGGGCCGAGGCGCCCCAGGGGACGGCCTTTAGCTTGCCCGTCGCGGCGGCGCGGATCGTGGCCGGAAAGCGCACCTTCACCATCCAGTCGGAAAACCGGCAGTATAGCTGCAGGGCGTTCGTGTAGTGCTGCAACGCCTTGTCGAGCGCCCCCATCTGGTAATAACACTCGCCGCACATCGTCTCGTAACAGATCGAGTCGATCCACCGCGATTGCGAGGTCTTGATCGACCCCCGGGACTCGTCTTGGAATCCCCGCAACGCGTCCCGATACTCGCCGTCGTAGTAGGAGCTGAAGTACTTGTAGTAAGTGGCCGAGGGCGTTTGTCGCTCCGCCGCCGTGGCCGAGAGAACGACGAGGCCACCGAACGCGATCGCCGCCAAGATCGACGCAATATGTTTCCGCCACATCGCCTCTACTCCTTCTGCCGGAGGGCGCGAGAGCCACCATCACCTTGATCTTACGTTGTTGCCCTCGGGATTTCCAGGGAAAGAATCCCCATAGCTTCACGTCTTTGGAGTACGGCGGCAAGCCGCCGCACTCCAAAGGCAAGCCCGGCTGGCAATATGCGGCAAATAGGGGTTCCGGCCGGGATGCGTCGGCTTTGGCGGGCAATCCGATTATGTCCAATCTATGGATTTTGGCGGCCGATGGTTACTTATACTTGTTAGCTCATTTTACCGGTTTCCACTCTCCCAAAGGAGATGAGTCATGCGTTCTTGCGTACCCACGAGGATCGTGTCCATCGCCGTCGCGCTGGCGTGCATCGGCTGGTCCGTCGCCACGACTCGGGCCGTGGCACAAGGCGTGTATCCGGTATCCGGCAATCTGGCCTGCGACGTGGCCGCCGTGGGGCCGGGGCAATACACGTACCAGCAACCGTGCGAGGGCCCGATTGGCGGCGCCCTCGCCGAGTACTGCGCCCCTGGTTGTTGCGGTCCCCGCTGGAGCTTCGCCGCCGAGGCCATCGCCCTGCAACGCTCGCCCACGCGGAGCCAGAGTCTGTTTCTTTCCTCAAGGAGTACAGCGGAACTTCTAAACTCAAAAGACTTCAATTTTCCCGTGGCGTTCGGCCCCAAAGTCAGTGCAATCCGTCACGGAGTATTCGGTTCTGATTTCGATATCGAAGTGGGGTACTTTCAAGTCGATGGTTTCGAGGTCAACACCTATGTGCCGGGCAATTCCCGCATGGTGATCGACATCAACGATACTTTCCTGTCGACCAACTCTTCGGTCCGCTACGCTTCGGCGCTGTACTGCGGGGAAGTAAACGTACGGTGGCAGTGGTTCGACTGGCTTACGCTGCTGAGTGGATTCCGCATGGGGGAACTCAACGAGCAGTACAACGCTAGTGGCACGGGCACGTTCACGTCAAATCCCCTTTCCCTCGACGTCAACGCCTATAACCACCTGTACGGATACCAGGTCGGCGCGGAGGGAGAGGTGTTCAACCTTGGTTGTGGGCTGCAAATCAAAGGCTTGTGCAAAGCGGGCATTTTCGGGAACTTCGCCGGCCAGAACATCCGCAGCGTCGAAACCGGCGCCTCCGACGAGTCGTTGTCCGCGGTCAGCGAACGCGTGTCGTTCCTGGGCGAAGTCGGATTGGTGGCCACCTACGCGATTACTCAAAGGCTGGCTTTCCGCGCCTCGTATCAGGCGATGTGGCTCGAGGGTGTGGCCCTGGCGCCCGAGCAGATCGACACGAGCAACTTCACCGCCGGCACGGCCAAGGTCAATCTCGATGGAGGCGTGTTCTACCACGGCGGCGGACTGGGGTTCGAGTATCGGTTCTAAATTATGAATGATGATTTATGAATGATGAATGTTGAATGACAAATATTTTACGACGGCGGCTCGTTGTTTCTAATTCATCATTCCACATTCATCATTCCACATTCATCATTCCACATTCATCATTTGAGTTTCAACAGTTCCTCCAGCGGCCGGGCCAGTCGGCGGAAAGCGCCCGCCGGCATGGCCCAGGTGTCCCATCGCGGCGAGATCGGATGCGCGCCTCCGGCGTAATCCGAAAGCGCCACCGCCACGAATCCGTACAGACTGCCGCGATGCTCAAAGAGTTGCTCGGCGGGCAACGGCGCCCGATTGCCAAGCACGTCGTAGGCGAAGACGAACAGCCCGCGGAAACCGGCGCCGAAAAGCTCTTCCCATTGGGCTAGGCTCCGCAGGTCGTCGCGTGTCGACCAGTTCTTCCAGTACTGTTTTTGCACGTCGCCGGACGGGAAACGGCGGCCCTTGACGTCGACCAGCCAAGTCGTCTTCCCCGGCGCGGAGACGATGAAGTCGAGGCTTTTCAGCGAGGTGCCGTCGCCGAGCAGGCTCCGCCGCGCCTCGTCGACCGCCACGTACGGCACGCCTCGGATGCGAAGATACTCCTCGAACGCCGCCTCGTAATGATTGTCGCGGTTTGCCATGGCGAGGGCCACAACGAAGTTGGTGACTGTGTCGGCCGGCAAGAGAGCCTTCTTCGCCGTATCGGGCAGGATAGTAAAGCGTCCCCTGCTTGACAATCCACCGCGCAGCGTCCACGTTTTCTGCCGTCGGAAATCCAACGACAAACGCCCCGCAACTGCGGTCGCGGGGCGTTATGGCAACATTGGCGGTACTTTCTGGCACAGCTAGTAATGGCTGGGGGGGTTGCGCAGGCTGTATGGCATCTCCTCCCCCTCTGGAAATACCCTAAGTCCGAGCTAACCTTGAGAACGGGGCCGAAACGGAGTACATAGCACAGTATGAGTATTGAACAACCGCTCGACCCACATCTGATCGAACAGACCAAACAGCAAATCCGCTCGTTGGTGGCGGAGATTGCGCAGTTGTCGAAGACCGACGTTGCACCGGAGGAGTTTTATGGGCAATTCCTTCCGCGAGTGGTGTCGGCCTTGGCGGCGGTGGGCGGGGCCGTCTGGACGGTCAACCCCGAGGGCCGATTGGCGCTCCAGTATCAAATCAACATCCAGGACACTAAACTCCGCGAGAACGAGGAGCAACAGGCGCAACACAGCCGGCTGTTGTACAAAGTGCTTTCCGACGGCGTGGAGGTGTTGGTACCGTCGCGCTCCGGCCCCGGCGACGTCGAACAGGTTGCCGGAGAGACGCCCGCCGCCAATCCAACCGACTTCCTGCTGGTGTTCGGCGTTCTGAAGACCGATTTGGAAACGGTCGGACTGGTCGAGGTGTTCCAGCGTTCCGAAGTCGGGCCGAGCACGCAGAAGGGTTATTTGCGGTTCCTCGGACAGATGTGCGAGTTGGCCGGCGACTTCCTCAAGAGCCATCAACTTCGCCACTTTTCGGACCGTCAGACGCTTTGGTCCCAGTTGGAGGATTTCACCCGCGCGGTCCACGCCTCGTTGGACCCGCGCGAAACCGCCTACACGATCGCCAACGAGGGGCGGCGGCTGATCGAATGCGACCGGCTGAGCGTGGCGATCCGCAAAGGCTCGAAGTGCAAGATCGAGGCCGTCAGCGGCCAGGATCTTTTCGACAAGCGCTCGAACATCGTGCGGCTGCTGGGCAAACTGGCCACCGCGGTGGTCGCCACCGGCGATACCGTATGGTACACCGGCGAGACCCGCGATCTGGCCCCTCAGGTCGAGGACGCGGTGCAAGAGTACGTCGACGAAGCGCACTCGAAGACCGTGGCCGTGCTGCCGTTGCAGCGTCCCGCCCCGCCGGAGGAAGACGATCCGAAAAAACGCACCAAACCCGAGCCGCCGATCGGCGCCTTGGTGGTCGAGCGGATCGAGGACAGCCGGCTCTCGGCGAACATGGTGCATCGGGCGGAAGTGGTCCGCCAGCACAGCTCCACCGCGCTGGCAAACGCGATGGAACACCAGAACTTGTTTCTAATGCCCGTTTGGCGTGCGTTGGGCAAGACCCGCTGGGTGCTGCAAGCCCGCACGTTGCCGAAAACGCTGAGCATCTCCGGCGGCGTGCTGTTGGTGCTGCTGGTTTTTGCGCTATGGCCGGCGCGGTTCACGATGGAGTCGAAGGGCACGCTGGAGCCGGTTTGGCGGCAGGACGTGTTCGCCGGCATCGACGGCGTGGTCGAGGAGCTGAAAGTCGCGCACGGCGAAATGGTGGCCAAGGACCAGTTGCTGGCCCTGCTCCGCAACACCGATCTCGAAGTGGCGCTGACCGACGTCCAAGGCCAGCGGATGGCGACGACCGAACGATTGTTCGCCGTGCAGCGTTCGATGGTCGGGGAGCGGAGGTTGAGCACCGAGGAACGAAGCCGGCTGGCCGGCGAGCAGGCGGAGTTGAAACAAAAACTGCTTTCCCTCGATGCCCAGTGGGCGCTTTACAAGGCGAAGCAGTTGGAGCTGGACGCCAAAAGCCCGATGGACGGACAAGTCATTACCTGGGACTTGCGGAACAGGTTGATTCACCGGCCGGTGCAACGGGGGCAAATCCTCATGAGGGTGGCCAACCCCGACGGACCGTGGCAGTTGGAACTGAAAATGCCCGAAAACCACATGGGGCCCGTGGTCGAACGGCAGCAATTTCTTTTCGGCCTCGCGAGAAAGAAATTGCGGGAATTGCTTCTCCAGGACGCCCGCGAAAAGTCTCCCGAAGCGCCCGAGGAAGAGGTCGATCGGACGGTGGAGGCTGAGTTGGCCACGGTGCCGGACGAAGAATTGCCCCAACGGATTTCCGAGGCATATCGGCGGCGATTTTGCGAGGCATTGCGGCCGATCGTCGAAGAAGTGTCCGACGAAGGACTCCGAGCGAGGCTTGGCGAGGTGTTGCACGCAGAGACTTACGGCGAGGCCCGTCTGAAATTGGACGACTTGCTGCGACAAGCCGGCGACGGACAGGAGGCAATCGACGCCGATCTGATGGCGCGGCTGAAAGACCTGCCGAACGAAAAGGCGCCGGACACCGGAATGAAAGTTGCATATATATTAGCCACGGAACCGGGTACGACCCGTGAGGGCGAAATTACCGAGATCCATCGCAGCGCAGAGATCCGCGGCGACGAGGGAAATACGGTGTTGATCAAGGTGGCCATCGACAAGGCGGAGCTGCCGCAACTGCGGCCGGGGGCGACCGTGACGGCGAAGGTCTACTGCGGTCGGCGCGCGCTGGGTTACGTGCTACTGCACGATCTGATTGCGTTCATTCGGTCGAGAATCTTGTTTAGATATTTTTAGTTTAGGACTAGGATAAAATAGAACTACACCCTTGTTCCAAGCCCACGGGTTGCAACCCGTGGGCTTATGAAATCGCCCTTCCGAGTCAAATTGCACTGAAAAGGATACGAACATGCGACTTGTCGTTTTGGGAACGATCTGTTTGCTCTTTCTTTCCGCGCCGTCCATGCTTCCCGCGGCGGAAACCGTCACGCTCCCCAACTGCCTGCTTTCGCTGGACGAAGAGGCGGATATACCCGCCCAAGAGGCTGGTGTGTTGGTGAAGATTCCCGTGCGCGAGGGGCAACAAGTGGTCAAGGGCGAATTGCTGGCCCAGATCGAAGACTCCCTGCCGCGGATGCAATACAACGTCGCCGGCTACAAACTGAAGGTCGCCGAGAAAGAGGCCGGCGACGACATCAGCATTCGTTACGCCCAAATCGCCGCCAAGGTGGCCGAAGTCGAGCACCAACAGGCCGTCGACGCGAACAACAAAGTCACCGGCGCGGTCCCACTAGCCGAGGTGCGGCGGCTGTTGCTGAAACACCGCGAGATGGTCCTTTCAATCGAGAAGGCGCAGAAGGAGATGGCCATCGCGGCCTTGCAGGTCAAGGTGAGCGAGGCCGAGGTGCAGGCGGCGGCGGCGAATCTCGAGCGATACCGGATCACGGCCCCCTTGGACGCCGTGGTTGTGGAGCTTTCCCGTCACGAAGGCGAGTGGGTGCAGCCCGGCGATCCCGTGATGCGGCTGGTGCGGGTTGATCGGCTCCGCGTCGAGGGCTTTCTCAATGCCCAGGACCATCGGGCATCGGAAATCCAGGGCCGACCGGTCAAAGTAGTCGTGACACTCGCCCGGAGACATCAAGAGACCTTTTCCGGCAAGATCGTGTACGTCAAACCGCTGGTAGAGGCGGGCGGGGAGTTCCTCGTGCGGGCCGAGGTCGAAAACCGCAGACAGGGCGACGTTTGGGTGCTAAGCCCCGGCTTGAGCGCGGAGATGACGATCCAGTCGAAATGATGAATGTTGAATGATGAATGATGAATGATGAATTGCGGGAAAAAAGTCGGCATTCCATTCTTCATTCAACATTCATAATTCATCATTCATAATTCATCATTTACTCCATGGTAACCCTCCAAGACAGCCTGTTGTCCAGCTCCGCCCGGAAGCTGCCGATCCGCAAGCGGCCGGACCTGGTCTCGCGGCGTCAACACTATCTCGGCCGCAGTTATTGGGTGGTGAAAGATCCGGTGGGGCTTAGCTACTTCCGCTTCCAGGACGAAGAGTACGCCATCTTGCAGATGCTCGACGGCCGAACCAGCCTGGACGAGATCAAGGAGCGCTTCGAGGCCGAGTTTCCGCCACAGAAAATCACGCTGGAGGAGTTGCAGCAATTTCTGGGCACGTTGCACCGCAGCGGGTTGGTCGTGGCCGGAGTGGCCGGCCAGGGACACCAACTCCGCAAGCGCCGCGACGAGCGCAAGCGCAAACAAATGCTCGGCGCAGTGAGCAACGTGCTCTGCATCCG
>JAHIKV010000238.1 GCA_018897395.1 Planctomycetota bacterium | reverse complement strand
TCACCTCCAGTTGCTCTCCACCCCCTCTCACGAGGACGCAGTTACTATTGGTTACAAAGTTCAGACCCAACTTCGACAGGGACTCCCACCCTGCTGATTCGATACACTTACAAGCGCACTAGGCCGGGTCGAGACCCGGCATAGTATTCGCCGGGTTACAACCCGGCCTACATGAAAAAACAAACCAATTTACACTTCAGCTCAAGGAAACGGACTATGAAGGAACTCAACTTGAAGCCATTGGATGATCGCGTCGTGGTGGAGCCGATGGAGGCCGAGGAGATGACGGCCGGCGGCATCGTGCTGCCCGACTCCGCTCAGGAAAAACCGCAACGCGGTACGGTGATTGCCGTCGGGCCGGGAAAACTGCTCGACAGCGGCCAGCGCGGCAAGCCCTCGGTGGCCGTCGGCGACGAGGTGATCTACGGCAAGTACAGCGGCTCGGAAATCGAAATCGACGGCCGCGAGGTAAAAATCGTCCGCGAGTCGGACATCCTGGCAAAGGTTGTGAAGTAACCACGAACAGGGATTAGGGATTAGGGATTAGGGATTGGATTTCGGGGCTAGGTGCTGTACTCCAATCCCTAATCCCCAATCCCTAATCCCTCCAGACACAAGGAACCGCCAACAGTGCCCAAACAACTCCTATACGCACAGAACGCCCGGGAGCGGATTCTCCGCGGAGTGGATAAGCTGGCCGACGTGGTCGCCGTCACGTTGGGACCGACCGGACGAAACGTAATCCTCGACAAATCTTATGGCGGCCCGACGGTTACCAAGGACGGCGTGACCGTCAGTAAGGAGATCGAGTTGGAGGACCGCTTCGAGAACATGGGCGCCAAACTGGTCAACGAGGTGGCGTCGAAGACGTCCGACGTGGCCGGCGACGGCACCACGACGGCCACGCTGCTGGCCCGGGCGATTTTCCGCGAAGGGCTGCGGAACATCGCCGCCGGCAGCAACCCGACGGCCATCCGCCGCGGCATCGATCGGGCGGTCCAAGCCGCCGTCGAGTCCCTCCGCTCGATGGCCAAGCCGATCAACAGCAAGGAGCAAATGGCCAGCGTCGGCTCGATCAGCGCCAACAACGACCCCGAGATCGGCAACCTCTTGGCCGAGGCGATGGACAAGGTCGGCCGCGACGGCGTGATCACCGTCGAGGAAGGCAAGACCGCCGAGACGACCTACGAGATCGTCGAAGGCATGCAGTTCGACAAGGGCTATCTCTCGCCGTACTTCATCAACCGCTCGCCTGAGATGGACTGCCTGCTCGAGGACGTCTACATCCTTATCCACGAAAAGAAGATCAGCAGTCTCCGCGACCTGGTCCCGCTGTTGGAGAAGGCGATGCAGAGGGCCAAACCACTGTTGATTATCGCCGAGGACATCGAGGGCGAGGCGCTCACCACCTTGGTGGTCAACAAACTCCGCGGCATATTGAATATCTGCGCGGTGAAGGCGCCCGGTTTCGGCG
The DNA here is from genome assembly GCA_018897395.1 of Planctomycetota bacterium. GTDB lineage: Bacteria > Planctomycetota > Planctomycetia > Pirellulales > Thermoguttaceae > JAHIKV01. The sequence goes on along the minus strand of JAHIKV010000238.1, from coordinate 6,636 downwards.
ATCGGCGGAAGGCCATGCTCGGCGACATCGCCGTGCTGACCAGCGGGACGGTGATCAGCGAGGACCTCGGCGTGAAACTGGAGAACGTCGAGCTTGCTCAGCTCGGCCGCGCCAAGAAGATCAACATCGACAAGGATTCGACGACAATCGTCGAGGGGGCGGGCAAGCGGGCCGACATCACCGCCCGATGCGACCAGCTCCGCGCCCAGATCGAGAGCACCGACAGCGACTACGACCGGGAGAAATTCCAGGAGCGGCTGGCGAAGCTCTGCGGCGGCGTGGCGGTGGTTTCGGTCGGGGCCAACACCGAGACCGAGATGAAGCAGAAGAAGGCTCGGGTCGAGGACGCCCTGCACGCCACCCGCGCGGCGGCCGAGGAAGGGATCGTCCCCGGCGGCGGCGTGGCCCTGCTGCGGTGCCGCGAGGCGGTCGAGAAAGCCCGCTCCGGCGCCCGAGGGGACGAGAAGATCGGCGTGGACATCGTACTCCGCTCGCTGGCCAGACCGATCCGTCAGATCGCCGACAACTGCGGCGTGGACGGATCGGTGATCGCCGACGAGGTCGGCCAGAAGGCCGACGCGATCGGCTACGACGCCAACACCGGTAAGTACGTCGACATGTTCAAGGCCGGGATCATCGACCCGGTGAAGGTGGTCCGCACGGCCTTGGAGAACGCGGCCAGCATCGCCGGGCTGATGCTCACCACCGAAACGATGGTGACCGATCTGGGCAAGGAAGACAAAAAGGAGCGGCAAGTGGAGGGAAGCGTACGGTAGCCGTCGCGGACAAGAGGGATTGGGGATTAGGGATTGGGGATTAGGCGCGCATATCCGGGTGGTTTATCGGTTCTCGACCTCTAATCCCTAATCCCCAATCTCTAATCCCTTCCCAACGATGGCGGCAAGACGCGACTATTACGAGGTCCTGGGAGTGGATCGGAACGCTACGGAGGCCCAAGTCTCCGAAGCCTACCGGAAGCTGGCGCTTAAATTCCATCCCGACCGCAATCCCGGCGACGACGGGGCCGTGGCCAAGTTCAAGGAGGCCGCCGAGGCCTTCGAGGTGCTCGGTCACGCCGCCAAACGGGCCCGCTACGACCGTTACGGCCACGCCGGATTGGAAGGGGGCGGCGCGCCCCACTTCCACGACATCTCCGACATCTTCAGCGCCTTCGGCGACATCTTCGGCGAGGGGCTTTTCGGCGATCTGTTCGGCGGCGGCCACCGGCGCGGCGCACGCGCCCGCCAGGGCGCCGACATCCGTTGCGACGTCGAACTCGACCTGAGCGAGGCCGCCCACGGCACGTCGAAGGTGGTCCGTTTCATGCGGCACGCGGCCTGCAAGACCTGCGGCGGCTCGGGCGCCAAGCCGGGCACGCGGCCCGAGCCGTGCCGATATTGCGGCGGGCACGGACGTGTCGTGCAATCGACCGGCATCTTCTCCGTGCAAACCACTTGCCCTTCCTGTCACGGCGCGGGCCAGGTGATCTCCAATCCCTGCGGCGATTGCCGAGGCTCGAGGTTCGTAAAGAAAAAGGTCACCCGCAAGGTGGACGTCCCGGCCGGCGTCGACAACCGCACCCGACTCCGCTTGCAAGGCGAGGGCGAGCCGAGTCCCAACGGCGGCCCGCCGGGCGACTGCTATTGCTTTATCCACATCGCCGAACACCCGCTGTTCCAACGCAGGGGGCAAGACCTGATCTGCGAAATCCCGATCGGCTATTCGCAGGCGGCGTTGGGGGCGACGGTCGAGGTGCCGACCCTCGACGGCCCCGAGGAAGTAAAAATACCCGCCGGCACTCAAAACGGCGAGGTATTTTCCCTTAGGGGGCACGGCATGCCCGACCTGAAATACCGCAGCCGCGGCAACCTGCTGGTGCGGGTCGGCGTCGAGGTCCACAAACCCCTCTCGCCCGAGCACGAGGCCGCGCTGCGGCAACTGGCCGAAATCGAAAATACCCACGTGAGCCAGACGAAAAAGAGTTTTTTCAAAAAACTGAAGGAACTGTTCTCGGTGGAATCGAGCGATCGGAGCACCAAGCGTGACGAAACAAAAAACAACCAAACATGAACCGCCGACGGAACCCGCGAAACCGCAAGCGGATGATCCGGACATAAAGCCGCGACCGGAGGTCGCGCCGACGGAAGCGACGCCCGCCGCGGAGCTGCAAGCGGCACGCGACCGCGAGCTGCGCTGCCGCGCCGAATTGGACAACTTTCGCAAGAGGGCCGCACGCGAATATCAAGATGGGTTGCGCTACGCGAATCTCCCCCTGTTGCAAGACCTTTTGCCGGTGATCGACAACATAGACCGGGCAATCGAGGCGGCCGAAAAAAATGCCGACGCCGACGCTCTGCTCGAAGGCTTCAAGATGGTCCGCCAGCAGTTGGAGGACGTGTTGAAACGCCGTCATTGCACACGGATCGAGGCCCTCGACGCGCCGTTCGATCCGAACTTCCACCATGCCGTCATGCAGCAACCCTCGGACGAGCATCCCGCCAACACGGTAATGATGGTAACGCAGAACGGATACCAGTTGCACGACCGCGTGGTGCGCCCCAGCCAGGTGATCGTGTCGAAAGCCGAGTGAGAAAGTCTAAGCGTTGGGGTGGCAGTTCAACTGCCACCCCAACCATGCGAGAAAGCCATGCCCACCTACGATTACGTTTGCAACGCTTGCAACCACCAGTTCGAGTTGTTCCAGTCGATCAAGGCATCGCCGAAGCGGAAGTGTCCCGAATGTGGCCGGGCGAAGCTCCGCCGGCTGATAGGTCCCGGCGCGGCAATCGTCTTCAAGGGGTCGGGGTTCTACAAGACCGACTACCGCAGCGAGTCGTACAAAAAAGCCGCCGCCGCCGAAAAGAAAAACGCGTCCGACACCGCCGCCAATAGCGACGGCAAGGACAAGGGCAAGAAGAAGGCGGAGAAGTAGTGGAGAGTGGAGAGTGGAGAGTGGAGAGGGGAGAGGGGAGAGGGGAGAGTGAAAAACGCCCCGCGACTGCGGTCGCGGGGGGAGAACCGCTCGCGGTTTCGCAATCTCCCGCAAAGAAACCGAACCATCGCCATGCCGCATTGCCCCGTCTGCCGAAAAGAGTTCCAGCCGGACGACGGCCCGGCCATGCCGTTCTGTAGCGAGCGATGCCGGATGATCGACCTCGGCCGCTGGCTGGACGAGAAATTCGGCCTCCCGGTCGAGCCGGAAGAGGGGGAAGTCTGGGAACCGCAAGCGGACGCCGACAGTCGCGGATAGCCGCTTGCGGTTTCGCAAAGCCCCCCAGACTATCGCCAAGACCGGCTTGCGTCCTCCGCTGCCGGTCGTATAATATAATGCCGGAAAACGGGTGATTTCCATACACCTTTTCTCGGAGGGAGTCTTGCCATGATGGAACAAGACGGCGATACGATTCGAGCAGTGGCGTGGTCGGAGGTCTTTCCCTGGCTGAGGATCATAAGGGCATTTCGATTGGCCCTTGCCCTTCGGGCATTGGTGTTCGGCGCGGTCGGAATTTTGCTGACCGCCTTCGGTTGGGCCTTAATCGGAACATTTTTCAACACCGATTCCCATGCCACGAAGTGGCTGGAAGAATACGTCGTGTGCCCCTGGGCGAAAGTGACCGATGCCGTTGTGTCCAATCGGTTAGGGGACAGCGTTTGCGGCGGACTTAGTGGACCGCAACATGAACCGGGCATATTCCCAAAGTCCTCCTGGCGGGAAAGCAATCCATTGTTCACTTCCTGGAAGACGCTGACGCAGCCGGCCGTCGAGGGCATATCTTACACCGGACTGTCGGCAACTCCCCCGCGGGCTATCGCGTCGATACTCCTCTGCGGATTGTGGGCCGTGGCGGTTTGGGCGTTTTTCGGGGCCGCCATCTGCCGCACCGCCGCCGTCCAGTTGGCGATCGAGGAACAGGTCGGCTGGGGCGCGGCCATGCGCTTCGCCGGGCGGAAATGGCCCGCCTATTTCGCCGCCCCGCTGTTGCCCGTCGGAGGCGTGCTGCTGATGGCCATACCCGTCATCATCCTCGGGCTGATCATGCGCGCCGGCGGCGTCGGGATTCTATTGGGAGGCATCGCATGGCCGTTGGCGCTGATCGCCGGTTTCATAATGGCCCTGCTGCTGCTGGGCGTGCTGTTCGGCTGGCCGCTGATGTGGGGCGCAATCAGCGTCGAAGGTTCCGACAGCTTCGACGCCCTGAGCCGCTCTTACGCATACATTTTCCAAAAGCCGCTCCACTACCTGTTCTACGCGGTGGTGGCCGCGCTGATCGGCTGGCTCGGCTGGCTGCTGGTCCGTGAGTTCGCCGCCGGTGTGGTTTGGATGAGCTATTGGGCCGCCGGCTGGGGCTGCGGCGAGGTCCGGGTCCACTCAATTTTGGGCGCCGGTGGGGATCTCGGCGGGGTCGGTTGGTTCGGCGCCGGACTGATCCGCTTTTGGGCCGGCTGCGTGAAGCTGTTGGCCGTCGGCTTCCTGTTCAGCTATTTCTGGTCCGCTTCGACCGCGATCTACTTGCTGCTCCGCCGCGACGTGGACGCGATGGAAATGGACGAGGTGTACCTCGACGCCGACGAAGAGCCGGCCGACCTGCCCACGATCGGCGCCGATCCGTCCGGCGCCCCGGTCGCGGAAGGCGACGCCGCCGACTCGCCGGAAGCCAATTTGCCGGAAGCACCCGAAGTTTAAGTTCCGTAGGTTATGCTTCAGCACTAGCGCGGCATAGCCGCAACCAAAATCTCGCGGGGCAGAATGTTTTTCTCTAGCCCAGGCGTTTACGCCTGGGGAAAGGAAGCGACCATTCCCATCTTTTCCGTCAGGCCCCCTTAAGGGGGCCGAATGGGGAAAAAGGATCGTGGTTCGCCCTCATCCCCCTAGAGAAAACCATTATCTCCCATTTTGGTTGCGGCCAAAGGCCGCGCTAGGCTAAAGCATAACCTACTTGTTGTATCGTGGGAGGTCGTCATGCAACGAATGTTTCTCGCGTTGTTAATCGCGGCAACTGTATGTTGGACGGCCGGGTGTTCGGAAAATTACGTTCCGAGTCCGTCCCCGCGGGCGGAACCGCGGGCGGAAAAACCTTCGTCGCCCGAACCGCCACCGTCGTCCCCGGCTCCGGCTCCTGAATCGCCGCCGGCGCAATCGCCCGCGCCGGCCGCCGTGCCCGGCGGCGAGTCCGACCGGCAGCCGGAAGTCCTACCCCAGCCATCGTCGCCCACCAAGCCCCCGCCGCCGCTCGCACCGCCGCGCACAATCATCACCGACCGGCACTCGATCGAGCTTTCCACCGGGGTCGCGTTGCCTCAAACCGGCCCCGAGGGGACGATGATGATGTTCAGCGTCGAGTACGAGTTCGTTCTCGGCGAGCCGAACCCGAAGTCGGGATACGTTTGGGTCATCGAGCGGACGAAGGGCGCTCCGGTGAAGCAAGCGGTCCGTCTGGATAAAAAGGGGACTCTAAACACGGCGATTTTTCATTGGCGGCCAGAGGAAGGCCCGTTCCGGTCGCACATCGAGGACCGCGACGGCAAGCGGCTTTCCGCGTCGATCGACATGCTGTAGCCGGCACGCCGGGTGCCACTGCTGGCTTGTCCAGCAGTGTTTTTCAACCTGAGTTATGGATAAGAAAATAGCCGGGGGCTAACAGCCCCCGGAGGGGACGCCGATGCACCACTATGGCTGTTTGACATACGTGGGCGGCAACGCGCTGCTGTTTTGATGTCTTGCAACGTTCTCCGGGGGCTGTTAGCCCCCGGCTATCGCGATGATGTGACCCTATCCAAAACTCAGGTTTTCCAGGGAGTTTCTCCCATGCACTGCTGGACAAGCCAGCAGTGGCACCCTTTCTCAACAGGCTGTTATGCCATCGACCACTGTTGGCGGAGAAACGCCAGCGACTTGGGGATTTCCGTCTCGCGGTCGCCCCGCACCCCGCACTCGAAGCTGCAATAGCCGCGGTAGCCGATCCATTTCAGGCCGCGGAATCCGTCGACGAACTGCCGCTCGTCCTGGCCGGGCAACACCCGCGTGCGCGAGGCGAGATGAACGTGGCGGACCAGCGGGCCGCCGGAGATGAACGCCCCAAGGTCGCTCGGCTCCTCAATATACATGTGGTAGAAATCGCCCATCACCGCGATGCCCGGACTCTTGCAGTCGCGGGCGATCGAGGCGGCGTCGGCCACCTGGCGGAGAAAGAACGCCTCCTTGCGGTTCAACGGCTCCAGTATCACGTGGGTGTTGTGCTTCTCGGCGTGTTCGCCCAGCGCCGGCAGCGTGTCGACCAGTATCTCGCGGATTTCCCGATTGCAGAGCTTTGTATCTCTGTTGAATGCGGGAACGAAGACGACGCCGGCCGCGCCGAGTGCTCCGGCGGAGGTCAGGGCGTTGCGCAGCGCCTCGACGCCGGCGGCCCGTTTCGACACCACGTCGGAGACCAGGTCGCCCTTGTGCGACCCCCAGCAAATGGCGCTGACTTGCAGCTTGGTGTTTTTTAGCGCGTCTAAGCATTTATTTTCATTTCCGACGGCGTCGCTGTAAACTTCGACGGCGTCGAAGCCCCATTTTTCCATGTTGGCGAGTTTCTCCGGCAGGTCGCGGCCGGGAATGACGCCCAATTGGCTGGACAGTTTCAGCACGGCCAC
>JAHIKV010000237.1 GCA_018897395.1 Planctomycetota bacterium | reverse complement strand
CGTCTTGCCGTCGGCGTTATACATCGGAAAAGCCCACGCGCCATGTTTCGACGCCCAACCGACGCCAAGCCGCCGCAGACTTTCGACGGACACGCCCAGGCCCACGGCCAACCGCGACAGGGATTCGGGCCGCACCGCCGCCGAAAAGTCGGCCGCCAGCTTACCGAAGTCGGTTGTCGCCGCCCCAACTCGGGCCGCGCTCAATTCAATCCGCCGCACCCTTGGCGACCACGTTGGGCCGTCGTCGCGTAGCACGTGTAACCAGCCGCCTTCCCCGCATCGCTTGGGCGATTCGACGCGGGCACAGATAGCCGCGTCAGGCGAATCGTCGGGGCCGCTGTAGAGACACCAATCAGGCTTGTCACACACCGGGCACGGCCGCCGTTTGCGCACCCGCTTCCAGGTAGCGTTAGGTTTCATCGGGGTTGCTCTCCTGCCACTCGCCAGCGTTACAAAGAAGATTTTCACGTCTGGCCCATAGCGGCTTACACTCCACCGCCACCTCCACATCCAGCAGTTCAGCACGTTCACTCATCGCCCGCCCCCCTTCGCCGCGCCGGTCTGGGCGTCGATAAACTCCCGCAAACGGTTAATGGGATAAAGTACGCGCGACCCCAGCCGGATCGAGGGGATCGGACCGCGCGGGGCGGTCAGAGAAAACAGAGTGCGAGCACAAATGCCGCCGAGGGCTTTACAAGCATCGGGCACAGAGAGCAGCAGCTTTTCGGGGGTGCTACTTTGCATCGGGCACCCCCTTCCCACGTCGGGCGTCAATAGCGTTTAGTTCGTGGCGTATTAGGGCGACCGCATGACAGTCAAAAAGACGCAGACAACCAGCCCGCGCGGATGGTTGAATGTGGGGGCGGGTCGAGAGAACGTACAAAACTCGTGGCAAAGACACCCCAAGCCGTTCGGCAATGCGGCCGGGGGTCAACAGAGAGGGAACCGCAGAGGTTCGCATAGTGAAGACTCCTACTTGTTTGGCAAAAATCACTCGCCATCTACAAGTAGGAAGCGCTCACAATGCAAAAAGGGAAATGCCTAATATCAAGGCAAAAACAACAAAAAAGCGCTCATAAAACGGCAGTGAGCGCTCACGAAAAAAAGGCGTGTTAAACCGTCTTGCGGACGCGATAACACTTCTTGTCGGCTTTTTGCTCGGCCATCAGCCGTTTTAGCTCTTCGTCATTTTGCCCCGTAGTCGCCAACACTTTATCAGTCAGTGAAACGGCTTTAGGGGCCGGCGTTTTCTTCTTCCTCTGCCCTTGAATCTCTTCTTTATACGCCTGCCAAGCCGGAAGTTTTGGCACCAATCCACCGGAACAGCCTACGGCGCCTGCCAATCCCCGGTAGGTCCATTTTATCCGTCGGTTCTTAAGCGCTTCCCTCGCGCGAAGGTTGGCTTCTTGTCTAGTGACACGGGGCCGCTTACTGCCAGTTGCCACCGCCTTTATTACCCCCGCCGCCCATTCTACGCCCCGCACAGTTTTGTTGGGAATAGGAAGCATCCCGTTGTTCCAAGAATGCCCCTTAATAGCATTGTGGACGATGTTTGATATGTCTTTCAGAACCTTAACGGCACGGCTAACCTCAGCGGGCCAACCACAGACCGCATTGTTTGCCGGTTTGGTGGGCGGGAAACATCGCCGTAAACCAGCGGGCGACCCGGAAAGGGGATCGCCGGGCCGGATGTCGGCGAAAAGAGATTCCAGTGTCTTGGTCGCAGTCAAGACATCGACAATCTGACGAACGCCTTGCTTACGCTCATCATCCGTATCGGCTGTCCGGGGGGCAGTGAACCTCGCCGGATTGTCCGCGTCGGTGGCATCAGAGACAGGCCAGTTGTTGCGTATCACCTTTGCCCATTCCGCCGCCGCGTCGGCGATTTCGAGAAGGTGCTTCTTGGAAGGATACTGCCGTGCCATGAGTCCTGCCTTTCCGGTTGGGCCGGACCACCGGCGCGCGTGCAAAAGGCAGAGAAGCACAACTCGCCGATGGTCCGCTTGGCGGG
>JAHIKV010000236.1 GCA_018897395.1 Planctomycetota bacterium | reverse complement strand
GTAACCTGTTGCAGGTAAAAGCCCTGCAACACTAATTTCCGTTCGCTAATGGCAAACCGCCGTGCGACGGAAAATTGCACTGACCATTGATTTCTCCAGTGGAAAGATACACAAGCTGGGCATTTTCTCAGAAAGTGCAGTGTTATGAGTACACTTACTCCAGAACTCCGCCAAGCTGTGGACGCCGCAGGGGAGCAACCTGTCCCCATAATCGACCCGGAGACGAACCAGCGGTACGTTCTCCTTCGGGCCGAGGTGTACGAACGCTTGCACGTCCTATTCGATCGGGGATCGCTCTCGGAACGGGAACAAAGATTCCTGCTCCAAGAGGCGGGCAAACGGGCAGGCTGGGACGATCCGGAAATGGACGTCTACAACGATCTTGATCCCCGCAAATGACGCGTGGCGACGTTATCATCGTCGATTTTCCCTTCAGCGACCGAACGGGAAGCAAGGTGCGTCCCGCTCTGATCGTCCAGGCCGACGACTTCAATGCGCGTCTGTCGGATACGATCATTGCCTTGATCACGAGCAGCCGGGTTCGCTTCGTCGGCGCTGCCGCCCAATTACCCATCGACATTTCAACCCCCGAAGGACGAGCGACTGGGCTGCGGTTGCCGTCGGTTGTGCAATGCGAAAATCTGGTGACCATTGACCAATCCTTTGTCCTTCGCACGATCGGCCGCCTGCCCGACACCCTCATGAAACGTATAGACGGGTGCCTCAAGGCGGCGTTGGGAATCAAGTCCTAGTACGGCGGATTTGGGATGGTGGATGTCTCGGGCACATCCGCCATCCAACAAACTCGTTTAGCCGGCGTGCTTGCACGCCGTGTGCCGCCACGCGCCGCAAACAATGTTTCAGCACAACCACCACGCTCATCGGATGTTCTCCTTTGTTTATATTTCGGCTATCGGTGCCCGATTATTGCCGGCCCGCCGCAAACGATCCACGAAGGACACGAAGACCATTGCCGGCTAGAACTTCTTGCCGTCGATCGTCAGGCCGTCCTTGCGGTTGCCCAGGCGGCGGTGGGTTTCGGCGTCGATCGTGTAGCTCATCATCTGCACCGAGCCGTCGCAGAAGGCCATCTGGAAACCGTTGGCGTGCGCGCTGCCAAAAACCCCCTCTGTGGAGAGGCCTGGCTGGTCCTGCATCGGCGGCCCGTGCCCCGGAAACGTCGTGCGATGGTTGTCGTTGTCCCAGCCGACGAAGAGGCATTGATCGTCGGTGCCATCCAGACCGTTGAAGTAGTAGTCGGGATTGGCGTACTTCTCACCGACCATGTATGTGTTGCTCGTGCCGTCGGCGACGTCGGCGATTTTGATCTCGCTCCGCTGGAAGCTGATGCCTGTTCGCGGTGCGAAAAGGAACGTTGCAAAGGGGGGCCAGGCATCGCCGGCGGCGTCGCCCGTGGCATACGGCACCGCATAGTTCCAGGGACCGCCCCCGAAGGTGTTGTCGCCGGCATTGGCGGCGTAGTCGGTGCGGGCGACCAGCGTGACCGAGTTGCAGAGATAAAGCCGGTCGCTCCCCAGGCCGAAGTTCGGAGGATAGACCGCGAAGAGGAGGGAGTTCCGGCGGCTCGGACAATTCATGACGGCCAGCGGCGTCATGATGCGTTGCGTGTTGGCGCCGGCTTGGGCCGCGCTGCCCAACGGCGAACCCGCTCCCAAGTCGTGGAGCGGTTGCTGCTCGATGAAGGGGAGGATGTTGTAGTCCCAGGCGCCGGGCTGCTTCTTTGTGAAGCCGCGGTCCGGATCGCCCGTCTGTAGCATGCTCCAACCACCGGTGGGAAAGAACTTGTGTATTTCCTCGTGCAGGAGAAAGCCCAAGGCGAGTTGCTTGAGGTTGTTCTTGCACTGCAACTGCCGGGCCGCCTCGCGTGCCGCCTGCACCGCCGGAAGCAAGAGCGCGATCAGGATGCCGATGATCGTAATCACCACCAAAAGCTCCACCAGAGTAAAACCGTGTGGAGATTTTGGATGGTGGATGGTGGATGGTGGATTTGAGTTCATGGCATTTGTTATCCTTTCCGTACCCATAGCCAGATCAAACCGGCAACGGCGGCGCAAACGACCAACGTGATGCTGCCCGGCTCGGGAATGACTTTCACGCCCTGCATAAGCGTCGTTCCATCGTAACTTGCAATCCCGATGAGACCGAACAGGCCGTGGCCGTTGCTTGTGTCGTTATAACCTATCACGAACGTCGTTCCCGTCCATTCAACGCTTGAGGCATTCCAATAAGAAGACCATCCAGGGACCGCTGTCCATGTGGCGCCGTCGTACCGCTTTAGCGCTCCATTCGAGCCAAGTAACCAATACCCCAGGGTCGGCGACCAAGCAATGCCGTATGGATCGCCACCTCCAAAACCCGCCGCCGATGACAAATCGGTCCAGTTACTGCCGTCGAATTTCTTTACGCGGCCCTTACACCCGCCTAGCAACCAATAAGAGCCGTTCCATCCGAGACCGTCTATATCCCAGCCCCACCCCGATCCCCACCCTGAACTCACGTCCGTCCAGGTGGTCCCGTCGTATTTTTTGGCCCAGCCTCCGTTTCCAACGATTAGCCAATACGAGCCGTTGTACAGCATATCGGTAATGCCATAGCCTTTATCCGAGATGCCGCTCGACAGATCAGTCCAGTTGGCGCCATCGAATTTGTTCAATTTAGGCGTTGATTGGTAATTGCCGGCGCCCGAGATCAGCCAATAGCCGCTACCGCTACCTCCCCACTTTGCAATATCAGCCCGGCGGCCGCTGAAACCAATCAGATTGCTCCTTAGGTCGGTGAACGTCTTGCCGTCCCATTTGTTAAGCGCATAATCCCAAGGCGTCGAACTCGTCGACTCGCCCGGGAGCAGCCAATAACCGTCGGGGCCGGGCTTCCGGTCTCTACGGCCCACGCCACAACCATGGAAGTTTACTAATTGGGAATAGTGGTTCGTCCAAGTGTAACCATCATAGTACTGGAGGACAGGGCGGGATCCTCCCTGATTGGCGGCTATAATGCAACTGTCGCTTATTGCTCGGACTATTTCCCCGCCGTCGCCGAAATCAGTCGCCCGCGCGGCGGCGGCCGACAGCCCGACCAGGACCGCCAAGCTGAAGGCGGTGGATTTATGATTTCTGATTTCTGATTTATGATTGCTTCGGCACATCGTTCACCTCATGGTTGAATGGTAAATGACGCTCAAACAGACCTCGAGCATCTCACGCCAAGGCGCAAAGACGGCAATGAGTCCGTTCTCTTCGCGCCTCAGCGCCTTTGCGTGAGTTCTTGTGCTTCCGAGAATGGCCGGCGCTCCGAGCGTCGTCACGAAAGGCCTTCGTGGCGACGCCGGAAAAGCGCCGGTCAAATCAGAAATCATACTCTGTTGGGGTGGCAGTTGAACTGCCACCCCAACGATTTACTTCCGCTTCCGCCAGGCGTAGCAGAGCAGACCGATCAGGCCGGTGGCCAAGAGCGCCAGCGTGGAAGGCTCGGGAATTACCGTCAACTTGAAGTTGTCCACGCTGCCTGCGCTGGCTAAACCGTACATTTTCACTTGCGTAATGGCCGGATCGAAGCCGAACGCAGTCGCTGGAACGCATGTCGTCCCGCCAAGCTTACATGTGTAGGTCCAGTTCGACGGGCTGGCTGGCCTAGTGTCCAATATCACCGAATAGGTCTGGACTCCCCCCGCATGTGAAAATGGCCCATACAGGGGGTCGGTTGTGCCGGGGCCATGATACACATACGAATTATCGGGATCCCTACATATCCACCAGCCAACGCCAGTCAACATGCCAGGGCCCCGGGCAAACATAAGCCCGATAAAGTTGCCGGCGCTGATGCCATCCACGTCGGCGGACAAGGTGTATATCCAGCCCGCCTGTGGCACAAACGGCAAGTACGCGTCAGCCTCG
>JAHIKV010000235.1 GCA_018897395.1 Planctomycetota bacterium | reverse complement strand
TCACCTCCAGTTGCTCTCCACCCCCTCTCACGAGGACGCAGTTACTATTGGTTACAAAGTTCAGACCCAACTTCGACAGGGACTCCCACCCTGCTGATTCGATACACTTACAAGCGCACTAGGCCGGGTTGTAACCCGGCGATCGTTCGCAATCGCTGTTTTAACGCGCCGGGTCACGACCCGGCCTACGATGTTATTAAAACACTTCCGATGACAACATGAAACCAACTCCGAAAATCGAGCCTGCATCGGCCGGCGTCAATCGCCGCGACTTCATCCTGGGAACCCTGGCAACGGGCGCGGTGGTCGGCGGCGGTTTGGGCGCTTTCTACTTCGGCTACGAAAAATCGCTCGGCTCGCCGCTGCGGGTCGGCGTGATCGGCGCCGGCGACGAGGGGAGCGTGCTCATCGGCGCGATCAATTCCGATTACCTCGAAGTCCGCTCGATCGCCGACATTCGCCCATACAGCATCTGGCGCGCCTTCCACGGCGATCATTACAGCGACGCCGCGTTGGAAGCCCGGCCCGGATTGTTGTCGAAATACGGCTGGAAGAACGAGACCGAGGCCCGCCGGCACGTGAAGGTCTATGAGCTTGAGGACGGCGGCTACGAAAACCTCATTAATAACGCCAAGCGGGACGGCGTCGAGGCGGTGATAATCGCCCTGCCGCTGCACCTGCACGCCCCGGCGGCAATCGCCGCGATGCGGGCCGGACTGCACGTAATGACCGAAAAACTGATGGCCCACAGCGTACACGAGTGCAAGGACATGGCCCGGGTGGCGAAACAGACCGGCATGATCCTGGCCACCGGACATCAGCGGCATTACAACATCCTCTACGCGAACGCCGTCGATTCGATCCGCCGCGGCCTGTTGGGCGATCTGCACTACATCCGCGCCCAGTGGCACCGCGGCAACATGCCCGGCCGCGACAGTTGGCAGCAGCCGATGCCCAAAAAGGTAAAGCCCAAAGATCATCTGGCAAACGTACTGTTCGATAAGCGGAAGGAGTATCGAAAGGAACTGAGTTCCGCTCGCGGGGCGGCTATGGACCGATGCCGAGCGCGGCTGGAACAGGTCGAGGCCCAACTGGACGACAAAATTGTCGAGGCCGAGAAGTTCGGCTATCAGAGCAATCAAATCACCGACGCCTCGGGGAAGGTGATTTACGAGTGCCCGCCCATCGAGGAACTGATCCGCTGGCGGTTGTGGGATCGGACCGGCGGCGGGTTGATGGCCGAATTGGGGAGCCACCAGCTCGACGCGGCGAGCATCTTCATCGCCGCCATGCACGGCGGCGAGAAGCAGATGCCGCTCAGCGTGGCCGCGGCGGCCGACCGGCCGTTGTTCCCGCCCGACCGCGACGTCGAGGACCACGTCTATTGCCTGCTCGAATTCCCCACGCCCGGCTACAACGCCGATGATCCGTTGGCCCGAGGCAATAAAATCGGCGTCCAATACGCCTCGATCAACGGGAACGGATTCGGCGGCTACGGCGAGATGGTCTTCGGGACCGAGGGGACGTTGATCCTCGAGCAGGAGCAGAACATGCTGATCGCCAAGGATTCGGACAAGACCAACGGCGTACAGGTTACCGAGGCCGGCGCCGGCCCGACGCTCGACACCCAGGCCACCTTCGGCCCGACCACCGCCACCCAAGCCGGCGGCCCCGTGAAGGTCAGCCGCGGATACAGCGAGGAGTTGGAACATTGGGCCTGGTGCATCCGCCATCCCGATCCGTACAACCAGCCGCGTTGCGGTCCGAAGGTCGCCCTGGGCGACGCGGTGATCGCCCTGACCACGAACATCGCCGCCCGCGGCGGAGCGCGGATCGAGTTCCAAAAGGAATGGTTCGACCCGGATAGCGACGAGACGCCGGAAGGAATAGCGCCGAGTGTTCGGGCATAATATCGAGATAACGTACAATACTTGGTCCATTAGCCGGCGGCTAACAGCCGCCGGCTATTATCTCGACGTTGGTCTTTCCACGAAGAAGATTCCATGTACCTCAGCCCCGAAGACAAAGCGATCGGCCGCGAGAACTTCAACGCCGCCGTGGGCAGCAAGCCGCTTCGCCGCGAGTTTCTCAAAAAAGCGTTCAAAGACGATCTCCGCTCCGGCAAGGGCTTGGGACCGAAATACTTCGGCTACGGCGATTCCGTCTCCGAGCCGGTCCGCGTGGGCGTGATCGGCGCCGGCGACGAGGGGAACGTGCTGATCGGCGCGATCAATCCGAAATTCATCGCCGTCAAGTCCATCGCCGACATCCGGCCGTACAACATCTGGCGGGCCTTCCACGGCGACCATTACAGCGAAACGGCCCTCAAGGTCCGACCCGGACTGATGAGCGTATTTGGCTGGAAGAATGAAACGGAGGCGAAGAAGAACGTCAAGGTCTACGGCGCCTACGAGGAATTGATCGCCGGCGCCAAGCAGGACGGCGTCGAGGCGGTGATAATCGCCCTGCCGCTGCACCTGCACGCCCCGGCGGCAATCGCCGCGATGCGGACCGGCCTGCACGTGATGACCGAAAAACTGATGGCCCACAGCGTCCACGAGTGCAAGGAAATGGCGCGGGTGGCGAAACAGACCGACCTGCTGCTGGCCACCGGACATCAGAGGCATTACAACATCCTCTACGACGACGCGGTCGACATGATCCGCAAGGGGCTGTTGGGCGAGTTGCATTACATCCGCGCCCAATGGCACCGCGGCAACCTGCCCGGCCTCGATGAATTTCACCAAGGGAAGGATAGCTGGCAGCCGCCGATGCCCAAGGCCGCCAAGCCCGACGATCCTCAGGCCGACGCTCTCGATCTAAATTTGAAGTCGTGGTCGGCGGAGTTGGAGCAATATAAGCGGGATAAAGATAAACGCCGCCTAGTGTCTAAATGGGAGAAGAAGGTTGCCCAAGTCCGTGCCCAGATAGAAGACATCGTTGACGCCAAAGCGTTCGGCTACCGGGACATGGAGATCAAGGACGCCTCGGGCAAGGTGGTCTACCGTCGGCCGGCGATCGAGGAGTTGATCCGCTGGCGGCTTTGGAACCGGACCGGAGGCGGTCTGATGGCAGAGTTGGGGAGCCACCAGCTCGACGCCGCAAGCATCTTCATCGCCGCCGCGCACGACGGACATAAGCAGTATCCGTTGAGCGTCTCCGGCGCGGCCGGCCGGCCGTTGTTCCCGCCCGACCGGGAGGTCGAGGACCACGTCTATTGCGTCGTCGAGTATCCCGCGCCGGGCTACGATCCGGCCGACCCGAACAACGCGAAGAAGAAGATCGGTGTTCAATACGCCTCGATCAACGGCAACGGGTTCGGCGGCTACGGCGAGACGGTCTTCGGCACCGAGGGAACGCTCCTGTTGGAGACCGAGAAGGACGCCTTGCTCTACAGGACGCACTCGACGGACGGCAAGACGAAAGTCGTCGTGGCCAAGGGGGGTAGCCGAAAAGGTCTCCCCACGCTACAAATCAACGACGGCGGCGATCCCGAGTCGGAGGCGATCGGAACGCTCGGCACCCTGCCCGCCGAACGCGGCTACACCGAGGAGTTGGAGCATTGGGCCTGGTGCATCCGCAACCGTGCGCCCGAAAACCTGCCGCGATGCCATCCCAAGCTGGCCCTGGGCGACGCGGTCGTCGCGCTGGTGACGAACATCGCCGCCCGCGAAGGCAAGCGGATCGTGTTCCGGAAGGAGTGGTTCGACCCCGACGGCGACGAAACGCCCGAGGGCGTCAAACCGGACGTGAAGCGATACAACGTTTAGCTCCGTTTAGCCCCCGCGTCTACGCGGGGCGGCAACGAGGGGTGGGCGGTTCACCGCCCACTTGAGCTTTCAACCACGTACAATCGAGAGTATCCACAATGGAAAAATGGCCTCTGGGCGTGTTCGCCGGCATCGACGCCGGAATGGGCGTGAAACTCGAAGTCGCCCGCGAACTCGGCGTTCCGACCATCCAACTTCACGCCCCGCAACGTGCAACGCGAACGAAAGAAAACGCGGAACTGTTCCTGGCGCGCCTGCGGGAATTGGACATCCGAATCACCGTGGTCTTCGCCGGCTTCGAGGGCGAGAGCTACGCCGACATCCCCACGGTTGCCCGAACCGTTGGACTGGTGCCGCCGGCCAGCCGCTCCGCCCGGTTGGAAGAGGTCAAGGAGATTTCGGACTTCGCCCGGCTGTTGGGCGTCGACGCCGTGGGACTGCACATCGGCTGCGTGCCTCACGACGAAGCCGACCCGCTTTTCAGCGGCACGGTTGCCGTTACCCGTCTGTTGTGCGACCATTGCCGGTCCAACGGTCAGAACCTGCACCTGGAGACCGGCCAGGAGCCGGCCGACGTGCTGCTGCGGTTCCTCGGCGAAGTGGGCCGCGATAATCTGTTCGTAAACTTCGACCCGGCGAACATGATCCTTTACGGCTGCGGCGAGCCGATCGAGGCCCTGCGGAAAATCGGCCGCTACGTCCGCAGCGTCCACTGCAAGGACGCCAAGTGGGCCGCGCGGCCCGGTGAAGAATGGGGCACGGAAGTGCCGTTGGGCGAAGGAGACGTCGGCATGGAAAACTACCTCCGCACGCTCGACGAACTCGGCTACACCGGCCCCTTGACCATCGAACGAGAAATCCCTCGGGAGCCAAGCCGGCAGAAGGAAGAGATCGGCCGCGGCATCAGATTGTTGAACGAGTTGAAAGCGAAGATCGAGGGAGTCGAGGTCAGAGTTCAGATTTTTTCCGCGCCGCGTGGACGCGGCGGCTAAACATCCCCGAACCCCAAACCCCTAATCTCCATGCCTCGGCTTTCCTTGGAATTTCCACACTCAATCGGTCAGGAAGAAGCTGCCCGGCGGCTGAAGGAAAAATTTGCCGCCGCTCGCGCGGAACATCAAGACCGGGTAAACGACTTCCACGACGAGTGGAAGGACCACACGTTTTTCTTCGCCTTCAAGGCATTGGGCATGGCCGTCGGCGGAACCGTAGCCGTCGAGCCGGAGAGGATTGTTCTCGAAGCCGAGATACCGTTGGCCGCCATGCTTGTTAAACGGGCGATCAAAGACCGCCTTCGTCAGGAGGTCGCGGGGATGTTGGCTCCATAGTCATCGCGCCATGCCGGCTGGGGACTGGTCCATTTTTCGGCGAGAAAACGTGTTTTGCGAGAAAAACATCGGCCGAAAAATGGACCTGTCCCCTTCCGCGACCAAGGGGGACAGTCCCCCAGGGACGTGACAAGCTGTTGCCGGGAGGTCGCGGGTCTGCCGGCTCCATACCCCCCCTTCCCCGATCTTCCCACTCTGCCTTGTCACACTCTTTCCGTCCGCGTTTTCATATTGACGCGATTCAATCATTTTGCAACACTCTCCAGCCTCAGAACGTGTTTTGAAATCATTCATTTAGCCCGCCGTGAATACACGGCGGGGCGGGTTGACCGCGAAAAACCGCTTGCCCCGGGTGTATTCACCCGGGGCTAAATACGGATATTTCAATATCAAAACACGTTCTCAGGGGTAATTGAGGGACTGGTCTGTACGCGCGACAAGGAGGTCGGGGAAGATGCATAAGATTCGCAGCACGGCTTTATGGGGTGTTCTGATCGTGTTGTTGGTCGGTTGTGGCAAACCGGCCCCAAACGGCCAATCGGCCGCAAAGTCGCAAGGCCCCAATTCAGCCACGGGCGACAATGTTGCCGCCCCCGCCAAGCTCTCTGGCCCGGCCGCGGCGGTTTCTGAATTTTTGGAGGCCGTGCGAACGGGCAACGACGACAAAGCCGCGCGGATGCTGAGTACGTTGGCACGGGAAAAGACGGCTGCCCTGAACCGCAATGTCACGCCACCGGCCAGCGATACGGCCCGATTTACCATCGGCAAGGTGGAGCATGTAGGCAAGGACGGGGCGCGAGTTGCTTCTTCTTGGACCGATCTCGACGTGGATGGAGAACCACGGACGGACGAGGCCCTTTGGATGGTCCGTCTCGAGGAGAAAGGATGGAGGATCGCCGGCGTGGGCGTACTGGTCTTTCCCGGCGAGCCGCTGCTGCTGTTGAACTTCGAGGATCCTGAGGACATGTTCCGGAAGCAACAATGGATCCGCGAGGAGATTCGACGGCGAATGAACGATCAGCCGAGCGACGTACAGGCCCAAGGGGGTAATAATCCAGAAAACCCAATTCGACGTTGACTAGGTAAATTGGGGGCATTTTTCAAGGATTTTTCTGGCTACCGCCGGATTTGGGGTGTATCATCAGCGGTCGGTGGCTGCAAATTTCGACCGCGGAAGCGGTTGGACATCTTTTTGCAACTCGTTTCTCTATAACGAGTTATGCTTGGTTGCACTGGATTGTTCGAGGCCGGTTGGCCTCGATTTCCCATTAAGCTCTCCAGCGAGAGGGTTTCGTAACCTAGGTTTTTGTATCCAGACGACACATTATTCCTAAAATGCCGAGGGGTCCCAATACGAATATTTTCGCGGGCCCCTAGTTGACAACTGGATCGACTATGCTAGCTTTTTGTCCTAAGCTGTGTATTCGTAACCATTGGGTGCAACCGTTAGAGCTTGAACAGGGTAATGGTCGGGCCGATCGGTTCGTGGTTCGAGGCACGGCGGGGGTTTTGATAACAGTCTTTCCGGTCGAGTGCCGTCGCGGTCGGAAGGGGTAAAACGCACGACGGTTTCAGTGTGAGTTTACGCTACAGTACCTTTTAGTGGAGGTTACTCGAATGAATCGGATGTATTTATTTGGCGCCGCGCTAGGTGTTGCGGTGCTCGGGATTGCCTTGTTGGGCAATGAAAGCCGCGCGGTGGCGGACGACGCCTGCGTACCGGCGGTTTGCACGCCGGCCTACGACACTTGTGCGCCGGCCACCTGCTGCCCGAAGACTTGCAAGCCGAAGCGGAGCAGGCGGACCTGCCGTCCGAAGACTTGCGAGCCGGTCACTTGCGAGCCGGTCACTTGCGAGCCGAAGACTTGCAAGCCGAAGCGGAGCAGGCGGACCTGCCGTCCGAAGACTTGCGAGCCGGTCACTTGCGAGCCGGTCACTTGCGAACCGGTCACTTGCGAACCGAAGACCTGCAAGCCGAAGCGCTGCAAGCGCGTTAGGACCTGCCGTCCGAAGACCTGCGAGCCGAAGACTTGCGCTCCGGTCACTTGCGAACCGAAGACCTGTAAGCCGAAGCGGAGCAAGCGGGCCCGGACTTGCCGTCCGAAGACCTGCGAGCCGAAGACTTGCGCTCCGGTCACTTGTGAGCCGAAGACCTGCAAGCCGAAGCGCTGCAAGCGCGTTAGGACCTGCCGTCCGAAGACCTGCAAGCCGAAGACTTGCGCTCCGGTCACTTGCGAACCGAAGACCTGTAAGCCGAAGACTTGCAAGCCGAATCGTTGCAAGAAGGCCCGGACTTGCCGTCCGAAGACTTGTGAGCCGGTGAAGCCCTGCGGCCCGGTCACGACTCCGAAGGAAGCGCCGGCCGCTCCCGCGGCTCCCGCCCCGAAGACAACCTGAATGTTCCAGATTTGACGGGAAGCCGCCGTCGGGGGCGTTATTGTGCCCGGTTGCGAACTGACCGTCCATGCTGAGACCTGCTCTGTTGGTCTCAGAAATCTGAATGTAAGCGAGACAAGCCGGACCTGCCCAGCGCAGGCCCGGCTTTTTTTGCAGACTACATCTTCCGTTCTCGATTGCGTGGCATCAATGGTAAGCCCGCGCACCTTAGCAAAACAGGAGAGATGGGCTGTATGAATGTGCAAGTAATATCGAGACTCGATTGCTCCCCTTACCGCCGCGTTTCACTTGTTTGCGCAGCCCCCGCCTTTTGCCGGCCGATTCCAAAAATTATTCTGATTGGGCAAGCTTTTCAGCCGAAGAATACCGTTGTAGATCGTCTTATCGGAGGGGAATCGGTTCGTACTGCCTTTCGGTGGAAGGGATTCTTTCATGCTCCGCATGGCATTGGGTTTGGGATTAGTTGCGGTTTCGTTCACTCTAGCCGGCTGCCGGATGTGTCAACATCCCTTTGACTACCGTGGGCCGGTCTACGATTATGCCCCCGGCTGCCGGTCGTGTTCGATGCAATCGCGGGCAGGATCGATTCTCGAGAACACGCCGGAGCCGATGCCGGCCCAAGCCGAACAGTACCAAGAATACGTGGAAGGCGAGATGCGGGTGGGCGACGTGCCCGGCTCGGAGCAGATCATCTCGGTCACCGACCGAGTGGTGGAACCTGCCGTCGCGGCGACCGAATCTTCCCGAATGGCCGGGCGCTCGTCGCCAACTTCTCCGGACACGTTGCCCGCCACCGGTTGGACGGCCCGCCGGTCGGTTCCTGCTATGCGGCGGTAATCCGATCGCTCTTCGGCACGCTTCCGATTTTCGGCACGCGCGGGCAACCGTAGCCGCTTCACGGCAATCGAACGCTCGTCGAATGCGCGTCTGAGACGGGCGCTATCCCTAGTGGTCTGTCCATCTCGACTTTACACGTTGGGTGCCACTGCTGGCTTGTCCAGCAGTGCCGGAAACACGGTTGGACAAGCCAACCGTGGCACCCGTAATTTCAACTTGGACAGACCACTAGGCGTTCGGTCTCGCGGACGCCGCAGCCTTGGGCAATGTGTTCCAGGATCGAACGGACCGTCTCCTCCGGCAGGGTCGAACCGAACAACGGGGTTCCCTTTCGCTCGGAAAACCGTGCCTTGCAAGTTCGGCAGCGGAGCATCCGCCGCTGTTTGTTTGATCCATAGTAACCGCATACAGAGAGGTTTTTGCCCCCGCGTTTTCCGTAGTCGGGGCAATCGGAATTCTGACAACAAAATCGCGACAGATCGTCCATGATTGGCCCTCCATGACATAACCTCCTGACATGAAACCTTTTACGACCGCCGCGAAACTATAACACAACAACTGGATTTGATGCAATAGCAGCAGGACACAAGGGAAGATTGGCTCATCATTCTTTCTTTGCGGAATCGGCGGGAAAACGTGGTTTTCGCCAACTGACCGCGGGCCGATGAAAAGGGCCCGCGCGCAACCCTACGTCTCATATCCGCCTGGATGCCTCTCGAACCACTTCCAGGCGGTGGCTATTATGGCGTCGAGGTCGGTGTGGCGGGGAGACCAGCCAAGCTCTCGTTGGATTTTTCCCGCGTCGGCGAACAGAACGGCCGGGTCGCCCGCGCGACGAGGGCCGTATTCGACCGGAATGTCCCTGCCGGTCACCCGCCGAGCCGATTCGATAACCTCCTTCACCGAATAGCCCTTGCCGATGCCGAGGTTGTAACAACGGGCGTCGCCGGGCCGAAGCGAGTTCATCGCCGTAAGGTGGGCGGCGCAAAGGTCCTCGACGTGGATGTAGTCGCGGATGCAGGTGCCGTCCGGCGTGGGATAGTCGGTCCCAAAAACCGTGATCTTGTCGCGTTTCCCCAAGGCCGTTTGCATCAGGATGGGGATCAGGTGGGTTTCCGGGTCGTGGTCCTCGCCCAGGGCGCCGTCGGCGGCGGCGCCGGCGACGTTGAAGTAGCGCAGGGCGACGAACGCGAATTCGCGGTCCGATGCGGCGTAGTCGCGCAACACCCGCTCGACGCACCACTTCGACCAGCCGTAGGGATTGACCGGTTCGAGCCGGGCGGTCTCGACGATGGGCGTCGAGTCCGGCTCGCCGTAGACGGCCGCCGTCGAGCTGAACACCATCCGCTTCACGCCGGCGGTCTTCATGGCCTTCAAGAGGCTGATCGTTCCGGCGGTGTTGTTGTCGTAGTAGGCCAGCGGGTCGGCGACCGACTCGCCCACGTAGGCCAGGGCGGCGAAGTGCATCACGCAGTCGATCTTCTCTTTGGCCAGGACATCGGCCAAGGCATGGGTCTCCGCCAGGTCGATTTCGTGGAAGACCGCCCGGCGATCGACGGCCTGTCCGTGTCCTCGGTAGAGGTTATCGACGGCCGCGACGCGGTGTCCGGCCTCGATCAACTGTCTGACGGCGTGCGAGCCGATGTATCCGGCCCCGCCGGCAACCAGGACGTTCATGGGATCTCCTTGCATTACAAGGTATGCAACGCTAAAAGCATAGCTTAGAAGGGTCGCTTTCAGAAGGGGGTAGGCTGGTCGCTAAGGGGCAAATCCAATATGCTAACCGTCGAAGCTGAGTTTCTATTCCCTAAAAGTCCAAATCTACCCATGAGCATCGTCGTCACTGGAGCATACGGTCAGTTGGGCGGCGAGTTGTGCCGGCAACTCGGCGACCGCGCGACGGGGCTGGACATCGACTCGCTCGATCTGACCGACGGTCGGGCGGTGCTGGAGAGAATGCTCGCCTTGCGGCCAGAGGCGATCGTCAATTGCGCCGCCTACACGCAGGTTGACAAGGCCGAGGAGGATTCGGAGAAATGCCGGGCGGTAAACGTCGCGGCCGTCGAGCACCTGGTCCGGGCGTGCGGCGAGTTGGATTGCCCGTTGGTGCAGATCAGCACCGACTACGTGTTCGGCACGGCGCCCGCGTCGCCGCGGCCGTGGCGCGAGGACGATCCGCCGTCGCCGCAAGGGGTCTATGCGCGGACGAAGTTCGAGGGCGAGCGGGCCGCCGCCCGACACCCGAAGCACCTGATCGTCCGCACCTGCGGTCTCTATGCCCGACGTTGCGACCGGCGGGCGTCGAACTTCGTGCGGACGATGCTCCGGCTTGGCGGCACTCGGTCGGAACTGCGCGTGGTCGACGATCAACGCTGTACGCCGACCTACGTTCCGCACCTTGCCCGAGCAGTGTTGTTCTTGCTTGGCCAAGCCGGGGCGACGGTTCCATGGGGAACGTACCACGTAACCAACGGCGGAGAGACGACCTGGCGGGAGTTCGCCGTCGAGATATTCCGGCTGGCGGAGATGCGAGTGGCCGTCCGGCCGATCGGCACGGCCGAGTACGGCGCGCCCGCGCCGCGGCCGTTGTATAGCGTGCTCGACACGGGGGCCTACCGTCGGTTGGGCGGTCCTCCGATGCCCGATTGGAAAGCGGCGTTGGCGGAGTTTTTTTGCGATGCCGCAAGCGGCTGATAACTACTATCCACTATCCACCATGTCGCCGAAGAAACTCGCTCTGATTACCGGCAGCGGCAAACGTCGAGTGGGCAATTGCGTTGCCCGAACGTTGGCCGCCCACGGCTACGACGTCGCTTTGCACTACAACCGCTCGGCCGACGAGGCGCGGCAAACGGCGCGGCAATTGGAAGAGCAAGGGGTCCGCGCCGAGGCGTTTCAGGCCGACGTGACGGAAGAGGCCGAGGTTGACCGGCTCTTCGACGCGGTGCTCGATTCTTTCGGCCGGCTCGACGTGCTCGTCACCGCCGCCGCGGTGTGGGAGCGGAAACGGTTGGAGGAAGTGACCGCGGACGACGTGCGTCGGCAGTTCTCCGTAAACACGCTCGGCACGTTCCTTTTCTGCCGGCGGGCGGGCTTGATTATGGCAAAGCAGCCTTCAGGAGGCTCGATCGTCACGATCGGCGACTGGGCCGCCGCCCGACCCTACGCCGACTACGCGGCCTATTTCGCCGGCAAGGGGGCGATTCCGACAATCACCCGCGTCCTTGCCGTGGAATTGGCCCAACGCAACCCGGCGGTAAGGGTCAACTGCATCCTGCCGGGACCGGTGATGTTGCCCGAAAACCTCTCGGAACACGAAGTCAAAGGGGCGGTGGCCGGCACGCTCCTGAAACGCCCCGGAAAACCGGAAAATGTCGCACAAGCCGTACTTTTCCTGGTGGAAAACGACTACGTCACCGGAGTTTGTCTGCCGATCGACGGCGGCCGGACAATCGCGGGCGGGACGGAATAGACCGTTTTTTTCTGCTGTATTTATCCGTGGTGCTTTTCCAGCTCCTCGCAAATCGCCGTGTCTCGCCGACCGTCGACGTAATCGTTCAACGCGGCCGAAATTTCTTCACAGGTCATGGCTTCGAGCCGTTTACTTGGTTTCTCTATCTGTTACAGATGCGCCGCGGTCGCGGGAAGTTACATTTCCACCCCCCGAACAGCCTCAAAGTCTCAAACAGCACCATCAGCTTCCAGCACTAGAGCAGGAACAAAACGTCCGTACAAGCAGGGCTACCGAAGTGAAGCCGTTGCCCAGGTTTGGGTAGGAAAGCGGTCCTGCACGGCCTGGACGGTCATTTCCTCACGGCGGAGGGCTTCCATCGCGCCGACGGCGGCCGTCGCGCCCTCGAAGGTGGTTATGCATGGGACGCCGTGCGAAACGGCCGCCGCGCGAATCCGACCCTCGTCGGTCCGCGCACCCTTGCCGCTGGGCGTGTTGATTACCAGTTGCAGGTTGCCGTCGATCATGAAATCGATCGCGTTGGGATGCCCCTGTTGAATTTTCATCAGGGATTGCACGGGTATTCCCGCCTGTTCCAACCGCTGTGCGGTGCCGCGGGTGGCCAGAAGCTCGAAGCCCATCTGCTCCAGCCGCCGGGCCAGTTCCACCACGTGCTGCTTGGTACGTTGGGCTACGCTGATAAATACCTTGCCGCCGGTGGGCAAGACCGTGCCGGCGGCCACCTGGCTCTTTGCGAAGGCGATAAAGAAACTATCGCTGATGCCCATCACTTCGCCGGTCGATTTCATCTCCGGCCCCAACACGATGTCGATGCCGGCAAACTTGGCGAAGGGGAATACGGCCTCCTTGATCGAAAATTGCCGCGGCGTCGGCTCCTCGAAAATATTCTGTTCGGCCAGCGAGATGCCCGCCATCACTTTGGCCGCCACCTTGGCCACCGGCATACCCGTGGCCTTGGAAACGAAGGGGACCGTGCGGCTGGCCCGCGGGTTGACCTCCAACACATACAAATTCGCCTGCCCCTGCTCGTGTTTCACCGCGAATTGAATGTTCATCAATCCGCGGACTTGCAGCCGCCGGGCCAAGGCGTATGTGGCTAGGCGGATTTCGTCGACTATCGCCGGGGATAGACTATGCGGCGGAATCACGCAGGCCGAGTCGCCCGAGTGAACGCCCGCCTCCTCGATGTGCTCCATCACGCCGGCCACGATCACCCGTTCTTCGTCGGCGATGGCGTCTACGTCGACCTCGATGGCGTCCTCGAGGAAGCGGTCGATCAGCACCGGCTGCCCCTGTGCCACGACGAACGCCTCGGCGACGAATCGCTCGAATTGGGTCATGTCGTAGCAGATTTCCATGGCCCGGCCGCCGAGCACGAAACTCGGCCGGACCAGCGCGGGGAACCCGACCTCAGCCACTTGGTTCCGGGCCTGGGCCATGTTTCGGGCAATGGCGCTGGCCGGCTGCTTCAACCCCAGGCGGTGCAGGATGTTCTTGAACTTCTCCCGGTCCTCGGCGTCCTCGATCGTATCGACGCTGGTGCCGATGATCGGCACGCCGGCGTTGCTCAGTGCCCGGGCCAAATTCAGCGGCGTCTGCCCGCCGAACTGCACGATCACTCCGTCCGGCTCGATCCGATCGCAGATGTTAAGCACGTCCTCGGTCGTCAGCGGCTCGAAGAACAGCAGGTCCGAGGTGTCGTAGTCGGTCGAGACGGTCTCCGGGTTGCTGTTGACCATGATCGACTCGATACCCAACTCGCGCAGGGCGAAGCTGGCGTGGCAGCAGCAGTAATCGAACTCGATCCCCTGGCCGATGCGGTTCGGTCCGCCGCCGAGGATCATGATTCGTTTCTTGTCCGGCTTTTTCGGCGGCGTTTCGTCCTCGTCCTCGTATGTCGAGTAATAGTAGGGCGTGTAGGCCTCGAACTCGGCCGCGCAGGTATCGACCGACTTGAAGGCGGCCACGATCCCCCGCCGCTTCCGCTCGCGGCGGACATCCATCTCCATGGTCTTCCAGATCACGGCCAATTGCCGGTCGGAGAATCCGTATTGCTTGGCGCGGCGCAGCGTGGCGTCGTCGCAACGGTCGATCCCGCCCAGGCCGTCCAGGTGATTTTCCATCTCGACGATCTGCACGAGATTTTCCAGGAACCACGGATCGATGCCGGTCAGCTCGTGGATTTCCTCCAACGACATGCCGTACTTGATGGCGTAGCGGATGTGCCACACGCGCTGGTCGCCGGGGGTGACCAGTTTCGAGCGGACCTCGTCGATCGTCGGCCGCTCGGGTGTGTCCCAGAGGTCCTTGTTGTCGCGGCCGAACCCGAAGCTGCCGACTTCCAATCCCCGCAGCGCCTTCTGGAACGACTCCTTGAACGTCCGGCCGATGGCCATCGTCTCGCCGACGCTCTTCATTTGCGTGGTCAGGGTGGGGTCGGCCTCGGGAAATTTTTCAAAGGCAAACCGTGGGGCCTTGGTGACCACGTAGTCGATCGTCGGCTCGAAGCAGGCCCGCGTCTCGCGCGTGATGTCGTTGGGCAACTCGTGCAGCCTGTAGCCGACGGCCAGCTTGGCGGCGATCTTCGCTATCGGGAAGCCGGTCGCCTTCGAGGCCAGCGCGCTGGAGCGGCTTACGCGCGGATTCATCTCGATCACCACCATCCGGCCGTTGCGCGGATTGATGGCAAACTGGATGTTCGATCCCCCGGTTTCCACGCCGATCTCACGCATCACGGCGATCGAGGCGTCGCGCATCCGCTGATATTCCTTGTCGCTGAGCGTCTGCGCCGGGGCGACGGTGATCGAGTCGCCGGTGTGGACGCCCATCGGGTCGAAGTTCTCGATCGAACAGATGATTACGCAATTGTCGTCCTTGTCGCGCATCACCTCCATCTCGAACTCTTTCCAGCCGATCACCGACTCTTCGAGCAGGACCTGGTTGACCGGCGAGAGATCGAGGCCGTGTTGGACCAGCTCGTCGAACTTCTCGCGGTTGTAGGCGATGCTCGAGCCGGTCCCGCCGAGCGTGAAGCTCGGACGGACCACACAGGGCAGACCGATTTCGCCGACCGCCCGCCGGGCCTCCTCCAGACTGCCGACCGTCCGGCCGCGCGGCACCTCGAGTCCGATCCGCTCCATTGCCGCCTTGAACTTGTCGCGCGATTCGGCCTTGTCGATCACCGCGGCGTCGGCGCCGATCATCTCAACGCCGTACTTCTCGAGTACTCCGTGTTGGTGGAGTTCCATCGCCAGGTTCAAGCCCGTCTGACCGCCGAGGGTCGGCAGCAGTGCGTCCGGCCGCTCGGCCTCGATCACCTTGGCGACGATCTCCCAGGTGAGCGGCTCGATGTACGTGCGGTCGGCCATTTCCGGGTCGGTCATGA
Source organism: Planctomycetota bacterium (assembly GCA_018897395.1). Classification (GTDB taxonomy): domain Bacteria; phylum Planctomycetota; class Planctomycetia; order Pirellulales; family Thermoguttaceae; genus JAHIKV01. The sequence goes on along the minus strand of JAHIKV010000235.1, from coordinate 78 downwards.
TCGTGGCCGGGTTGGAGTTGACCAACACGACCTGATAGCCCTCCTCCCGCAGCGCCTTGCACGCTTGAACGCCGGAAT
>JAHIKV010000234.1 GCA_018897395.1 Planctomycetota bacterium | reverse complement strand
CTGGCGCATCAGGTTGATCAACCTGGCGCTAAACTGTGCTTACGACTATAGCGCAGTCGTGAAAGCGAAATGAATAGCCCGTGGTTTAAGCGGTTTGAACGCATCGTCGGCCCTCGGCGAATCGACGTAAGAATTAGTTGGTGAAATTGGGTTTGTTTTCCCATTAAATTCACGCCGGAAAATCGACCTTAACCTGTTATTTCCCATCGGCTTGCAGAGACAGGTCTCAAAACATTACGCAATCCTCCAGCCGATGGGGTATGCGCAACGAGATCATTCTACCAGCCGCAAACGCCTGAAAAAAGGCTGCTTTCTGGCCGCCTGCTTTTTCGCCGTTTTTTGCCAAGGGCTATGGCGGGAGCAAAAACGCCTTTTTATGGTCTGCGGATGCCTGAAAAGGGCGTAAAACCGCCCGCCGCGGGCGGTTTCCGAAGGTTATTTCGCGGCGGACGCGGAGCGGCCCGGGCAGTGTGTTCCCACGCGGAGCATGGGAACAAGGTGGAATTGAAGTAGGGTGGGTCAAGCGAAGCGCAGCCCCACCAACAGCGGGACATACGTGGTGGGGCTGCGCTTCGCTTGACCCACCCTACTTTCCTCCCGAGGTTTTTAAGCAACGGACGCGGAGCGTCCGGGCGGTGTGTTCCCACGCGGAGCATGGGAACAAGATGGTTAGCGAATCAGCTTCTTCAGCTCCGACTCCAGCTCGACCGTCGAGACGTTGCGGTTGACGACCTTGCCCTGTTGATCCACGAGGATCATCGTCGGCACGGTGAGGATTCCCAGCACGTTTGCCGGGCGGCTGTCCATGCCCCCCTTCTCGAAAATCTGCTTCCAAGGCAACGGGTTCTCGGCCAGATAGGCGTTCAAGTCCTCCACGTCGTTGTCCAGGTTGACGCCGATGATGGTGAACGAGCGGCCGTACTTGTTCCACAGCTCCTTCAGCGTGGCCATGTCGGTCTTGGCCGGGGCGGACCAGGTGGCCCAATACTGGATCAGCACGACCTTTCCGCGATGGCCGGCCAGATCGACGGGGCTTCCCAGGGGGCTTTGCCCGGCTAGCTCGATCCGCTTGCCGATCGAATCGAGCCGGGTCCGCGCCCCGGCCGCCTTTTGGGCCGCCGGCGAGTTGGGGAAATCACCGACGATCTTCCGATACCACTTCTTCGCCGCGTCCTCTTCGCCGTTGAACTCCTCGCTGATGGCCAACTGGAGCATGGCCTCGGCGGCGTCGAGCGAGGTCGGATAGTCGGCAATGTACTTCTCCAGCGTATTCAGCCAGTCGGCCTGAATCTTGGCGAAGTCGGCCTTCGGCGCCTTCATGGCGAGGAAATAGGCCGCGGTCAGTTGACGGAACTTCACGTACGCGGCGAGGTTCTTGTCCGCCTCGTTCTTCGCCAGTTTGCCGTAAAGCGTTTCAAGCCGCTCGACTCCGTCCTCGTAAGTGCCCGACTGCACGGCGGCGCTGAGCATGTCGGCAAGCTGGCGGATCCACATATCGCGTTGGTCGGGCGATTTTGCCGCCGCCGCGATCCGCTGCAACACCTCGGCCCGCTGCTCGGTGTATTTCGCCTGTTCGGCGGGGGTGGTCGCCTGCGCGGCCTTGTTGTCGAGGCTTTCCAGGTCGGCGAGCAGTTTTTGCGTCATTCCGCCCACGGTTGCCCCCTCGGGTTCATTGCGCATGGCGAGCGAGGCTTGGAAGAAGAAGCCCTCGGGCGCCGAATCGGCCTGTCCTTCTGTCGCCGGCTGTGGCAAGTCGATCGCCCGCCACAGGTCGCCCACTTGCACCAACGTGCCGATCTGCACCTGCCGGTGCTGCCCGTCGCTTTCGGCGATCGCCGTCACGTTTTCGTACACCCGCACGTCCTTGGTCGATTGGTCGGTCCCGGCGGGCACCACCCCGGGAACGCCGGCGCTGAACTGGACCCAAGCGGCGTTCCGGGCGAGCGTCTTCTGACTCGCCGACATCGCCTTGAATCCGGCGGTCGCCTTGGCGGCCTTCTCGGCGATGTTCTCCGCCCGCTCCTTGCCAAGCCCCAGCGACTTCAATTCGTTGGGCGTGAGCACCAGCCGGGCGAAGCGGTCGGCGTCGCGGATGGCGATGGCCGCCACGATCTCCGCGGTCACTTCCTCGGCCGAAATCGATTTCCAAGCGTCGATTTCTCCATCCTCGTTTTTGTCCAGCGCCCAGCGGCTCCCGCCGGTGTGGAACCAGCGGTACTGATCGGCCTTGCCGTTGTAGTTGATGTCGATGTCGCGGTAGACCTCCAGGCCGTCCTTGTAGTAGCTCCATTGGTCCACGACGTTGTCGCCGTTGGTGTCGACGAACCGCCGCAGGGTCGTGCCGTTGGGCGTCTCGACGATCCAGCCGACGCGTCCGTCGATCTTCTTGGCCAGCATTTTGCACTTTGCGGCCTCATCCGCGGTGGGCCGGTCGAAATCCACCCCCGATTGGACCGGCACGAGTTTCAGTGCCTGCTCCGCCGAGGGGTTGGCCGCCAGTGACCAGCCGGGCAACAAGATAACGCTCAACGTGCAAAACAACGCCGTTTTTGCCGGGAAAAATCGCATCGTACACCTTCCTTGTTTTCTGAGAGTGTCCGGGAATAAGTCCATTTAGCCCGCCGTGAATACACGGCGGGCAGCGGCGGCAGAACGCACTGGACCGTGCCCCCGGTGTATTCACCGGGGGCTAAATAGTATGTGCTTGCTGTTCCTCCGCCGAGTTGGGCCGGAATACACATCTTAATGTTTCGGCCCGGGCGAGGGCGGAACATAATCGGATTGCGGAAGATTTTTTAATTGCAACGATTACGCCGACGGCACGGTCGCTTCCGTGAAGGCGTTCATTCGCGAAACGGGGGGGCACCAAGGGTGCGCGCCAAAATAAACTGCACGACTTACCGTAGGACGGATTTCCTAATCCGTCCAGTTTTCGGGGACGGATTAGGAAATCCGTCCTAGTGCGCTTGTAAGTGTATCGAATCAGCAGGGTGGAAGTCCCTGTCGAAGTTGGGTCTGAACTTTGTAACCAATAGTAACTGCGTCCTCGT
>JAHIKV010000033.1 GCA_018897395.1 Planctomycetota bacterium | reverse complement strand
CCCGGCGTGGACGCCGGGGCTAAACCTACTTGATGCAAAAACCCGGCGTGGACGCCGGGGCTAAACCTACTTGATGCAAAAACCCGGCGTGGACGCCGGGGCTAAACCTACTTGATGCAAAAACCCCGGAACTCGCGCCGTGCAAACACGCCGTTCATTGCCGTTGGTCGAGGAGCTTGCAGGGAGGCCGCCGGACGAAGAGTTGTTTCGGCGGATGGCCGGCCTGCCGCATTGCCTGTTCCTCGACAGCGCGATGGTCCATCCGACGTTGGGCAGATATTCGTTCCTGGCCGCCGATCCGTTCGATTTCGTGCAAGTGCCGGCCGACGGCAGCGACGCTTTGACGATGCTCGACGCGCGGTTGAGACGATTCGCCGCCGATCGGGTCGAGGGACTGCCGCCGTTCCAGGGCGGGGCCGCCGGCCTTTTCGGCTACGACCTGGGCCGAAGCCTGGAACGCATCCCAACGCCGGCAACCGACGAGTTCGGCGCGCCGGCCCTGGCCGTCGGACTGTACGACGTGGTGGTGGCGTTGGATCACGTTGACGGCCGGGCGTGGATCGTCTCGCAGGGGTTTCCGGAAATTGAACCTGCGCGGCGCGAGCGGCGCGCGGCCGAGCGGCTGGCCCAGGCACGCGATTGGATCACAAATCCGCGACCGTCGATCGCGCCTCGAACATGTTGGGGCGGCAGTTGCACTGCCACCCCGGGTGCGGCAGTACAACTGCCGCACCAACAAATACACCAACCAATTGGCGCAACCGACGGTCGCGGCATTGCGTCGGAACTCTCGCGGCAACACACAATCGCCGGCGCGCCGGGCGTGACGAGCAATTTCTCCAGGGAAGGATACCTACGGGCCGTCGAGCGGGTAATCGACTACATTTACGCGGGCGACGTTTTTCAGGTGAACCTTTCGCAACGGCTGCTGGCCCCCGCCCGCGACGGACCGGCCGCGCTCTACCTGCGTCTGCGGCGCTGCAACCCGGCGCCGTTCGCCGGCTACTTCGACCTGGGCGAGTTTCAAGTTGTCAGCGCATCGCCCGAGCGGTTTCTCCGCGTCTTGGACCGAGAGGTCGAAGCGCGTCCGATCAAGGGGACCAGGCCGCGGGTCGGAGTGCCGGAGATCGACCGCGCGGCGGAGTCGGAGTTGATGGCCAGCGAAAAGGACCGCGCCGAAAACGTGATGATCGTCGATCTGCTGCGAAACGATCTCTCGCGGACGTGCCGGGCCGAGAGCGTGCGGGTCGGCCGGCTCTGTGAAATCGAGGCGTATCGACACGTGCTGCATCTGGTTTCGTCGGTAGTCGGGCGGTTGCGAGACGAGTGTTCGCCGCTCGATCTTGTGCGGGGCGCGTTTCCGGGTGGATCGATCACCGGCGCGCCGAAGGTCAGGGCAATGGAGGTCATCGCCGAGTTGGAGCCGACCGCCCGCGGCGCATATTGCGGCTCGCTGGGATACCTTGGCTTCGACGGCTCGATGGACCTGAGCATTTTGATCCGCACGATCACGGCCGGACGCGGCTGGTGGCAGTTTCCAGTCGGCGGCGGCGTTGTGGCCCAATCCACCCCCGAGGGCGAGTACGAGGAAACCTGGCACAAGGCGGAGGGAATGTTGCGGGCGATATAGTTGTCAGTTGTCAGTTGTCAGTTGTCAGTTGTCAGTTTCCGTAACTCAAAAAACTGAACACTGAACACTGAACACTGATAACTGAAAACTCCCATGATCCTACTGATCGACAACTACGACAGTTTCGTCCATAATCTCGCCCGATACTTCGAGCGATTGGGACACTCCACCCGCGTGGTCCGCAACACTGCAATCGACGCGCGGGGCGTTGCCGCGCTGCGTCCTTCGGCGGTGGTTCTCTCGCCTGGGCCTTGCACGCCCCAGCAAGCGGGTTGCTCGTTGGAAGTCGTCCGCTCGCTTCACGCAGAGTTGCCGATCCTCGGCGTTTGTCTGGGCCATCAAACGATTGCCGAGGCGTTTGGCGGCCGGCTGGCGGGGGCCAAAGAGCCGATGCACGGCCGAACCTCTTCGATCCGCCACAACGGACGGGGCGTGTTCGCGGACATGCCGAACCCGTTGGTCGCGTGCCGCTACCATTCGTTGGTGGTCGACGAGGCCGCGCTGCCCGAGTGTCTGGATATTACGGCGCGGTCGGAAGACGGCACGGTTATGGCTATTCAACACGAGAGGCTGCCGATCGTCGGCTTGCAATTCCACCCCGAGTCGATTCTGACCGACGGGGGCTACGCACTGCTGGCAAACTTCTTGCGGCTTTCCGGTTTGCCCGCTCCGAGCGAACTCCCCGCCGGCGAGCGATGCGAATAGAGTTGTAGGGTGCGTCCTCGACGCACCGCAATCCAACAAATCCGGTGCGTCGAGGACGCACCCTACTATGCTCTCGTTCCCACGCGGAGCGTGGGAACAAGAGATTAAGTAGAAGCGACGGCGCGATAGTGTTGCAGGAGATTATTTGCCGCCGTTCGCGAGTCGAAGTATGTTTCCGCCCGGCGTCGGGCGGCGGCGGCCAGACGACGCCGCAACGGCTCGTCGTCGAGCAATTCGACGATGACGGCGGCGAGCGCGGCGGAATTGTCAGGCTCTACGAGCCGTGCGGCCTCGCATTGCGGCGGAAAGATTTCCGGCGTGCCTCCAACCTCGGCGGCGACGACCGTCGTGCCGGCGGCGGCCGCTTCCAACAATACCCGGCCAAGAGGCTCCTGCCGAGCCGCATGCACCAGCAGCGTCAATTCGTTCAGCAGCGGGGCTACGTCGTTGCGGCGGCCGAGGAAGTGAACCCGCCCGAGCAGCGGTCCGCCGGATGCATCGTGCAAATCGTTCTCGAATTGCCGCGATTCGTCCTTATTGGAGTTGCGTTCGCCGACGATGAGGTAATGGACGTTTGGGGCCCGGTCTGCGATCGTCGCGGCGGCGCGAAGAAGGACGTCTTGCCCCTTGCGGAGGCCAAGTTGTCCGATTGTGCCGATCAGTCGTGCTTCGGCCGAAAGTCCGAGTTCACGATGCAAGTATTCGGTTGGCGGCCGGGGGTGAAACTCGTCGAGATCGACGCCGTTGTAGAGGACGCATGTTTTCTCCGCCGACAGGCCGCCGGAGACGTGGAACTCGCGCGTGGCCCTCGATACGGCCAACAGTCGAGCGTGGCAATTCAGATCGGCCACGGCCCGGTCGCTGAGTTTGACGATGTCTCGCAGATGAGCGATGCTCGGCAGCCGCAGCCGCGCGGCCACGGGGCCGGACAATCGTCCCATCGCCAGGCTGTTGGCGTGCAGCAGCGCCGGTCGCCGCCGCGAAAGGATTTGTGCCAAACGACGGCGGAGCAGGTCCGTCGGTATACGAACACCACCGATCTCACGACACTGAAAAGACAACAACTCCACGCCACGGCCTGCCAGTTCGTCGGCCAGCGGTCCTCCCGGCGGCGCCATCACGACGGGCGAAAAACCCGCCGCTGGTAAGCCGTCGAGCACCGCCAGCATCGACCGCTCGCCCCCGTTGAGCGTCGGGTATTCGCAGAGCAGGATGATTTCCGGCATGATTACTGTGTAGGGTGGGTCAAGCGAAGCGCTGCCCCACCACGTTTATCACGTTGTTGGTGGGGCGGCGCTTCGCTTGACCCACCCTACTTACTTACCCGTGGACCGGAAAACGCGGAACCCCTACACGGGTAAGCTCCGCTTACCCATGACACCCACCCTTCCGCAACGGAAACTACTTATCGAGCAATCCATAGGCGGCCAGCGTCTCCCGCAGGCTCTTCTCTTCGGCGGGGCTAAGTTGCGTCATGGGCAGGCGCAGCTCGCCGGTGTCGCGTCCAAGCATCCTCATCGCCGCCTTGATCGGAATCGGGTTGGTCGACAGAGAGAGCATGTCGCGGCAGAGAGGAAACAGCTTGTGGTGCAGACGCCGCGCCTCGGCCATGTCGCCCGAGTTGAACGCCTCGATCAGCGCGATCACGTCCTTCGGCACGATGTTGCCCACGACCGAGACGACTCCGCGGGCGCCGACGGCCATCAGCGGCAAGGTCAGGCTGTCGTCGCCGCTCAGCACGGTCAGATCGGTGGCGCCTATAATCTGCGATGCCTGGTCCAGCGAGCCGGTGGCCTCCTTGACCATCGTGATGTTCGGCAGTTCCGCCATCCGCACGATCGTCTCCGGCTCGATGTTCTTAGCGGTCCGGCCGGGGATGTTGTAAACGCAGATGGGGATTTCGACGGCCTGGGCGAGGGCCTTGAAGTGCTGAAAAAAACCTTCCTGCGTCGGCTTGTTGTAGTAAGGGGCGACAACCAGCGCGGCGTCGGCCCCGACCTTGGCTGCCCAGCGGGTCAGACGCAACGCCTCGTCGGTGCTGTTCGAGCCGGTGCCGGCCATCACCTTGATCCGTCCGGCGGCAGCCTCGACCGCGGCCGATATCACGCGTTGGTGCTCGTCGTGGGAGAGCGTGGGACATTCGCCGGTCGTGCCCACCGGACAGACGCACGTCGTACCCGAGGCGATCTGAAACTCCACCTGCCGCTGCAACGCCTCGAAGTCCACCTGACCCGCGCGAAACGGCGTGATCGTGGCGACCGAAAGACCGGCGAATTCTTCGCTTCTGGTTCGCATGGTTTTTTAGTTTTCAGTTGTCAGTTATCAGTTATCAGTTTCAAACCGCAACTCCACGTTTCCACAATCAAGAACTGACAACTGAAAACTGAAAACTGAAAACTGACATCTCACGACACCAGCCGCTTCATCTCCCGCACCGCCTCCTGGAGGCCGACCATGATCGCGCGGGCGATGATGCTGTGTCCGATGTTCAGTTCGTGCATGCCTTCGATGGCCGCGACCGGCTTGACGTTGCGATAAGTCAGCCCGTGGCCGGCGTGGAGCGTCAGCCCGGCCTGGCGGACCAGTGCGCCGACCTTTATCAGATTGTCGAGTTCTTTCTCCTGTTCCGCTCCCGGCGAGGCCAGGGCGTATTGGCCGGTGTGCAATTCGACGGCGTCGACCGCCAGGCGGGCGGCTTGCTCGATCTGACGCGGATCGGGGTCCAAAAACAGGCTGACCGAGACGCCGGCCTCGCGGAGCCGATCGACCGCCAAAGCGACCCGATCGTATTGCCCGGCGACGTCCAGCCCGCCCTCGGTGGTGATTTCTTCCCGACGCTCGGGCACCAGCGTTGCCTGATCGGGCTTCGCCTCTCGGGCGATTTCAATGATCTCCGGCTCGCAGGCCATCTCCAGATTCAGCTTGACGGCGACCGTTTGGCGGAGGATTCGCAGGTCGCGGTCGCAGATGTGACGGCGGTCCTCGCGGAGGTGTACGATGATGCCGTCGGCGCCGCCCAATTCGGCCAGGGCGGCCGCCCAAACCGGATCGGGCTCGTAAGTCCGCCGCGCCTGTCGTACGGTGGCCACGTGATCGATATTTACGCCAAGTTGTACCATGAGGCTGATTATAGCGGCTCCACTGTTGGAGGCAAGGCATCCGTTTTCTACTTCGACTGTATCTCGTTACTTTAGTTGTTGAATTCGTATTGGCACCAATCGGTTACGTCGTTTCCAATGGTAGAAGCGAGCTTGTTCATTGCGTTGCGGACGGCGAGTGACGTTGCGACAAACACGATGAGGATGATCGCATTGCAAAGCCCTATGCAGCAACGAGGCGATGATCGAACGAACGCGAGGTACGGTGATCGCAGGGGTGGATTTTCCCTCCCTCCTACCTCTACCTCCGTGACCGGGTATCCATTATTAGCTACCACGCCCGCGAGGAGAACGCGCCGATCTCGAGCGCTACCAGCCGGTCGATCAGTTCGCGGGGCGATTGCGGGCGGCGGAGCGGCTCCTTGGCGATCATCCGGCGGACCAGCCGAACCACCTCGCGCGGGACGTGCGGGGCCAGTCGGGCCAACTCCGGCGGAGCGGATTGCCGCTGAAGTGTCGCCAACTCGGCCAAGTCGGCGGCCGGATAGGGGAGACGGCCCGAAAGCATCTCGAACAACACCACCCCTAGGCTGTGAATGTCGCTGCGGATGTCGCCGCGCAAGGCGGAGGTAAGATACTCCGGCGCGATGTAATGGCACGTCCCCATGATCGGCCGGTCGGCGGCAGAACCGGTCTCGTCTCGACGGCGGGCGAAACTCAAGTCGATCAACGTGACGTGCCCGGTGGGCGAGACGAGGATGTTGCCCGGCGTTACGTCGCCGTGCATCCAGCCGGCGGCGTGCAGGGCATCGAGCGCTTCGGCCGTCTGCCGGGCGATCCACAGCGCTTCGGCCGCGTCGTACTGCCGGCCGGCGTCCAAACGTGTACGGAGCGACGCCCCCTCCAACCAAGGCATCACCAACAGCCGCGGCGGATCGAGCACGGAGGAGGCCAAAACCGGCGCCAAATGGGGATGGGACACGAGTTGCCCGACCAGCGTCTCGCGTTGCAATAAGCGAACCGCTTGGGGATCATCCCGCCAAGCCGGGCGGAGCATTTTTACTGCGTAGTTGGCCGTTCGATCCGCGGGTGAGCCGGCCGGGCGCGCCCGATAGATTTGCGCCAGGCTTCCCTGTGCGGCAAACTCGACCAACTCCCACTGTTTTACCCGACAGGGAAGCTCCGCCTTTCCCACCACGGGCGCGCAAACCGCTCCGCCGGTCGGTATCAGCCGGGTCTGGATCATTCGATGCCGTGCGGGAAAAGAATCTTCACACAATGGGTCTAGGGATAGCATCGGTCGGCGGGGCGAGGCAAGTTCAGCCGAGCTTGACATCGGCGGCCGGCGTGCCACCCAAATGACAAAATCAACGGACATAATGTACTTCCAGGAGCCAGAACGATGAGACTGCACGTTAGGCTATTATCCGGCACGGCGATCGTGCTGTTGCTCGGTGCATTGATCGGCCTCGGTTGCGGCAGGTCAAACTCCCAGGCGGTCGTCAAGAAAGAACCCCATCAATCGGAGGAAGCCTCGATGACAAAGCCCGTCAAGGTCCAGCGTTTCGGTTCGGTCATTGGTCTGTTGCCGGAGAAGAAGGACTACTATAACGAACTGCACGCCCATCCTTGGCCCGAGATCAACGAGATGTTGAAGAAGTGCAACATCCGCAACTACTCGATCCACGAGACGGAGCTGGACGGCAAGCTGTATTTGTTCAGCTACTTCGAGTACGTTGGAGACGACTTCAAGGCGGACATGGCGAAGATGGCGGCCGATCCGAAGACCCAAGAGTGGTGGAAGGAGACTGCCCCCTGCCAAATCCGCCTGCCCGGCACGCCGGAGGGCGAGCAGTGGAAGAGCATCCCCGAGGTATATCACCTCGACTAAATTCAATTGCCGGCAAGCCCCAATATCGTTGGATTAGCGGGAGCGAACATCTTGTTCCCACGCTCCGAGCATGGGAACGAGTGGGGGTGCCGGCGTAACTTTGCTCTCTGGTGAAAAAGCGGGTTGGAATTGCATTTTGTAATGCTAGCAGCTTGTACCGCACCCGCTTCCGTGGGGGAATTGGCCCGCGAAGCCAATGAATTGGACATCCGCCGGGATGCCTCCGCCTCGATCGAGCGCCTTTCGGCAATCATTATTAGTACATTCAATGGTTTGCATTTCTTTTGCCGGGGGTTGTCGTCGGTATGGGGGATACATAAAATAAGTATTATGAGATTTGCGACAGGCGAGTGGTGTCGCCGAAAAGCATTGTACTACCGGCAGCCCGCGAAACTATCTGCAGGAGAGCATGTTAGACATGTCTAAGGTCATTGATTCAGTTAGTGCGTTCATGGAGCGGTTGGTGGCGAAGAATCCCAGCCAGCCGGAGTTCATTCAGGCGGTCCACGAAGTCGCCGAATCGGTCATGCCGATCATCGAGAGTACGCCCGCCTATCGCAAAGCAAGGCTTCTCGAACGGCTCGTCGAGCCGGAGCGGATCATCATCTTTCGCGTCCCCTGGGTGGACGACCGGGGCGAGGTCCACGTCAACCGCGGCTTCCGCATCGAGATGAACAGCGCGATCGGTCCTTACAAGGGCGGTTTGCGGTTCCATCCCACCGTGAACCTGGGTCTGTTGAAGTTCCTCGCCTTCGAGCAGGTCTTCAAGAACGCCCTGACCACGATCATGATGGGCGGCGGCAAGGGCGGCAGCGACTTCGATCCCAAAGGAAAAACCGACAATGAAGTGATGCGGTTCTGCCAGTCGTTCATGTCCGAGTTGTTCCGACACATCGGTCCCGACACCGACGTGCCGGCGGGCGACATCGGCGTGGGCGGACGCGAGATCGGCTTCCTCTTCGGGCAATACAAAAAGCTGGCCAACCGCTTCTGCGGCGTGTTGACCGGCAAGGGCCTCGAGTACGGCGGCTCGCTCATCCGCCCCGAGGCGACCGGATACGGCTCGGTCTACTTCGCCCAAGAGATGCTTGCCACCCGCGGCGAAAGCATCAAGGGCAAGGTGGCCGCCGTCTCGGGCTCCGGCAACGTCGCCCAATTCACCACCGAAAAAGTGCTCGAACTGGGCGGCAAGGTCGTCACCCTCTCCGACTCCAACGGCACGATCGTCGATCTGGACGGCATCAACGAGGAGAAGCTGGCCTGGGTAATGGACCTGAAAAACGTCCGCCGCGGCCGGATCGGCGAGTACTGCGACAAGTTCAAGGGTTCCGAGTTCCGCGCCAACAAGCGTCCCTGGGACGTCAAGTGCGATCTGGCGTTCCCCAGCGCCACTCAGAACGAAATCAGCGCCGAGGACGCCCGTACGCTGGTGGGAAACGGCTGCATCTGCGTCTCCGAGGGCGCCAACATGCCGACCGAGCCGGAAGGGGTCGACGTCTTTCTGGGGACCAAGATTCTCTACGGACCGGGCAAGGCGGCCAACGCCGGCGGCGTGGCGGTCTCCGGCCTGGAGATGGCCCAGAACAGCCAGTTTTACCACTGGCGGCGCGAGGAGGTCGATGCCCGATTGCAGGGGATCATGCGTTCGATCCACGAGAACTGCGTCAAGTACGGCGCCGAGGACGGGTTTGTCAACTACGTCCGCGGCGCCAACATCGCCGGCTTCGTCAAGGTGGCCGAAGCGATGCTCGCCCAAGGCGTCGTCTGACGCGGCATTCAGCAGAACTCTCCTCTTTCTTTGAGAGAGGGGCCGGGGGTGAGGGCCTCGGCTGGGACGGAAGCACTACTACCATCCCAAGGTGAGTTGAATTGTCAACGATCGAAATGTTTCGCCAAGCCCACGGGTCGCAACCCGTGGGCTTTTTTTCTCGCTAACAAGTAACATGATGAAACGCTGCCTCGCCGGGGCTGGACTGGATGGTTATTGATAAGGAACCGCGAAAAAATAACTTGAGCAAATTGGCATTGTCTGTTTTCGGTTTTTCGAGGATCGTGGGCGTATGCAAGACGCAACCACGATCGAACGGATTCGACAGAAGTATCTGGCGTTGGGCCCGGTGATGGACGAGCGGATACGCAGGCAATGGGCAGCCACCGAAGCCTCCGCCCTGGGCTGGGGAGGCGCCTCTACGGTGTCCATCGCCACGGGTTTGGCACGGAACACGATCTCCGTGGGAACACGCGAACTGGAGTACCGGCAAACCCACCCTGATGAAATCGTCGGTGTTCGGATTCGTAGTCCGGGCGGCGGTCGCAAGTCGCTCGGGGAAACGGCCCCGGGATTGCTGTAAGCCTTGGATGAGTTGGTAGATCCGATGACGCGAGGCCACCCGGAATCGCCCTTGCTCTGGACGTGCAAGAGTACCGGCAAGTTGGCCGAGGAACTGGAGCGGCAGAACCATCCCGTGACCGACCGCACAGTTGCAGCCCTGCTGAAGCGGGCGGGCTACAGCTTGCAGGCCAATCGGAAGACCCAGGAAGGCTTGTCGCATCAGGATCGCAATGCTCAATTTGAGTACATCAGCCAGCAGGTGATCGCGTTTCAGAAGCAGCACCAACCAGTGGTGTCCGTGGATACGAAAAAGAAGGAATTGGTGGGGGAATTCAAGAATGTCGGCGAGGAATGGGAACCGCAGGGACAGCCCAAAAGGGTCAAGGTGCATGACTTTCCGGACAAGAAGCTCGGCAAGGCGATCCCCTATGGCGTGTACGATCTCGCCGGCAATGAGGGCTGGGGCAGTGTAGGGATCGATCATGACACGGCGCAGTTCGCCGCGGCCGGTATTCGCCGCTGGTGGCAAGAGATGGGTTCCTCCCGCTTCCCGCGGGCAACGAAGTTGATGATCACGGCGGATGGCGGCGGCAGCAACAGCAGCCGCAGCCGCCTGTGGAAGGTGGCTTTGCAGAACTTGGCGAACGACTTGGGACTGAAGCTTCATGTGTGTCGCTTCCAATTCCGGAATTGAGTCCCCGGAATTGAGCCGCTTTGACCGGGGTTCTGGTTGCTGGGAGCCGGCCCTTGTGGAAATGCGGCCGTTGCTAAGCAACCGGGGCGTTGCCGGACTTGTGCAGTCCTTGCCCAGAGGCGTATTCGGCTACCACGGAAATCAACTTCTTGTGGTCAATCGGCTTGGTCACATAGTCGTTGCAGCCGGCATTGAGGCACTTGTTCCGGTCGGTGCTCATGGCATGCGCCGTCAGTGCGATGATCGGACCTGTATATCCCGCCTCGCGGAGCTTGGTCGTAGCCTCGTAGCCGTCCATGACCGGCATCTGCATATCCATCAGGATCACGTCGAACGGGATCCCCTCGTCTCGTGCCGCCAGGGCAAGGTCGTAGACAATCTGTCCATTGTCCGCCACGACAACCTCGGCTCCCGCCTTCTTGAGCAGAAACACTATCAGCCGCTGGTTGTCGGAACCATCTTCGGCAAGAAGGACTCGGCAGTCGAGTTTGGTCTTGGGAGCGGCCGGCTTCCTGTCGGAGTGCGTTGGGAGTTGAGCTTCGCTCGGGCTGTCAAGCAACTTCACGCCATCCAAAGGCCCGGTTCCGACCGTGACGGTGAACGTGCTGCCCTCGCCGGCAGTGCTCTTGACGTTGATGTTGCCGCCGAGTTTGCCCGCCAGCCGTTTGCAGATCGTCAATCCCAACCCGGTTCCGCCGAACTTGCGGGTTGTGGAGGTGTCTGCCTGTTGGAATGGATTGAATAACTTGGCAATCTGCTCCCCAGTCATCCCGATGCCCGAATCGACCACCTCGAATTGCATCTTGGGCTCATCGCACTCGGCATCCAGCAGGCGAGCCACCAGACGGACCTTGCCAACCTCGGTGAACTTGATGGCGTTTCCGGCGAGATTGATGAGAATTTGACGCAGCCGAGTCGGATCGGATTGAATTGTCTGGGGTATCGGCCCGTCGTAGTCGATCTGCAAGGACAGGTTCTTCGCGTTGGCCCGAACGCGCATCAGCGAGGCTACCTCTGAGATAACCTGGCACGGTGAGCACTGAACATGCTCGATTTCCAGCTTTCCCGCCTCAATCTTCGACAGGTCCAGGATGTCATTGATGATTCCGATGAGATACTCGCCGTTTTGTTTGATGGTCGTGGCCGCATCGAATTGCTCTTGATCCAGTACGCTTCCCATCAAGATTTCCGAGAATCCCAGGATGGCCGTCATCGGCGTGCGGATTTCGTGGCTCATGTTGGCCAGGAACTCGCTCTTGGCCCGGCTGGCGGCTTCGGCGGCTTCATTGAGTTCTTCGAGTGCTAGATTCTTGCTCTCCAGCGTGGCGGCATAGTCCTTGATCTGTTGCTCGATCTGCTTGCGCTCGGTGATATCGATCCCCATTCCCACAAGGTGTAGCTTCCCGTCAATCATGACCCGTTTGCCAGGAAATAGGTACGGAATCGCGGTGCCGTCCTTTGTCACGAAACATACCTCAGACGTGGCCTGCCCCTTTGTGAATACGACCTCGACGTTATGTTTGATAATCTCCCGGTCCCGTCCGCGGAAGAAGTCCAACAGTTGCATTCCGGGTATCTCTTCAGGCGAGTATCCTGAGACGTGCTCGGCGTTCTTGTTCCATCGCAGGAGTTTCCCCTCGCCGTCAAGGAGATAGAAGACGCCGGGCAGAGTGGCGATTACCGAATCCGAGAAGTCCTTCTCTCGCAGCAGGCCGTCCTCTGCACTCTTGAGTTCGGCCAATGTCTGACTCATGGCCGCCTCGTACAGAAAGGCGAAAGCGAACACCAGCACGATCAGGCCGATCCAGGCCAGCAAACAAAGCAACTTATAGTGGTGCGGAGCCAGATCATTCGGGAACGAGTAGCCGGTGTAGTCGAGTGCATAGAACGCGGCCAGCGACGACGACGCGACAGCCAACCAGAAGACGGCGGAGCGCCGGCCCACGGTACTCAGGACCATGACGGGCACCGTCGCGTACCACGGAAGAATAAGAGATCCGTGCCCCCCAAAGCGGCACGCCAGGATGGTCAGCACACAGAAAAAGCTCGCGGTAAGCAGATTGCCCGCCATGAAGACCGCCCCGGTCCGACGCACGACGTACAAGATAAGGATCGCCACGCCGTTTCCCATCATGAGCCCGGCAACGCCGATCGGGCTATTCATCCAGAAGAGGAATACACTGTAGAAGGTAGCCAGCAGGATGAGGCTCCAGGCAAACGCCACCACCAGCCGGGCGCGGCGGAGCACGTCCAGATTGCCGCCGCGGACGTGGGCAGGTATGAACCAGTCAACGCCGGCGGAGAGCACCGCCCGAAACGCGACGCCCATCCATCGGTTGTTTCCCGTCAAGAACTTGCCCGTCCGTTTCCCGTCGTTCATACGGGGCATGACTCCTCAGAGGTCGCTCGTGCGTTCCAATAAGCGATTTCATCAAAATCCACCGCAAGGTCGTCCTGCCAGTAGGCGCAACCTCGCCGCAGAGCGCATACTCCGACACACTCAAAAGAT
>JAHIKV010000233.1 GCA_018897395.1 Planctomycetota bacterium | reverse complement strand
GCCCCGCGAAAGATGAAGTTCGGCACGAGCGAGGGGATGATCGTCGCCGCCGGCGGCGGAGGCGGCGAAGTCTATCTGCTCGCTCCCGACCACGGCGCAAAACCGGGACAGCGAGTGCATTAAGCGTTTTTCAACAACGTGTAGCGGGCGGGCTTGCCCGCCGTTCATGGCGGAATACACGGCGGGCAAGCCCGCCCGCTACACGATCGTGAATAAACCGGCCAATGTCGGCTACTTCACCTTCACCTCGATCCGCTTTGCGGCGGCCGGGGCGGTCTTCGCCAAACGCAACGTCAACACGCCGTGGGCGTACTGGGCGTCGACGTTCTCGGTGTCCACGCCCTCGGGCAACGGCACCGTGCGGTGGAACGACCCGTAGCGGGTCTCGCATTGGTGGAAGCCCTTCTCCTCGATCTCGCTCGTCTCCTTCTTCTCGCCGCGGAGCACGAGTTGATTGCCCGAGACCGCAACGTCGATATCCTTCGGGTCGATCCCCGGCAGTTCGGCCCGCACGGTCACTTCCTTGTCGTTCTCGGCGACGTCGACCGCCGGCGTCCACTTATCCGATCTCCACAGGGGCCAATCCAGAGAACTGAACGGTTCGCGCAGGAAGGAATCGAACAGCCGATCGACTTCGCTCCGCAAGGCGAACATCGGCGACATCTCGCCGGGCCGGCCTTCACGTTTGTTTCGCCAAGGAATAAGGCTCATGGTTCGTTGCTCCTTTCTTGAAAAGTTGAACGCTGGCCCCCGGTGTATTCACCGGGGGCTAAATGTATCTTGAACATCCAATTCTACGCCGTGCTGACGGCGATCTTCCGCGGCTTCGCGCTTTCCGTCTTGGGCAGAGTGATCGTGAGCACTCCGTCGCGGAGTTGACGGAATGGGCGTCGAACATAGCGATAGCCAAGGACCATGATAAAACCCTCCTATATTGTTTTTCAATGGGGTCGCGACCCTCGGACATTCCTATTTGCAAAGTCCGTGCCGAAGTCGCGGCTTGAAGCCGTTAATGGTTGCAGGACAATGACTTATGGTTTCGGATGCAAGTCTCCTGCGAACGGAACAAGCTGCCAAATTGGCAGCCGCTGCTGTCGAACATATACGTTTATATACGTTGAAAACACCCAACTCGCTGGCCGCGGCCGGCATTGGCTCCGCTCGTCAATATCAACATAACTTGCTTATGGAATTAGGTTTGCGCAGAATCGGCCCAAACGCTTCGGCTGGCGTTGTGGACAGATACCCCGATTGGTATACTAGGGAGTTTGAGTTTTTCCACTTATTCCGGATTATTCATAAGGGTGCCATGCGGCAATCGCAGCTTGCCCGTGGCGTGACATCGGGGAACACGGGTAAGCTGCGCTTACCCATGCCACCCGATTCCAGGCGTTATGAATAATCCGGGTTAGCCGTGCTTTGCCCAAGCCGATTATCTTTCCGAAGGTCTCATGCGTTTTTCGTTGATCGATCGCATCGTCGAACTTGAACCGGGTGTGCGCATCAAGGCGGTGAAAACGCTGACGATGGCGGAAGAGTATTTGGCCGACCACTTCCCCCATTTCCCCGTAATGCCCGGCGTGTTGATGCTCGAGGCGCTTACGCAGGCGGGGGCTTGGCTGGTGCGGGTCGGCGAGGACTTCGCCCATAGCATGGTGGTGCTCAAACAAGCCAACAACGTGAAATACGCTCAGTTCGTCGAGCCGGGCCAAACGCTGACGGTCACTGCCGAGATTATAAAAATCGGCGAGGGAGAAGTAAAACTGAAAGGGCTGGGAACGGTCGACGGACGGCTTACCGTGAGTGCCCGGTTCACGCTGGCCTGCTACAATCTGTCCGACTCCGATCCGCAGCACGCCGAGACCGACGCCGCTACCCGCCGGGATTTACGGAACCAACTGGCGTTGATATATCAGCCGCAAGCTGAAACCACGACAACAACCACATAACGGTTTTCCATGCGATTTGAAGGCAAGACGGCGATCGTGACCGGCGGTAGCCGCGGCATCGGCCGCGCCTGCGTGGCGCGTCTGGCGGCGGAAGGCGCCAAGGTGGCGTTCGTTTACAACAGCAACCGGCAGGCCGCCGAATCGCTGCTGGACGAGTTGAAATCGGCGCCCGGCGAGGTCCGCGCCTTGCAGGCCGACGTCCGGGATCTGCAACGCGCCCACCAACTGGTCGACTCGCTGTTCGACGAGTGGGAGCGGATCGACGTATTGATCAACTCGGCCGGAGTGGTCAAGGACGGTTTGCTGGGCGCGATGACCGCCGATCAGTGGCGGGAGGTGATCGAAACGAACCTCGGCGGCACGTTCAACTATTGTCACGCGGTGACGCAGCCGATGATGATGGCCCGCCGCGGCAGCATCGTGAACCTGTCGAGCACGGCCGCCGAGTTCGCGGCCCGGGGACAGGTGAACTACGCCGCCAGCAAGGGGGGCATCAACGGTCTGACCCGCGCCTTGGCCAAGGAGTTGGCCCCGCGGAACGTGCGGGTGAACGCCATCGCCCCGGGGATGATCGAAACCGACATGAGCCAGGTGGTCCGGGGCATAGCGGGCGACCAGATAAAGAAGATGATTCCGCTCAAACGCATCGGCCGGCCCGAGGAGATTGCCTCCGTGGCGGCGTTCCTCGCCTCCGACGAGGCCGCTTACCTTACCGGTCAGGTGGTGCGGGTCGACGGCGGCTTGAGTTTGGGCGGTTATTGAGGGATTAGGGATTAGGGATTAGGGATTAGCATACAGGGTGCGTGAAACGCACCATTGTTTGGCGGTGGCGGTGCGTTTCACGCACCTTACGAAAACTACAATCGGTCCGTTTGGAGGTTCCGTTCAATGCCAACGAAGGAAGAAGTCTTTGAGAAGATTCAGGCCGCCTTGGTCGACGCGCTGGGGGTCGACGATGAAGACGTGACCCCGGAAGCCACGCTCGTCGGAGACCTGGGGGCGGAGTCGATCGACTTCCTGGACATCGTTTTCCGCCTGGAGAAGGCGTTCGACATCAAAATTCCCCGCGGCGAGTTGTTCCCCGAGGACATCCTCACCGACTCGAAGTACATCCAGGAAGGCAAGGTCACCGAGACCGGCCTGGCCGAGCTGCGCAAACGCATGCCGTTCGCCAATCTCGACCAGTTCGCCAAGAATCCGGCCGTGCAGGACTTCGGCAACCTCCTGACCGTGGCCGACATGTGCCGCTTCGTGGAGGGCAAGGTGGAAGTGACCGACTGATAGTGGTCAGTGGTCAGTGATTAGTGGTTAGTGGTCGGAAGTCAGCATTCAGCGGTCAGTTCTCAGAAATAATCTTTGGTTTCTGGTAATAAACTGATAACTGAAAACTGATAACTGATAACTGAAAGCTGATAGTTGTTATGCGATGGTACTGGATCGATCGGTTTATCGAGTTCCACAGCGGAAAATACGCCAAGGCGATTAAAAACGTCTCGCTGGCCGAGGACCACCTACACGACCACTTCCCGTATTACCCGATGATCCCCAACTCCCTGGTGATCGAGGGCATGGCGCAGACCGGCGGACTGCTGGTCTGCGAGCATGGACATTTTCAAGAGAAGGTGGTGCTGGCCAAGATCCCTAAGGCCGTTTTCCATTGCGAGGCCACGCCCGGCGACACCCTCGTTTACTCGGCAAAGATCGAGTACATCCGCGAGGAAGGGGCGATGATATCGACCACCAGCCACAAGGGCGACGTGCTGCACGCCGAGGCGGAGATCGTCTTCGCCCATCTGAACGACTCCCGCCTGGGCAACCTTTTCGATCCCGCCACTTTTCTGCGAATGATGCGTCTGTTGGGCGCGTTCGACGTGGGCGTGGCCGCCGACGGCAGCCGCCTCCAGCCCCCGGCGCGGCTGGTCGAGGCCGTCGAGGGAAGCAAGGCGTGACCGTTACACGCCACTTCCAGACGGTAGAATGAATGCGTTGTGCAAAGAACCCGCTTGGCGAGAGATTCGGGCCGTCCACCAAATCTCCCCCTCGACTTGGCCGAAAAAAATCGCGCTTATCCCGCTGAGTCGGGGGGGTTAATTCGTTGTGCAGAGGGGTACAATCCTGCCCGATGGTGGTTTAAGATTGTGGTATGATTGTTTCGTTGGAAGGGTATCCAACTCCACAAATTACGGGAGATCAAAATGAGCATTCGAATTTTAGTTTGCGACGACCACGAGGTCATTCGCACGGGGCTTGCCAGTCTTTTGGCCGGGACCGACATCCAGATCGTCGGCGAGGCGGCAAACGGCAAGGACGCCTTGCGGCTCGCACAGAAAGAAAAACCGGACGTGATCCTGTTGGACATTCGCATGCCCGACACTGACGGCTTGGCCACGCTCGAAAAGCTTCGGGAGAAGGTGCCGGAAAGCAAGGTCGTGATGCTCTCGACCTACGACAATCCGACGTACGTTGCCCGGGCGGTTGCCCTGGGCGCGGCCGACTACGCCCTGAAAGGTTCTCCGCGCGAGGATCTGATCGCCACGATCACGGCGGCGGCGGCCGGCGAGTCGCCCAGCCCGCGCGGCGAGCTGAAAAAGGTTGCCAGCACGATGAAGATCCGCCAACTGATCGACGACGACGACGTCCCATTGACCCAACGCGAGACCCAGGTGTTGCGCCACGTGGCCCTCGGGCTAAGCAACAAGGAGATCGGCAAGTCGTTGGAGATCAGCGTGGAAACGGTGAAGGAGCACGTGCAGAACATCCTGCGCAAAATCACCGTCAGCGACCGCACCCAGGCCGCGGTTTGGGCCGTGCGGAAAGGGTTGGTGTAACGAGCAGGAGGGATTAGGGAGAGCGCCGGCCCAGGCTCTTTCTAATCCCTAATCCCCAATCCCTAATCCCTGTTTATTTCGCCCGGGGGTGCGCACGCTGGTATATCTCGCGCAGCGCCGCGTTGCTGACGTGCGTGTAGATCTGCGTGGTGACCAGGCTTTTGTGCCCCAACAGTTCCTGCACGCTGCGGATGTCCGCGCCCCGATCGAGCAAGTGCGTGGCGAAACTGTGGCGCAGCGAATGCGGGCTGGTGCGGCTGTCCAGTCCGGTGATTCTCAAATACTTCTCCAACATCCGGGCGACGCTCCGCGTGGTCAACCGGCGGCCGAACCTGTTGACAAATACAGGCGTGGCGGGAAAAGGGGACGCAGCTAATTTGCCGGAACGGCCCGAAGGGTGCTTCGCACAAATTAGCTGCGTCCCCTTTTCCCGAGCCGGCTTCCGCACGCGGATCCATCGCTTTAGTGCATTGAGGGCATACGAACCGACCGGCGCCAACCGTTCCCGGCGCCCCTTGCCGCGGACGCGGAGCAGACAGGCCTGGAAATCCAAATCGGTGTCATCCAGTCCCACCACCTCGCTGACCCGCAATCCGGCCGAATACATCGTCTCCAGAATCGCCCGATCTCGCAGTCCCATCGGTTCGTTTGGCGGCGGGGCGTCGAAGAGCCGGCCCAACTCCTCGGCCGTGAGAAAATGGGGCAACGAGCGCCCCTGACGCGGAGTCCGCAGCGGTTTGGCCGGGTTCGTTTCCGCCCAGCCTTCACGCTGACCAAAGCGGAAGAAACTCCGCAGCGTGGCGATGTGCCGGGCAATGCTGCTCTTCGCATAGCCCGAGTCGTGCAAGGCCGACACGTAACCCCGCAGATCGAAAACCGTGATCTCGCCGGACGAGGGCGGACTGCCGTCGCGGGCCTCGCTCAAATAGTCGGCCAATGCTTCAAGGTCTTCTCCGTAGCTCTTCACCGTGTGCGGCGAGGCGTTGCGCTCGACGGCCAGGTACTTCAGGAATCGGGCAACGGCGGTTCGCATGGAAGGGATTAGGGATTGGGGATTAGGGATTAGAGATTGGCGCGATTTG
Source organism: Planctomycetota bacterium (assembly GCA_018897395.1). Classification (GTDB taxonomy): domain Bacteria; phylum Planctomycetota; class Planctomycetia; order Pirellulales; family Thermoguttaceae; genus JAHIKV01. The sequence continues at coordinate 1,346 of JAHIKV010000233.1, read as the reverse complement.
CCATCTAATCCCTAATCCCCAACCTCTAATCCCTATGTCAACGGTACGCTGAAACGGGACGTGCAAGCGAACTTCCGGCTCTCCCTGCGGATTTTCTGGCTCAGCACCGCGGCATCGTACCAGGTGAAACTCAACTCCGGGTTGGAGGCGTAACGCCCGAGCATGCGCAACGTCTCCGCGCGGTTCGCATCGTTATAAAGAAAGACGTATCGCTCCGTCCCTTTTACCAGTGCCAATACGTTGATGTCCTGATTCACCGTGGAATGTCTCCTCGCGCGGCTTTCCGTGGGCAAAGGGTTTATGCCCCATATTTTGTTATCGGCCAGACGGGCAATGTCGCGCCACTCGCCCGCCGGTTTGCGGTTCGTGCGGTTTGCGTTCTGCCTACGGTGCAAGCAGCGCCAGCAATCACCCCTCGCGAGTAGTGTCGTTTTTGCTTACGAACCGCTAACGAAACCACAACGGCACGTTTATCGGCAAAGTTTGCGTGGTTTCTCCAGTTTCCGTCTAACGGCCAGCAACGTGCCCGTAAATTGAAGCAACCGCATTTAGCCCCGGGTGAATACACCCGGGGCAAACGGTTTTCCACATTCGCCCCGGCCCGCCGTGTATTCACGACGGGCTAAATGAACAATTTCGGGACACACGCCCTGAGCAGCGTTTAGCCGCCGTGCTTCCACGCCGCGAAAAGTTGGGCAATTTCTTTCACTGCCCAAAATGGTGGATTGAGATACAATGGAGAAAGTAGGGCAGGCTATGCCTAACGCGGGCTAAGCCCGCAACCCAAAAGAACTTACAAACATGCGCGCACGGTGCGCAAAAGTTTCGACGTAAGACTCTAACATTCCTTGCCGCCTCGGGATCATCTGTTTTTCAGCAACACCATGTCAGGCATAGCCTGACCTACTTTTTTCAAACAGCCAGCCCACGATCTCAAGCATGACGCCTTCTGAATCATTTACTTTACCCCGCCGCAATCCCACCCGGCCCGTGAAGGTCGGATCGGTGACGATTGGCGGCGGCAATCCCATCGTGGTGCAGAGCATGTGCGCCACGAAAACGACCAACGTCGAGGCGACCGTCGCTCAGGTGCAACAGTTGGCCGAGGCCGGGGCGGGCATCGTGCGGATCGCCGCCGACTCCGGGCGCGATTGCCAGGCGCTGGCCGAAATCCGCCGCCGCTGTCCGAACGCGAATCTTTCCGTCGATCTACAAGAAAACTACCGGCTGGCGGACGACGTAGCGCCGCTGGTCGACAAGATTCGCTACAACCCGGGCCATCTATATCACTACCAGCGCGAGCGGCCCTGGCAGGACAAAGTACGCTTCCTGGCAGACGTGGCCGG
>JAHIKV010000032.1 GCA_018897395.1 Planctomycetota bacterium | reverse complement strand
CTAGCGGGTCTCCCGCTCCATCAGTGAAAATACTACGCGATATCGTTCCCGCACTCTCTGACTCGTCGTAATAGAAACGGATCAATGCCGCCGGATCGGGCTTATCGTAGGGGGTGTCGGAAGGGCAGACGAACGACCCGATCTTGGTCTGGGCCATCCTCCACGCGTTGGCTCTTGTCCAGTACGCATCGCCTTCCCGAGCGAGGTCGAAGAGCGAAATGCCGGCGTGTGCCGTCATGTCCGCATCCATCGGCTCCCAGACGTTGCTCAGTTCCATAAACGGAAGAATGAAGGCCAAGCAGCTCACAAATTGACCGCTGGGATCGGTGGATTGAGGGATCGGGCCGAGATAGCCGGGCGGAAAACGGCTGTTCTGGTTCTGGAAGTTGTGGGCGCCCAGCCCGATCTGCTTGAGATGATTGCTGCACTGTATCCGCCGCGCCGCTTCCCGCGCCGCCTGCACGGCCGGAAGCAGCAGGGCGATCAAAATCCCGATGATCGTGATGACCACAAGCAACTCCACCAACGTAAACGCGTTTCTTTGGCTACGTTTCATGGCATTCACCCCCATGAATTGCGGATAAAGAAGAATCGATGAGGAGAGTCCGCTCAACCTCCAAGGTACGCCGGAGAATCGAGTCAAACGGAACAAGCGCAGTTATATATCTTCTCTGCGAAAAAGCCAAGCGTTCCTCTAACAAGCGATGGAATTTCTTGGAAAAAGTGGCAACGAAGTCAACCGGCGGGGTGGGATCCGCCAATTTGCCGGCCGAAAATCCCATTGATTATTTAGTTTCTGTTGCGGAAGGGGTGGGTGCCATGGGTAAGCGGAGCTTACCCGTGTGGGGTTTCCGCGTTTTCCGGCCCACGGGTAAGCTTCGCTTACCCATGACACCCGGTCCAATAGCTTTCCGCAACAGAAACTATTTAACCGGTATGAATATCGGAGCGTTGGCGGATTAAGGTGTCGCCCATATAAGCCTCATGCCGAGCAAGCAGGAACCGTTCGGGCAGACGCTTCATCCGGGTGTACCAAGGTTCTTCCTCGGGATGAATTGGATCGACCAGGATGCTGCGGATGCCGGCCAGCCGGCCGGCTATCACGTCGGCGAACAGTTGGTCGCCGACGATGGCCGTCTGCGAAGGTTCGGCTTGCAGCTTCCGCAACGCCTGCCGGACACCCCACGGCAAGGGTTTCATCGCCTTGGCGACGCAGGGCAATTCGAGCCGCTCGGCAAAACCGCGGATTCGCTGCCCCATGCCGTTCGAGACCAGGCACAGACCGAAGCCCGACAGGCGGAGTTGTTCGATCCAGGCCACCGCCTCGGGCAGGGCCTCGCCTTGGCTGTATCGAGTCAGCGTGCAATCCACGTCCAGCAACAGCGTGTGAAGTCCCCATTGCTGGAGCCGCTCGGGCGTCAGCTCCCAGACTCGACCGACACGGTAATGTGGCGTCAACAGGCGAAGCATGGATTTAGTGGGTAGTGGGTAGTGGATAGTGGGTAGTGGGTAGTGGGTAGTGGGTAGTGGGTAGTGGGTAGTGGGTAGTGGGTAGTGGTTAGTGGTTGGAAAGTGGAAAAGATGTTTTCAGAAAAGATTATCGATTGACAGCCGCCAGCGAAAGTCGAAAGTTTCCTTCACTATCCACTATCCACTAGCCACTAACGGGCAAGTGTCACAGGATTAAGGTCACCCCAAATGGTGTCAACAAGCGGTAATGTCCATGCTTTTTCGTCTCGAAGTCTCCTCAAAACGCGAGCGAAGGAGCCTTCGGGACAAAAAAGCATGGACCCCCACTTGGATGCACTTTCCAGTTCCTTTGGCTATAAAAGTGACCTTAATCCTGTGACACTTCGCCACTCCCACTACCCACTATCCACTAATCCCCCCACCAATATCGAAAAATGCACCAAAAAGCGTGACAGGCGTCGGCCAGTCCGATCTTCTTGCCCTCCTCGTAGGTTCGCCCAAAGTAGCTGATCCCGACTTCGTATACCCGGTATTTTCGCCGGGCGACCTTGCATGTCAATTCGGGTTCGATGCCGAATTGTTTTTCTTTTAGCGTCGGCGCGACGGCCTCGACCACCTCGCGGCGAAACACCTTGTAGCAGGTCTCCATGTCCGTAAGGTTCAGGTCGGTGAGCATGTTCGAGAGCATCGTCAGCAGGCGGTTGCCCACGTAATGCCAGTAATACAGCACCCGATGCGGTCCGACCGGGAGGAACCGCGAGCCGTATACCACGTCGGCCACCCCCTCGACGATCGGTTGAATCAGCCGGTGGTACTGCGAGGGATCGTATTCCAGATCGGCGTCCTGGATGACGACGATGTCTCCGGTCACGTGCGAAAAACCGGTTTTTAGCGCCGCCCCCTTGCCGTGGTTGCGTTCGTGCAGGACGATGCGGACGTCCTCTCCGCAATCCATCGCCGCCAGTACGTCGCGGGTGCCGTCGGTGCTCCCGTCGTCGACCAGGATGATCTCCTTGGGAATTGGCACCGCGCGGATGCGGCGGACGATCTCCGCGACCGTGGCTTTCTCGTTGTAGATCGGAACGACCACCGAAATCCGTAGCCCCTCTGGAAGAGGGTAGATTCCCATCTCGCGGCAAATACTCTCGCCGATCAAGCCTTGCAAATCGCGGATTGTGTCAAAATTACCGGTTGAATGGTTCATGGCTGGAAAAAATTATCGAGAATTCTCTCTACCATCATACCCCGGAAATAAGGGGGGAAAAGAGTGAAAAAAGGGGCGGTCCTTGGGGCGGTCCTTGGATAATAGTGTTTTTGTCGAAAAATGAGAAACAGGCGGAGCTTTCCGGTGTCGCGCTAAATACTAAGGACCGACCCTTTTTTGTCTGGGGCTTGACTCGGTTGGGCATGTAACTCTATACTCCGCCGCTTTTTGTGCCGATGGCGAGGAACTTAATAACTGAGGCCGTCCGGGAATAGTTCCATTTAGCCCGCCGTGAATACACGGCGGGCAGCGGTGGTTGGACGCACCAGACCGTGCCCCGGGTGTATTCACCCGGGGCTAAATAGCTGTAAACCTGAACTCGGGAAAACATTGCGTCTTCAAAATCGCCGGGGGCCGTCAGCCCTCGGCGATTTCAACCGTTGTGATAGAGTCATTACCGGCGGCCGCTAAACAATTACGACCTCGACCGATCACTCACTCCGCGAGATCCATCCATGACACTACAACCGCACCGGTCGAAACTCACCGGTTGGGGACGCTTCCCCGTGGTGGACGGGTTGGTGTTGAAATCGGAGAATTTGCCGGCGGCCGCCGAAAGGGCCACGCTCTCCCGCGGCCTGGGGCGCTCCTACGGCGACTCGTCGCTGCCGGCCGGAGCCGACTTGCCCGTGGCCGACGCCACCTTGGCCGACCGACTGTTGGGCTTCGATCCCGCTTCGGGGATGTTGCGGGCCGAGGCGGGGGCGTCGTTGTTCGAGTTGAACCGCGTCTTCCTCCGCCGCGGCTGGTTCGTCCCCGTCTCGCCCGGCACCCAATTCGTCACCCTCGGCGGCATGACGGCCTCCGACGTACACGGAAAAAACCATCACGTCGACGGTTGTTTCGGCGAGCACGTGCGCGGACTCAAACTTCGCCTGGCAGACGGGCGGATCGTCGAGTGTTCGGACACGTGCGAGCCGGAGTTGTTCCGCGCCACGATCGGCGGCATGGGCCTGACCGGCCACGTCCTCGAGGTCGAGTTCCCGATGCGACCGATCCCCTCGCCGTGGATTTGGGGCGAGTCTCGGCGGATCGAGGATCTCGATTTGATGGTTGCCGGTCTGAAAGAGGCTGCCCGCGAGTGGCCGATGACCGTCGGTTGGATCGACTGCCTGGCCCGCGGCGCGAAGCTGGGACGCGGGATATTGATGAAGGGGCGCTGGGCGCGGCCGGACGAGGCGCCCGAAAAGCCGCCGCCGCGAAAAAGGCGTTTCCGCGTGCCGATCCAATTTCCCGGCATCGCCTTGTGCAAGCCGAACATGAAGGCCTTCAATTTAGCCTATTATTGGAAGCACATTCAGCGGGTCCGCCGCGGCATACTGCACCCGGACGCCTTCTTCTATCCGCTCGACGCGCTGGACGACTGGAACCTGATCTACGGCCGCCGGGGTTTCACCCAGTATCAATGCGTGCTGCCGCATGCGGACGGCAACGGACCGGCGCGGCGGTTTTTGGAACGGTTCGTTTCCGCCGGTGGAATGGGGTTTTTGTGCGTCATCAAGGACTTCGGCGCGGAGGGGAAGGGGATGCTTTCGTTCCCCCGGCCGGGCATGTCGATCGCAATGGACTTCCCCATCCATCCGACGAAAACGCCCACGCTGGTCGATCGGCTCAATGAACTGGTGATCGCCGAGGGGGGGCGCATCTACCTGACGAAAGACACGTTCACCCGGCCGGAGCATTTTCGGGCGATGGAACCGCGTCTGGAGGCTTTCAACGCGGTGCGGCGACGTTGGGACCCCGAGGTCCGCATCCGCAGCGCCCAATCGGTCCGACTTCTAGGAGACCCCGCATGAAGGCCGTGCTGTTTGGAGCGAGCAAGGGGATGGGCCGGGCGCTGGCGCGGCTGATGGCCGCGCGCGGCGACCGCCTGTTTCTCATCGGCCGGGCGACCGACGACTTGGAACGCTCGGCCCGAGACCTGGAAATCCGCGGCGCGCCGGCGCCGGTGAAGACCGCCTATTGCGATCTCTTGGCGCCGGAGAGTTTCGCTCCGGCACTGGACCAGGCAGAGCGGGAGTTGCAGGGATTCGACACGGTTGTGGTAACGGCCGGCTTGTTCGCCACGCAAGAGGAATTGGAGAACGACCCGCAACTGGCGGCCCGCGTGCTGGCGGCCGATTTTACCGGCACGGTGCTTTTCTGCGAAGAGGCTAGAAAACGTTTGCTGGCGGTTGGCGGCGGGACGCTCTGCGTATTCAGCTCCGTGGCCGGAGAGCGGGGACGAAAACCGGTAATACTTTACGGCGCGGCGAAAGCGGGCCTCTCGCAATACCTGGAAGGATTGGACCATAAGTTCCGCGCCCGAGGGCTGAGGACCGTATGCGTCAAGCCGGGTTTCGTTAAGACGGGCATGACCGCCGGCCTGAAGCCGCCGCCGTTTGCCGGCCAGCCGGAGGCGGTTGCCCGGCGCGTGTTGCGGGCGATCGACCGGGGACGGCCCGAGGTTTACACGCCGGCGGCGTGGCGCGGCGTGATGTGCATAATTCGCAATTTGCCGCGATTCATAATGAGAAAGATTGAGTTTTAACGTGAATCTAATCTCCAATCCCTAATCCCCAATCCCTAATCCCCAATCCCTTCCATGCTCACCGGCCTCGTTCGACTAGCCCGACCGCAAGACTGGATCAAAAACGTCTTCGTGGCGTTGCCGGTGCCGTTCGCGCTGGCGGCGAAAGCGGACTTCGATGCGGTCGTCTTTCTGCTCGGCTTGGCGGGTTTCTGCCTGATAAATTCGGCCGTGTACACGCTGAACGACCTGTGCGACGCCGAGGCCGACCGGCTGCATCCCAGGAAGCGTCATCGTCCGGTCGCCTCGGGCGCCGTCTCCCGGCGGGCCGCGGTTGTCCAGATGGCCGTTTTGCTCTGCGCCGGATTGGGACTGTGTCTGGCCGCCGACAAACCACTTGCCACGTCGTACGCAATCGTTTATTTGCTCATCAATATCGCATATTCCCTGGGCGCGAAAAACGTCGCCCTGATGGACGTCTTCCTGCTCTGCTCGGGATTCGTGATTCGCGTGTTGATCGGTTGCGCGTTGGTCATGGCCCCGCCTTCGCCGTGGTTGTTGCTCTGCACCGGTACGCTGGCGATGTTCATGGGCTTCACGAAACGCCGCGCCGACCTGACCGAGGAGTTGGTCCCGGGCCGCCGGCCCAGCCTGCGCGGGTACAACAAGGCGTTTCTGGACCAGGCGGTGAGCATCTGTGCCGGCGTGGCGATGTTGGCATACGCGTTGTATTGCATCGAAGTGATCGGGGCGCTGCATCCCGGTCGAGAGATGATTTCGATGCCTTTCGCGGCATACGGAATCCTGAACTATCTACGCATGGTCCACGTCGATGGGATCGGCGGCTCGCCGGTCGACGTGGCCTACCGTTCCTTTTCCATGCAAATCTGTGCGGTCGGATGGCTGGCGTCGGTGACGTGGAGCCTGGGATTGTGGTAAATTCGGGATTCAAAATGAGGGGTGGGCGGTTTACCGACCACTGACGATGCGATAAGACGCACCACTGGAAAACACGACCACCGACAATCGAGAACCGCTAACTTGAAAAAACTCCTCGCCACGCTCCTGAAGATCGCCGTCTCGGCGGCCATTATCGGTTACCTGGTGTACGACGCCACCCAAGGCAAGGGAAACGCCAACGTATTCGCCAACCTCGTCAATCAGCCGAAGCACTGGGGAATTCTAGTCCTGGCCTGGTGGAGTTGCGCCGTGGCCGTATTGCTGACGTTCATTCGATGGTGGTATCTGGTCCGGGCATTGGATATCCCCTGCCCGTTCTTCGACGCCATCCGCATCGGGTTCTGGGGTTATCTGTTCAATCTGGCCCCGCTGGGCATCGTCGGCGGCGACCTGGTCAAGGCCGTGATGCTCGATCACGAGCACCCGAACAACCGCGCCAAGGCGCTGGCCTCGGTCTTGGTTGACCGCGTCATCGGCCTCTACGTGTTGTTCGTCGTGGCCTCGGCGGCGATTCTGTTGACCGGCCTCTGGCGGATCGACGTGGCGGAGATCAAAAATATTTGTTGGGCCACATTCGCCATAACCGTTGGCGGTGGGTTTGGGTTGGCCTTCGTGATGGGGCCGGAGGCGTGGGTCGGCCGCGCGATCCGGACCGTGGGACGCATCCCTCGCGCCGGTCCTCCCCTGGAAAGCCTGATCCGCGCGGTGCGGATGTTCAATCGACGACCGAGAGTATTGGTCCTCGCATCATTAATGACCGTTGGCGTACACGGTTTCTTTGCCGTTGGCTGCTATCTGATAGCTTGCGGACTACCCGGCAATCACCTTTCCTTTGCCCAGCATTTCGTGGTGATGCCGCTCAGCGCGGCCATGCAGGTGATTCCCGTGCCGATAGGGCCAACCGAGTTCGCGCTCGATTATTTTTACGCGAACGTGCCGGCGGCGGCCGGCCCGCCGATCGCCAAGGGACAAGGACTGGTCGTTTCGCTGGTCTATCGGCTGATTACGGTGTTGATCGCCGCGTTGGGCGTGTTCTACTACTTCGGCAACCGCCGCGAGCTGGTCGAGGTGATCCACGAGGCGGAGCAAGACAAATAGTGGTTGGCGTTGTTCGAGTGGGCGGAAGTTGCGAAACCGCAAGCGGGAGACGGCATTCATTGGAACAACCGTACTATGTTGGGGTGGCAGTTCAACTGCCACCCCATCCCTACCCTCCGTCCCCGCCCCCCGACCCCCGACCCCCGACCCCCGACCCCCGACCCCTAACCCCTCTACTCCGGCAGATAGAGCAGCCGGCCGCAGGTCTTGCAGGCCACCGGTTGGCCGAGCAGGATCTGGTTGCAATAATTCAGGGGGATCTGCTGGTTGCAGCCGCCGCAGCACTGGTTATCGACCACTGCCAGTGCATCTTCACCTTTCTGCCGCACCACGCGCTTATAGAGATCGCGGGCGTCGCCGGGCAAGTCCGATTCGGCCCCGCGCAACTCGGCTTCCAGCCGGTCAACGTCCGCCCGCAGCAGCGGTTCCTGCCGGGCGACCTCGGCGTGAGTTTCTTCCGCCTTTTGCCGGACGGCGGCCAGCGTGTCATCGGCCTTGGCGATGTTCTTGACGAAGGCGTCGGATTCCTCCAGGGCCTCCAGGATTTCGTCGGTCAGCACGCTGTTGGTCATCTCGTCGGCGGCGATCTGGTCCATCAGCGCCTGATACTCGCGGTTGCTGGCGGCGGCGTTGAGCTTGCGCCGAAGGTCCTTGATCTTGTCCTCGCCGACCTTTAACTGGAGCTGTTTCCGGTCGGAGGCCACGCGCAGGACTTTGGCCTCGGCGCGGATCTTCTCCAGTGCGTCTTCATTACGCTTGACGTTGGCATCCACCGCCCGAACCTGCCGAGGTCCGCGATCGAGCCGCTCTTTCAGATCGGCAAGCTGGCGATGGATGCGGTGCAGAGTGCGGAGGATGGAAACGCCGACGTTGGGAGAGGTCGATGACATGGGATGCTATCTTGGGGTAAAGGAATGCAAAATGAAAAATGCAAGTTATCCTCGTTCCCACGCGGGGCATGGGATCGAGGAGGTAATCCAAGAAACTAAAAAAGCCCACGGGTTGCAACCCGTGGGCTTGGGGGCCGCGAGTTTGCAGCCCGCGGCCCGTGGTTTGACGGCCGGCGTCAACCGGCCGCGCGCTCGAGGTCGGGCGCGTACTCGAGGCCGGCCGAGTGCTCGACAAAACCCTCGAGCTGCCGGCTGCGGACCGGGTGTTGCAATTTTTTGACCGCCTTGGCCTCGATCTGCCTGACCCGCTCGCGGGTGACCTTGAAGATGCGCCCCACCTCTTCGAGGGTGTATGTATACCCATCGCCCAGACCGTAGCGCAAGCGGATGATCTCGCGCTCGCGGTAGGTGAGCGTTTTGAGCAGGGCGTCGATTTTCTCGCGTAGCAGTTCATTGCCGGCGGCTTTATCCGGTCGGGGGAGTCCACCGTCCTCGATGAACTCGCCGAAACAACTATCTTCGCTTTCTCCGACCGGTCGGTCAAGGCTTACCGGATGTCGGCCTATGGCCAGCACCCGGCGGGTTTCCTCGAGCGACAGACCGGCCGCGGCCGCCGTTTCCTCGGTGGTCGGCTCACGTTTCATGTCTTGCTGGAGCCGTTTCGACGCGCTTCGCAGCTTGCCGAGCACGTCGATCATGTGGACGGGGATGCGGATAGTGCGGGCCTGGTCGGCAATAGACCGGGTGATTGCCTGCCGAATCCACCAGGTGGCGTAGGTCGAGAACTTGAACCCCCGGCGGTATTCGTACTTATCCACCGCCCGCATAAGCCCCGTGTTGCCTTCCTGGATCAGGTCCAGGAAGCTCAACCCCCGATTGCGGTATTTTTTGGCGATTGAGACGACCAGCCGCAGGTTTCCGCCAGACAGATCCCGCTTGACTTGCTCGTAGTCGCGGTACTGACGGCGCATGATCTCGCAACGGTTGCGGAGGCTTCGGGGCGTCTCCTGCGTTATCACCATCAGGTCGTGGAGTTCTCGGCGGAGTCTCGTCCGCTTCTCTCGCGTGGCCGCGTTGTCGAGCAAGAGCCGAAGCTGGCGGCGGACTTCGTCCATCCGCGCAAGCGGCTGCTCGACCAACCGCATCATGGCCTGCACACGGCGGGTCCGAAGGCTCAACTCCTCGATCAACGTGAGCATCTTGCGCCGCCGGCGGATGAACCGCCGGCGGGCCTCCTGCCGCGCGTCGGCCGAGGAACTCCGGCGCAAAAGAAGGTTGAAATCCTTCTGGTTTTCCTCTATCAAGTGAGAGATTGTGTTTAGGTTGTAAGGCATCCGGGCGATGATCTGCTCCTTCGTGAGCCGTTCGGTCAGCGAGACCTTGATCGTGCGGTCGAAGGGGAGCGCGCCCTTGTGGACCTTGACCAGCGCGCCGACCGTTGCCTGCTTCGCCGCCGCGCAGCCGATGACGGTCCGCCGAAAACGCTTCCGCGTAACCTCGATCTTCTTGGCCAGGGAAATTTCTTCCGCGCGGGTCAAAAGCGGAATCTCCGCCATCTGGCTGAGGTACATGCGGATCGGATCGCTGCTGAACTTGATCGGCTCGGGGGGCAGCGAGGGCTGATCGGCCGGTCTCGCGGCCGCGTTCATATCGGCCGGCGCGCCGTCGCCGGCCCCTTCGGTGACCGATTGCTCCGCCGCGTCGTAGAACTCCGGCGCCGGCGGTTCGCTTACCAGGTCGATCCCCTCTTCCTCCAGGGAGATCAACAGATTGTCGAGCTTGTCGGGATTGACTTCTTCGTCGGGCAGATAGTCGTTCACCTCGTCGTACGTGAGATAACCTTGCGACTTCCCCCGGGCGACCAATTCCTGCAAATCCTTGTCGAAAAGGTCCACCGCAACTCTCCTTCCGCGCATCCTGCGCGCTAAGGTATCATCGAATCTCCGGTCCAAGGCATCCTCACCCGTCCGTGGGTTCGGAAATACCCTGCCTGTCACGCTCTCGGCGGAAGATGTCCTCCACCATTGTCGCCTTCTGTTGAGCATCCAGCCCTTCCTCGCGCAGCGTCACGATCTCTGCGGGGCGCTGCTTCTCGGCCTCCCTTTGGATCATGGTTTTCATCAACTTGTCCAAGAGGGCCTCGGCGTCGGCGGTCTGCCGATCCTTGGCCCGTCCCGTCTCGTCCAACTCGACGAGCAAGTTTTTCATCGCCGGTTCGTCGAACCGAAGCATCAGCCGGTCGAACGAGGGAACGACCCCCTCGTCGTCCAGCCGGCAGCATGTCTCGAAAATCAGCCGGCACGGCCCGGCGTTGAACCGTTCCGCCTTCACGCGGCTTCGCGCCAAGGCGAGGCACTCCGGCCGTGCAATGAGCAGCTCCAGCAATTCCCGCTCCCAAGGGTCGATCGCCGCCCGTGGCTGCGAAACCGCAAGCGATGGGTCGGCCGATTCAGGCGCGACCGACGGTCGCGGCTTTAGGGACTGTCCGCGTCTGAGCATCGTCAGCCGCCGCCGCACGTCCCGTTCGTCGACGCGGAACCGGGCGGCCAGCCGCTGCAAAATCTTCTCCTCGCGGAAACGGTTTTCGCGGGTCGTGTCGTGCCGCAACCGCGGCGCGCGGGCGACGATCGAAACCAACTCCTCCAGCGCCTGGCTCGCCCCGTGAACGTCCCGCTCCAGGTCCACGCCCCGCGTTTTGGCCGCGAAAGCGTGCTCCAGGGCATCGACCGCTTGGGTCTCCAAAAGCTCCGCGAAAGCCTCCGAGCCGCGCTGCTGTAAGAAGTCGCAGGGGTCGAGTCCCTCGGGCAGAGTCAGAATCCGCAGGTCGGCCTGTTGGGCGACGAACAACTCGAGCACCTCGTTTGCACGGCGGGTGCCCGCCTCGTCGCCGTCGAGCACCAGCACGATCCGATCGGCGTGGAACTTCAGGAGTCGGACGTGCGACTCGCCCAAAGCGGTCCCCAACACCGCCACCGCATTTTGGAACCCGTGTTGATGGGCCACGATCACGTCGGTGTAGCCTTCCATCACCAGCGCGGTGCGCGTCTTCCGCAGCGCTTCGCGGGCGAGATCGAGGCCATAAAGCAGCTTGCTCTTGGTAAACAGCGGCGTTTCCGGCGAGTTGACGTATTTCGCCGGAGTGAATGTTTTTGTACGAACAGGGGATTGTTTAGCCCCGGCGTCCACGCCGGGTGCAGCGCCGATCCCGGCGTGGACGCCGGGGCTAAACGGGACGCTTTCTTCCGGCAGCATCCGGCCGCCGATGCCGACAGGTCGCCCCTGGGCGTCGTGGATCGAGAACAACAGCCGGCCCTTGAAACGGTCGTAATGATTACCGCCTTCCGCCGGCCGGGCAAGAATACCGACCGCCTCCAGCAACGTTTCCCGTCGCCGGATACGCTCCGCCTCGACTTCTCCCTCGGTCCCACGCAGAATCCAATCGCGCTCCAACGGGCAAAAGCCCAACCGGAACCGTTCGATGCTTTCCGGGGTGATTCCGCGCTGTTGGAGGTATCGTCGCGCCGGCTCGGCCTCGGGCGAAGTAAGCAGACACTGGTGATATTGCTTCTCGGCCCAGGCCGCCGCACGCCGCAGAGTCAATCTGTCAGGTGCGTCGGTTGCGAAACCGCAAGCGGTATTATCCTTTTTAGGTGGTTTTTCCAGCTCGATTCCCGCCCGGTCGGCCAGCATTTCCAGCGCTTCGCGGAACTCGACCCCCTCGATCTTCATGACGAAGCTGAACACGTCGCCGCCGATGTCGCAGACCCAGCACTTGAACGACTGCCGCTCGGGGTTGACTTGCATGCTTGGGCGGGTGTCGTCGTGCCAGGGACATAACCCGACGTAGTTCCGCCCTTGACGGCGCAACTGGATATGGCTGCCGACGAGATCGACGATGTCGACCGCCTGCTTGACACGCTCCTTGGCGTCGAACGAGCCGCTAGACACCGCTGGCTCCTGCCTGGCTATCCCGGCGAAATCCATTTCGCGTATTCCTGAAGAATCGGGAGAAAAGGCGGGCTTTCCCCCCTCCGACAAATCCATTTGTCGTCCTGCCTGAATGGCCCGAAGTCACAGGCGACGGAACTGATTATATCCCAACCGGGGAAATCGGTCAATCTCGCGGCAACGGGGAGTCTTGCCGGGGGGTGCAGGAACGCACTTCCCGAAGTTGTGGCTGTGATATCGTTGCTTGTCCTAAATTTGAGGCACTCAGCGAGAGAAATGGATTAACATGGGAAAAGTACGCTATTGGGGCACAGAAGTAGTTGGGCGTTTTCAAGACCAATTCGCCCTCATCCAAGCGAACTGTGGGTGGAGTTGCTGCCATTCGCCTTGCCGAGTTTACCAAGACGCTCTGTTTTCACAAGTTACAGAAGTGCGTTCCTGCACCCCTTGCCGGGTCACGACCCGGCCTACCGCTTGGCTTATCCCTTGTTCCCATGCTCCGCATGGGAACACACTGGCCGGACGCTCTGCGTCCATGCCCCAGCGCAACCCCTTGCAGTAAAACAAGTTCCGCCCCGCGCGGACGCGGAGCGTCCCCGCCATACGTTCCCACGCGGAGCGTGGGAACGAGAGGATAATTTTGTGCCGGTAGCGGCGGGCCGGCCGATGACAGCACTGCTAGCACCCACTCTGGGCCGCAACGCCGCAAGCGGATATACGGTATCCGGGAATTGGCTCACAAAAACAGCCATTTAGCCCCGGGTGAATACACCCGGGGCACGGTCTGGTGCGTCCAACCACCGCTGCCCGCCGTGTATTCACGGCGGGCTAAATGGAACTATTCCCGAACTCCCTCAACGGATATGCTATTGGAATGTTCTTCTCCCCGCGAATCCAACTGAAACCGCTTATCGGCCTCTGCCGCCGCACGAGCACGGCGTTGGAGGCGGGCATAGACGTTCGGACCGTCTTCGCGCGCGAGGCCGATCGGGCCACCGGACACCTGCGCCGACACCTGTTGCAGATCAGCCGCGACCTGGCACAAGGCGAATCGCTGGCCGACGCCCTGGCGCCCACCGCGGATTACTTCCCCCTGCTGTTCCGCGAACTGATCGAAGTGGGCGAACAGACCGGAGGGCTGGACGCCGTCCTGCTCCAACTGGCCGAACATTACCAGACGCGGCTATCCATGCGGCGCGTCTTTCTGGCCGCCATCGCCTGGCCGTTGGCCCAATTGGGAATCGCGTTGGGGGTCGTCGGTTTCCTGATCTGGATCATGGGCATCTTGCCCAAGATGCCCGGCAACGAAAGCATCGACATTCTTGGATTCGGATTGATCGGCAACCGAGGGCTGAACATCTACCTGACATTTCTGGCCGTCGCGGGCGCGGTGGTTTGGCTCGTGCTGCGGGCCATTGGCCGCGGAATGGTTTGGGCCCGGCCGATTCAACGCCTGGTTTTACGGCTGCCGGGATTCGGAAGACCGCTGCAAACGATGGCCCTCGCTCGGCTGGCGTGGTCGATGCACCTGACGATGAGCACCGGCATGGACGTTCGCCGCGCGTTGAAACTCAGTCTGCGGAGCACGCGCAACGCCCGATACATCGACCAGATACCCGCGATCGACGCGGAAATCTTGGCCGGCAATTCGATCCACGAGGCGTTTTGCTCTGCTGGCGGATACCCGGTGGATTTTCTCGACTCGCTGGTCGTCGGCGAGCAGAGCGGCAAGATTGTCGAGTCGATGGGCGTCTTGTCCCGGCAGTATCAGGAGCAAGCCCGGCTGGCGCTCGCCGCGCTGACCATGCTGGCCGGCTGGGCCGTCTGGGTACTGGTCGCCGCGCTGATCATCATGTTGATCTTCAGGATTTTCTCGTTTTATCTGGACGCGATCAGCGGGGCGATGTAGACCGGTAGGCCGGGTTGCAACCCGGCGATCATTCGTTATCACCCCCCGACATCTTCCAGCCTTGCCGGGTCACGACCCGGCCATACCAGCCTTGCCGGGTCGCGACCCGGCCTACGGATAAAACGGCCAGGCCAGGGGGATGAGGGTCACGGCCACCGCGCCGACCGTTATGTCCAGCGGTATGCCGACGCGGAGGTAGTCGCTGAACCGATAGCTGCCCGGCCCGTAGACCATCAGGTTGGTCTGATAGCTGATCGGCGTGGCGAAGCCGGCCGAGGCGGCGATCATCACGCAGATCACGAACGGATACACGTTTGCGTCCAGATGCTGCGCGGTCGAGAGGGCGAAGGGGAACATCAACGCGGCCGACGCGCTGTTGGTGATGATCTCGGTCACGAGCAGGGTCATCAGATATATCGCCGCCAGCGCGAGCCATGGGTTGCCTTGCACGGTCTGGATGATCGCGCCGGTGATTTGGTCGGCGGCGCCGCTGTTTTCCAGCGCCCGGCCGATCCCCAGCGCGCAGGCGATGGCCAACAACACCTGCCAGTCAATGCTGCGTCGGGCCTCGTTGACGTGAACGCAGCGTGTCAATACCATCAGCGCCGCCGCCACCATCGCCCCCTTGAGCATGGTGATTTTGCCCAGGTCGATCGCTCCGCCGCCGAGGTTTATTTTCAGCGTTCCCCAATATCCGCTCAGGGTGATCGCCAGCACCATGCCCAGGAGAATGGCCAGGGCGATTGCCCAGCGTTCGTGGCGCGGCGGGTTCGAGTTCTCCACTTTGCTGATCAAGTAGAATTTTCGGCTGTTGCGGTGTTCGTTGACGAAGGACGGGTGGGCCTCGAGCAGCAACGAATCGCCCGCGCGGAGCACGATGTCGCCGATCTTTCCCCGCACTCGCTCGCCGTGCCGCGCCACGGCGATCACCACCGCGTTGTAGAGCGAGCGGAAGCGTCCTTCGCGGATCGTCTTGCCCACGACCGGGCAACTGGTGCTGGGCACGGCCTCGATCAGACAGCGGGTCGATCGCGGCGAATCGAGCTTGAACACCTGGTTGGTGGCCGGCGTCAGGCCGCGAATCTTTTGCAGATCGACCATCGAATCGACGATGCCCACGAAAACCAGGCGGTCGTTGCCGCGCAGCACTTCCTCCGGCCCGACCGCCGGCAGGACCATCTCGTCGCGATAGATTTCGGCCAGATACAGCCCCCGCAGGTGACGCAGGCCGGCCTGCTCGATCGACTTTCCGACCAGCGGGCAGCCCGGCTCGACGAGCATTTCGATGGTGTACTGCCGCGGATCGGCCACCGAGGCCATGGCGGCTTGACGGTTTGGCAACAGCCAGTGGCTTCCGGCGATGACCAGCGCTACTCCGGCCAGCGAGCAGGGAACGCCTACCCAGGCGATGTCGAACATCCCCAGTCCCCGTGGCACGTTGGGCGCGATTCCGGCGGCCTGCTGGGTCTCGTAAACGCGGATCAACATGCCGTTTACCAGCAGGTTCGTGCTGGTTCCGACGAGTGTGCAGATGCCGCCGAGGATCGCGGCGTAGCTCAAGGGGATCATCAGCTTCGAGGATGGAATGCGATGTTTCTTGGCCCATTCGTTGACGGTCGGGATGAGCATCGCCACGACCGGCGTGTTGTTGATGAACGCGCTCAGCACGGCCGTGGGGGCCATCATCCGCCAGGTAGCTCGAACGACCGATTTCGAGCGGCCGAAGAGCCGGTCGGCGAGCCAGGAGATGGCCCCGGTTTCGACCACTCCGGCCGCGACGACGAACAGCAGGCCGATGGTAATCATGCCCTCGTTCGAGAAACCGGCCAGGGCGTCTTCGGCGCCGACAATTCCGGTCAGTAGGAGGATCATCAGTCCTCCGCCGAGCACCAGATCGGGCGCCAATCGCGTGGCGGCGAGCAGCGCCACCACCATCGCCACGACTGCCAACGTCAGATAGGCGTCAAAACCCATTGATGCTCATCTCGCAGTGCGAAACCGCAAACGGACGGACGGCGCTTACTCGAACCCGTATTATTCCGCCTCCTCGATCACGGCGATCTTTTCCATCCGATCGCCCTGCTCGATCGAATCCACGATGTCTTGACCCTCGACCACTTGGCCGAAGACGGAATGTTTGCCGTCCAACCAGGGCGTTGCAACGTGGGTGATGAAAAACTGCGAGCCGTTGGTATTCGGGCCGGCGTTGGCCATCGAGAGCACGCCGGGACCGCCGTGCTTGAGGTCGGCGTGGAACTCGTCCTCGAAGGTGTATCCCGGTCCGCCGGCGCCGGTCCCCTCGGGACAGCCGGTCTGGATCATGAAGTCGGGGATGACGCGGTGGAACTTCAGACCGTCGAAAAACCCCTCGCCGGCAAGTTTCTCGAAGTTGGCCACCGTCTTTGGGACCTTGTCGGCGTGAAGCTTCAGGCGGATCGTGCCGTGGTTGGTCGTAATGGCGGCGACTTTCATCGTATCAAACCTTTTTGGATCGGAAATGTGGCACAGCCGCCCTCGGCTGTGTGAATGACGTGAGATTTCAGGCGTTGGGGCGGCAGTTGAACTGCCGCCCCAACAACGACGCGAAAATGCGTTGCCGCCCATTATGACGTTCATACGGCACGTTTGACAAGTATGCTCCGCGAAAGCCCATCTGGGAGCGGACATCAAATAATGCTATATTTTCTCGGGTTTCACTAGTTCCCACGCTCTGCGTGGGAACCCAGTTTCCCGACGCTCCGCGTCGGTGTGGTGGCGACGCAGAGCGTCGCAGACGGTGTGTTCCCACGGAGGACCGTGGGAACAAGGATTTCCCAGATACACTGATTCGGCGGATCGCACGGCAAGGAGCTTTTCATGCGCACGTTTCTCGTTACCGGGGGGGCAGGCTTTATCGGCTCGCACATCGCCGAGGCGCTCGTGCTACGCGGCGACCGGGTCCGCGTGCTCGACAACCTCAGCACCGGATTCCCGGCGAACATCGAGGGCTTCCGCGAGAGGGTCGAGTTTATCGAGGGGGACGTGACCGACGCGGAGACCGTTGCCCGGGCGGCCGAG
Organism: Planctomycetota bacterium; assembly: GCA_018897395.1. Taxonomy (GTDB): domain Bacteria; phylum Planctomycetota; class Planctomycetia; order Pirellulales; family Thermoguttaceae; genus JAHIKV01. The sequence goes on along the minus strand of JAHIKV010000032.1, from coordinate 5,585 downwards.
GGAGTGGACTGCGTGTTTCACGAGGCCGCGCTGGCCTCCGTGCCCGCCAGCCTCGATCGTCCGTTGGACAGTCATGCCGCCTGCGCGACCGGCACGGTCGTGCTTCTGGACGCCGCGCGTCGGGCGGGAGTGCGGCGGGTGGTCTACGCCGCCAGCAGCGCGGCCTACGGCGACCGGACCACCGGCAGCAAGCGGGAGACCGATCTGCCCGCGCCGCTGTCGCCCTACGCCGCCGCCAAGGCCGCCGGCGAACTCTACTGCCAGGCGTTTTGGAGCAGCTTCGGTCTGGAGACGGTCGCCATCCGCTACTTCAACGTCTTCGGTCCCCGGCAAGACCCGAACAGTCAATACTCGGCCGTGATTCCGTTGTTCATCACGGCGATGCTCTCCGGCCGCCGGCCGGTGATATTCGGCGACGGCCGGCAATCGCGAGATTTTTCATTCGTATCGAACGTGGTCCACGCCAATCTTTTGGCCGCCGACGCTGCGGACGTTGCCGGGCGGACGATCAACGTCGCCGACGGCCGGTCGATCGACCTGCTGAAATTGCTGGAGATACTCAACCGGCTGCTGGGGATGAACGTCGAGCCGGAATTCGCTCCGCCGCGCGCCGGCGACGTCCGCGAGAGCCTGGCCGACGTCACCCTGGCCCGAAAACTCCTCGGCTACGAACCGCAAGTCGGTTTCGAGGACGGCCTGCGGCGGTCGATCGACTATTACCGGCAACTCACGAGGAGATGAAGCGATGATCGGACGGGCGATACTTGCCCTGTGTTGCCCCGCGCTGATATACTCACAACAGGGTTAGGGCCGTTTTGGGAGTCTTCCATTATGCAACGCGAATTCAACGTCATCATCGAACGGGATGAAGACGGGTACTATGTGGCGACCGTTCCTGAACTTCGCGGTTGCCACACACAGGCGAAGTCATTGGACACGTTGATGAAGCGTGTTCGGGAAGCCATTGATCTTTGTCTGGAGGTTGAGGGCGATGCGCCGAAGTCGTCTCAGTTTGTCGGCGTGCAGCGTATGTTGGTGGAAATATGAGCCGACTTCCGCGACCGCGCGGCAAACAGGTGCTCGCCGTCCCTGGGCAGGTCGGCTTTGAGGTCATTCGCATCCGAGGCAGCCACCACTTTTTGCGGCACCCGGACGGTCGGGCCACCGTTGTGCCGGTCCATGCCGGCGAGCAGATAGGGCCGGGCCTGTTGAACAAGATACTCGCCGACTGCGAGATGACGCGGGAAGAGTTCGCAGCGCTGTTGAAGTGAACGCGCCGCGGCTACGGCTTCGTCGTTGCGGAATACCAGTCGGCCTGGAGTCAGAGAAAGTGCCGGACGTCGTCGAACATGTCTTCGATCACCTCGTGAATCCGTTGCGAACCGCGGCGTTTCATCTCGACGCAGTCGAAAGTCTTAGTCTTCATCGACAATTACCTTCTGCGGCGTGTGAATGGCGATCGGGGCGTAGCCGTGCGCAAATCAAGGCTGTTTTCCTCCGAAACGCTTCCAAATCTCGGCAGTTTTCGTCGATTCCGCCGCTTTGGCGTTGAGAAAATCGGAGAACGAGGCGAATTCCCGCCGCCGGGACTCAAATTCCTTTTCCAAAGCCTCCTGCGCCTTTCGCTTCGATTCCACGCAATCAAAAGTTTTGATTTTCGTCGTCATCTCGCATCTCCAATGGGCTGCGAATGTCGAGACGCAACTATTCTTCCTCGACGGCAAATTCCTTCCGCAAAAATTCTACGGTACGTGCATCCCTTATCTTGCAAACAACGTTCGGATTAGCGAACGCTCCCGAAAACCATTTCGGCTCCTCCCTGGGGTATACTTTTTCCCATTGGACGCCGACAACCCAATCTGAGAGTTCCGGGTTATCGGCGTTCACATTCATTTTCAATTCCGGCTGGACAAGATCAAGCAGGCGATTGCCATCGACCACGAAGTCTCTTGCCATAACGGCTTCTTGTGATACGCGACCAAAGCCGACATAGCCACGTTTGCTTATGTATGCGAACACTTTGGCGTCAACCTGTAGTCTCTTCATCTGATCGCTAAATTTGCTGCCCCCGCCTGCGCTTAAGAAACCGTATTTCTTGCAGTCGTCCCAACTTCGATACTCACCGTCTCCGACATTAACAAACCAGAACCCTGACCAATGAGCCTTGCGGCGGGATTCCGACCGTTCCTCGACATCTTCGGGATCTAGCAACCAGGACCGGCCGACCAATTCCATTCCGTTAAGTTGAAAACATGTGAAGAAAACAACGTTGATATCGACGGAATGCACGGACGACAGATATTGAACGATTCGTTCGGAGGAGTCGTCGAGTTCCGAAGCGACAATCACCATCCGATGGTCCGATCCGATGTTCTCGGGCAGAGTCATATCAAAACGGTCCCTGAACGCATCCGCCAATGGTTTGTTCAGATACGAGGAGGCAATGTCGTCTATCTCCTGGGGAGTCAGACCGTTTACCCATGAAGCATAATCTAAAACCTGAGCCACAATATCTCGCGACGATTTGTCTCTCTTGAGTTCGATAATGACTGTACTACCATCCTGGTCGATGGCGAGCAGATCGATCCGCCTGCCTGGAGTCTGGACTTGCCGACCAATAATCAGCAGGTCCATTCCTAGCAGACTTGCATCTTGTTCAATCCAGTCTTCAAGACGTTTTTCGTCTTCCAATTTTTGCTTTGGGACTTCCTGCAACTTGCCCGCCTCAACATTCCAAAGAGTCATCGTAAACGCCATGGTTTCCTCCTGTGCAAACGCAACCTTCTTAAGGATGCCTTTTCACACGGCCCTAAACACCTCGACGGCCAATCCTGGGCACTTGGAAAAATCGGCATCGGTGGTCCAGAACGATTTAACGCCGACCAACGTTGCGGTGGCGGCGTGAATGGCATCCGGTGTTTTCAGACCGAAACTCGCCCGCAACTCGGTTGCTTTCTCCACGATCATGCGTCACCCCAAGCGGCTCGCTCTTCGGCAAGCTGGGCATCGAGGTCTTCCGCCGTGCGAAGGTGTTCCGCCGTGCCGAAAGCATCGAAAATCGAGTGCCGTGGCTCTTTCGGCAATTCTGCGTGAACGATAAGTTCCGCGGGGCCTTCGGCCTCGGGTAACGGGTCGGTGGGCACGAAAGTTTTGTTGAAAAACGTCCCGCGAATAATGACTGGCGAGTCCATTAGAACACCCTCCTGCTATGTGGTATTCTACACCCCGTAAACGGCTTCGTCAACGGCGACTCCTTGCGTGGAACGGAATGAATTCCTTTCAACTTTACATTCAACTTTACATGAACCCTTCCAGCACTTGCTCTGGCGCGGGGCCGTAGCTGTGCGGCTCCATCGTGCAGGTGGCGCGGCCTTGGCTTAGGCCGCGCATGGCGTTCGAATAGCCGAAGAGATTGGCCAGCGGGGCATGGGCCTCGATCACCGTGTCGCGCCCGCGAACGTGAGTGCGGACGATGATCGCCCGACGCTGCTGCAAGTCGCCCATGATCTCGCCCAAGAAATCCTCGGGCACGGTTACCTCGATCCGCATGATCGGCTCGAGCAACACTGGCCCCGCGGCGCGAAGCGCCTTCTCGAAGGCGTCGCCGGCGGCGTAGCGGAAGGCCAGTTCGGTCGAGCCGGTCTCGTGGACCTCGCCGCCGAGAACGGTGATTTTCACTCGCATCAGCGGGAAGCCGAGCATCCCGCCCCCTTCGCCTTGCTCGCCGAGCACCTCGACCGCGGGCGTCAAAAACTCCTCGGGCAACACGCCGCCGGGGGCTACCAGGACCGTCACCGGCTTGACCCCCTTTGCAAACGGCTCCATGCGGATACGGACCTTGGCCGAGAGCGTTTGGCCGGCGACGTTGCGGTGGCACTCGCCCGTGACCTCGACCGCCTGCTGGATCGACTCGCGGTAACTGACCCGCGGCTTGTGGACCCGGACGTTCAGCCGGTAGTCGCGCAACAGCCGGTGCTTAATCACCTCGAGGTGCAACTCGCCCATGCCGCTGATCAACGTCTGGCCGGTCTCCTCGTTTTCGCGGGCGCGGAAGGTCGGGTCCTGCCGCTTCATCATCTCCAGCACGTCGGACAGCTTTTTGCGCTCCAGCGAGGTTTCCGGCTCGATGGCCATCGAGACGACGGTTTCGGGGAAGGTGATCGACTCGAGCAGGATCGGGTCTTGGGGCGTGCAGAGTGTGTCGCCGGTGATCGAATGGCGCAAACCGACGATGCCGATGATGTCTCCGGCGGCGACCGACTCGACCTGGGTGCGACGGTCGGCCTGGATGCGCCACAGTTGCGGCACGTTCTCCTTCTTCTCCTTGCCGGGGTTGTAGACGCGGCTGTTGGCCTTCAGCGTGCCCGAGTATACGCGGACGTAGTGCAGGTCGCCGTGCCGATCGGCCTGAATCTTGAACACCAGGCCGCAGAACGGCTCGTCGGCGTTCGGATGGCGGACGATTTTTTTGCCGCGATTTTTCGGGTCGGTCCCCTCGATAGCCGGCACGTCGGCCGGACCGGGCAAATAATACTGAACCGCGTCCAGAACCGGCTGCACGCCGATGCCGTCCAAGGCCGAACCGCAAAGCACCGGCACCACAAGATTGTGGATCGTCGCAGCGCGCATCACGCGGCGGACCAGCGCCTCGGGCACGGGCTCCTCGGCCAGTAGCAGCTCGGTCAGCTCGTCGCTGTGGATCGAGAGCTGATCGAGCATTTGGGCGCGCCACAGCTCCGCTTCGTCGCGCAACTCGGCCGGGATCTCATCCTCGGCGATCTTTCCGCCCTTGTTGTCCGTGGTGAAACGGAGCATTCGCATCGAGATCAGGTCGATCACCCCGCAGAAGGCCTCTTTCAGGTGCGGCGGGCCGGCGCCGACCGGCAGGTTCAGCGGTATCGGCTTGCAGCCGAGCCGGTCGCGGATTTCGTCCAGAGTGCCGAAGTAATCGGCCCCTTCGCGGTCCATCTTGTTGATGAAGGCGATCCGCGGCACGTGATATTTGTCGGCCTGACGCCAGACGGTTTCGCTTTGGGCCTCGACTCCCTCTCGGGCGCTGAAGACCACCACGCCGCCGTCGAGCACCCGCAGGCTCCGCTCGACCTCGGCGGTGAAATCGACGTGGCCCGGCGTGTCGATCAGGTTGATCTCGATGTCTTTCCAAGGAAAGTTGACCGCGGCGGCGTTGATCGTGATGCCCCGCTCCTGCTCCTCGGCATCGTAATCGGTGACGGTTGTCCCCTTGTCCACCTCTCCGACGCGATGGCTGAAGCCGCTGAAGAACAGCATCCGCTCGGTAATGGTGGTTTTGCCCGCGTCGATGTGGGCGATGACGCCGATGTTGCGGAGATTATGTAGGCTGGCGGACATGGCGGATGCTTGGTTGTCAGTAATTAGCAATCAGTTGTCAGCAAAGTAGGCCGGGTTGCAACCCGGCGAACATTTTGCCGGGTCACGACCCGGCCTAGTGCGCTTGTAAGTGTATCGAATCAGCAGGGTGGGAGTCCCTGTCGAAGTTGGGTCTGAACTTTGTAACCAATAGTAACTGCGTCCTCGTGAGAGGGGGTGGAGAGCAACTGGAGGTG
>JAHIKV010000232.1 GCA_018897395.1 Planctomycetota bacterium | reverse complement strand
GCGAGGTCGTCGGTCATGCGGTCCGTGCGATGTACCTGTGCGCCGGCGCGACCGACATAGCCGCGCACACCGGCGACCAATCGTTGGTCGACGCGATGGGGCGACTGTGGCAAGACGTAGTGCGGCGGAAAATCTACATCACCGGCGGCATCGGCGCCCGGCACGACGGCGAGGCATTCGGCGACGCCTACGAGCTGCCCAACGATACGGCCTACTGCGAGACCTGTGCCGCCATCGGTGTGGCTTTTTGGGCGCATCGGATGAACCTGATGCACGCCGACGCACAATACGCCGACGTTTTGGAGCGGGCGCTGTACAACGGCATTCTTTCCGGCATCGGCATCGACGGCAAGCACTTCTTCTACGTCAATCCACTCGCCTCCGACGGAAAGCATCACCGTCAGCCGTTCTTCGAGTGCGCCTGTTGCCCGACCAACGTCGTGCGGTTCATCCCCTCGTTGCCGGGCTATGTTTACGCCGTGGGCAAGAGCGGCGGAACGGATGAAATCCACGTGAATCTTTTCGTGGCGGGTGAGGCATCAGTGCCGCTCGGCGGCAACAAGGTCCGGCTGAAGCAGCAGACCCTTTATCCTTGGGACGGAAAAGTGCTGCTGACGGTCGAACCGGAGAAGAGCGAACGGTTCGCCCTCTGCTTGCGGATTCCGGGTTGGTGCGAAGGGGCGAAACTGGCCGTAAATGGCAAGCCGGCTGCTCCGCTGAACGTCGAAAAAGGTTACGCTCGACTCGAACGCAAGTGGCGGCCGGGCGACGCGGTCGAATTGGAACTGCCCATGCCGATCGAGCGCATTGAGGCCAATCCCCGCGTTGAAGCCGACCGCGGCCGCGTGGCCGTCCGCCGCGGGCCGGTCGTCTATTGTTTCGAGGCCGTCGACAACGGCGGGTCGGCGAAAGACATCGTTCTGCCCGTCGATCCGAAGTTCACCGCCGAATATCGAGACGACTTGCTCGGTGGCGTAACGGTCATCACCGGCGTCGCCAAGGACGGACGCAAAATCACCGCCGTGCCCTACCATGTTTGGGATCACCGCGAGCCGGGCGAGATGATCGTCTGGGTGCGTCAGGACGGCAAGTCGCCGAACCCGTCGACGGACGAACCATCGTGGAAGGGGACTTTATATCGGCCACTGGACTACGGCGGCTGAGTAATGTTGCCATGTTTCCGTCGAGGCTTGACCGATCTCGACGAGAGGCGGCGCTCATGGACATTAGACGCCTTGTGGCCCTGAACCGGCAACGAATTCTTGACACGGCCGCCAGGCACGGAGCGAGCAGCGGTCGGGTTTTCGGCTCCGTCGCCCGGAATGAAACGGAACCGGCCGACGACATCGATTTTCTGATCCAGGGAGGGAAAAGGTGTCACCCATAACCGCCGTTGAGTCAAGGCCCGGATTTTCTCTTGTGTCCTGCGACCATTGCACGCCACTATACGTTGTGCTCAGAGAGGCCGTTGCATACCATATATTGCGGCAAAACCGTCCCGCGCAACGGTCGTAGGACACAAGGAATTAACCGGAATTAACCCGTTCTTCGATGCACTGCCACGGGCCGCAAGCGGCCCCGCTACACGGTCCCCCCGACATTTTTAGTTTGACAAACCACTACTTTTTGTCTCGCCGCGGAAAACCCGCTGCCGCAGCCGGGGGACGCCGAACTCGCAGACCAACTCGGACGGATGATCGACGTCCCAGACGAGGAAATCGGCCTGCTTGCCGACCGTCAGCGTTCCGATGCGATCGGCCAGTCCCAACGCCCGGGCCGCCGAGCGGGTCGCGCCGACGAGCGCTTCCTCCGGCGTCAGCCCGAACAGCGTACAGGCCATGTTGAGCATCAACCGCAGCGAGCAGAGCGGCGAGGTGCCGGGGTTCAGGTCGGTAGAGACGGCCATCGGCACGCCGGCCGCACGCAACTGGGCCACCGGCGGCTTTTGCGTCTCGCGGAGAAAGTAAAACGCGCCGGGCAACAACACGGCCGTCGTGCCGGAGTCGGCCAGCGCCTGAACGTCCGCCGCGCCGAGATATTCCAGGTGATCGACCGACAGTGCGGCGAATCGAGCGGCCAGCCGGGCCCCGCCCAAGTTGGAAAGCTGCTCGACGTGCCCCTTCACCGGCAAGCCGTGACGCCGGGCGGCCTCGAAAACCCGCTCGCACTGGGCAGTCGAGAAGGCGATCCGCTCGCAGAACACGTCCACCGCGTCGGCCAACCCTTCGGCGGCCGCGGCCGGAATGATCTCGTCGCAGACCAGCGCGACGTAATCGTCGGCACGCCCCTGAAACTCCGGCGGCAGGGCGTGCGCGGCCAATAGCGTCGTTGTGATGTTTATCGGCACATGCTCGGCCATCCGTCGGGCGACCCGCAGCATCTTCAGTTCGTCGGCCGGCGTCAGTCCGTAGCCGGACTTGATCTCGACCGTCGTAACGCCTTCGTCGGCCAATGCCGTCAGTCGCGGCAGTGAGGCATCGAGCAATTGCGACTCACTCATCGCGCGGGTGGCGCGGACGGTCGAAAGGATTCCGCCGCCCTGCCGGGCAATCTCTTCGTAGGATACGCCCGAGCGGCGCAGCTCGATCTCGCGGGAGCGGTTGCCGCCGTAGACCAGATGCGTGTGACAATCGACCAGGCCCGGCGTGATCCAGGCGCCGCGTGCGTCGATTACTTCCGCGGGGCCGAGGTCTTCGGGCAACTCGCTGATCGGCACGATTGTCGCGATCTTTCCGTCGCGCACACCGATCGCGTGTTCCGCCAGTTCGCCGTAGGGCGCGGCCACGGCGGGGTCGATGGTCGCCGGCCGGGCGTTGATCCAAACTCGTCGGCAGGATGAAATCGCGGTGTTCACCATCAGACGCATTGTAACACGGCCGCCCGCGATCGTGCAGGTTCCAATATTGTATCCGTTTGTTGAGTGTAATGGCGTGAACAATAGCCGGGGGCTAACAGCCCCCGGAGGGAAATCCCACAATTTCGAGCACATTCCGGGGGCTGTTAGCCCCCGGCTATTGCGACAGTTTTGAGTCAAAAGCGGCCGCCGGCGGGAGTTGCATTGTCTTGTCCGATCTGCTATCATAGTGGGTAGCAGTAGTCGCCGGACAGGGGGTGTCGCAGCGACGCGTCATAGGAGGAAACCGAGTCCAGGAGAAAATCGACATCCTGTCTGACATTCCAGACTTCAGAATCACTCTTATTCTTGTGTGGAGGATGAAGATCATGGACCTTACCAAAGAAATCGGGACGGAGCAGGATGGCAAGCGTGCGGTGGCGATGGACATCGCCTTGAAAGTCGGGTTGCTCGAAAAGTGCGAGGAGCATGGCTGCGTCTACGACGCCATGAACGACTTCGCGCTGGAAGACGCTTTTCGGTTCGCTGATACTCTGATGGCCCAGAACGATCCTTCGGTCGCCGTGTTCGTGGGCAGCCGCAAGCGGTTGCACTACGTGATCGAGAACATCCGCTCGGGGATGCCCAACTGCTGCCCGGATTGCTTTTATGCAAGGCAGAAGGGGTGAGCGGGAATGGGGTGAGAGCATCGCGACAGCGCGGAGGGTGCAATTTGTTACAATCAAAGACTCCCAGCCCCGGTAATATCCCCAATGATTGAGGCGTGCCGACAGTTGAGGAGGGACTTTAGCGATGACTAAATCCATTCAAGTAATTCGAACCCGCTGGCGCGGCGGCCACGGCCGTAGTCGAAACGTTTCTTACTGGGTGGGAGATGTTCCGATTCTCGGCGGAAAAAAGAGAAAGTGCATGAGTGGAAACCGACGGGACGCAAACCCGCTTGCGCTCATAGCAGCAGGAGAAGCGGCGGCTGTCGAGGCGTGGAAACGCGATGTGCTGAGCTATCGCGAGATGGTTGATCCTCAGCACCTTTATTCCTTGTCGTCCTTGGCGACTGGTTTGATGCGGGCCACGGGAGTAGCTCCAGAACATATCATGACAATATGCCGTAAATGCGGTTTTCTTGTGAAGGAGGATAAACCGCCCTTTGTTGTCAAACCGGGGAAGTCTCGCACAATTATTGTCGAACCAAGGAAGAGGAACAAGCGAAACGGGAAGAAAGGGAAGTCTCGCACAATTATTGTCGAACCAAAGAAGACGAACAAGCGAAACGGGAAGAAGCGGGATTCCTTCAAGTCTCTGGTTCCCCAGCGGAGCCGGGAGCAGCTCGCACGGTTGGTGGCGGACATCAAGCCGCTCCAGAGTGTGCGGGCCGCTCACCCGGACCACGGGGAAATCACGGGAATCGTGGTCGAGCTTGAAACGCTCTACAACCGCAAGGGTGCGGAGCGCGGCAAGCCGAGAGGGCTGGCCGTGATCATCGCCAGCGCGGTTCCGTACAAGGGAGAGGCCCACGCGCGATCTGAACAATCAGCCAGTCATGGACGACTTCCACGTTTACAAAGTTCGTCCCGAGTGGGTCATCGAACTCGGCGCGATGATCGAACTGGCGTTCAGCCGGCAGGAATCGGAAAATCGCAAGCCTTCTAAGAAGGGGAAGAAGTTCTAATGGCCAATCCCCGAGGCAGTAAGTTCTAAACCAATGCTACCCCGCGACCCTGTTCTGCTTGGCCCAGTAGGGTCTGGGTCTACGTTCCATTGAATTTCTCACGCAACGAGCCGCAAGATGGCTGCCAAGAAAACCGTCCAAGTGCGGGAGATTACGGTTGTCCACATGCTGTTCATGCGCGCCACGTCGAACTTCGTCCGGTACGACGCGCCGAGCAGCCAGTTCGACGCTCCCGTAATCCAGAACACCTACATCCGAAATAAGCGAAACAGAAGGAGCAGGCGGAATAAAAAGAAGGGGGGGGCACAAGTCGCATTATTGACGACTTGGTCACCGCGGCGGACCAAAGAAACAAGGATAGTTGGGCTTATCCCGTATGTGTCCCCAAGCAATCAAAAAAGCATGATGACGGCTTCTGTGGACTAGGACTGCGAACCAGAATCCTGCTCAATCGCCTTTACCTTGCGGGCCAACTCAAAGCCTTTGCCATTCAAACAGAACATTTCGCCTTCATGATGCGTGATAAGGCCACGGTCACAGAGTTGGGCAAAGGCGTCAAGGTGACGCGCACGGTAGGTGGGATCCGCTGGGGCAGTGAATAAAATTCCGCCGCCGAAAACTGACAGAAGGCTATCACTAAGTACAATTTGAATTGCCCCCTGGTCGGCTGCAGCCACTAGGATTGCCTTCTCCTCCTCCGAGAACCTTGTAGATTCATAATGTTCTTTCGTCCACTTTAGCGCCGCGAGTGCATTTTTGCAGAGAAGCACGAGTGTTGACACATCGATCATTGTCATCCCTCCAAGAACATAAGCGTAGATACAACAGCAGGGGTTGAAACGGGGACGCAGACGGTTATGGCAAGTTGGGGTGCGGGTTACTGGCTCCGCCCCCTGTTAACCTTCATGTCATTTATTGCATCACCAACCGATGGGTCTGCTCAGGCCAGGGAAGGCCGAGCTTCTGAAGGCTTTCCAGGTGCAGGTCAAGGGCCTCGCAGGCATTGGCAAATGCCACCGCAAGCGTGTCGCCGCTCGTGATGATGTCGGGAATGTCGGGGAAATCCACCACGTAGGCCGGCTCTTGCGCCTGATAGGCTATCGTGAATACGTAGCCTCGATATTCGTGGGTCGTGGTCATCGTTCTAAAGCCTCCAACAGTTTGCGAATGTCGGCCGGGTGGCATGTGTTGCGCGAACCATGCGGGCGAACGATCGTCAGAGTTCGACCGTCTGCCCGGTGAAAAGTGCAATGACTCCCCCTTCGATTGAACAACACAAAACCTTCGTGGTGAAGCAAAGAAACCACCTCGGTGAACCGGACGCCGGTTGGCGAGTTGCGCATTTTTTGCAGCAGTTTATCGCGCCGATTCACGAGACGATATTCCTCATTTGGATACGCAACAACCTAATTGAGGGTGTCCGGGAATAGTTCCATTTAGCCCGCCGTGAATACACGGCGGGCAGCGGTGGTTGGACGCACCAGACCGTGCCCCCGGTGTATTCACCGGGGGCTAAATAGCTGTTTTTGCGGGCCAATTCCCGGACACCCTCACCTAATTGTGTCACACAGGCATTAGATTTGCAAGTGCGACTCGCCTTGTCTACACCTTTATCCGCTCCGCCAGCTTCGCGTCGACCAATTCGCCCGTCTCTTGCAGGACTTTGCGGGCCTCGGCCAGAAGATCGGCGCACTGCCGCCGCATCTGCTCGACGTACTGCCGGTCGGTGATCTCCGGCAGATTGGTCAGCACGTTCCATAAGCCGCCGCGGACGCCGGCGAAGGCGACCTCGCAGCCCACGGCCGCGTCGGTCAATGAGGCGGCCAGGCCGTGCTCGGCCATCTCGCGGGCCAACTTCATCGCCTCGAAACTCGCCACCGCGGTCTGGTACGGAACGTCCACCGCGATCCGCAGACCATCCCGCATCTTCTCGGTTCGATGCCGCTGTTGCTCGGGCGTGTCGGACGGCAGCCGCATCGCTTGCAGGTAGGCGTTGAACGCGTCGGTATCGTCGTCCACGGCCGCCAACAGCTTTTCCTTGACCGCCTGCGCCTTCTCGGCGACGGCCCGCAGGAGTTTCGACTTCTCCGGGGCGTTCGTTTTGTGATGGGTGATGTTGGCCACCATCGACGCCAGCGCCGAGCCGAGCGAGCCGGCCAACGCGGCGATCGAACCGCCGCCGGGGGCGGGCGTGTCGCGCGACACCTCGTCGACGAAATCCATAACCCTCATGCCGACCAGGCCCGATTCTTTTCTCTCCGGCAGACCGATCACTTTCTTCTCGATCTCGAACGGCTGCACGTCGCCCAAGCCCATCGAGAATACGGCTGCCTCAAGGATGTCGGCCACGGGCACGCCGCACGAGCCACCCTGTCGGCTGAGATAGAACTTGCCCGCTTCGAGCAAAGCACGGTAGGGGATCACTCCCACGACCTCGCTGCCGGTGACGGTCAATCCCCGTTCAGCCGCCAGCCGCCGGGCCTCTTCCAGAACCAGATGCGGAGGGGTGACGTGGTAGTTCGTCAGGTTCACCGAGATTTGCGCCCGTTTATATTGATCGACGTACCAGCCGATCCCCTTGCAGAATGGGAACTTGCCGGCGCGGCGGACCTTCTGGCCGACGACCTTGCCGGGGTCGGAGAAATCCATGCCGGCCTCGGCCGCCAACTCGCGCAGCTCGTAGTCGTGCGTCTGGCGGCAGTGCGCTTCGGCCTCCGCGAAGGTCTTTCCGACGAAGTCGCAGTTGCCGCAGGGGAAACGGCCTTCCCGGTAGAAGATGATTTCGCCTCGGTTGTAAAACGGCGAAGCGGTTTTGGTGCGGGCGACCCGTCCTTTCCCGCGCAGCTCGAAAGCGATGTCCGTGGCGGCGGCCTTTTCGCGGGTGTTCAGCGTGACGTTGTAGGCGATGAGGAACTCGCGGGCGCCGATGGCGGTCGCGCCGGTCTTGGAATTGAACCGCGCCGGACCGCAATCCGGCTTCCAACGCGGATCGGCGAGTTTCTTCGGCAACCCCTCGTACTCGCCCTCGCGGACGGTGGCCAGGTTCATCCGCTCGGGCGAGGTGGCGGCCGCCTCATAGAAGTAGACGGGGATCTCCAGTTCCTTGCCGACCCGCCGGCCGACCTGATGCGCGATTTCGGCGCAGTCCTCGATCGTCACGTCCTCGACCGGCACGAACGGGCAGACGTCGGTCGCACCCATCCGCGGATGCGCGCCGTGGTGGCGACTCATGTCGATCACCTGCGCCGCCTTGGCAATTGCCTGGAACGCCGCCTCGGCGACCGCCTCTGGCGAGCCGACGAAGGTGACCACAGTCCGGTTGGTGTCCCGGCCGGGATCGACGTCCAAAAGCTCGACGTCCTGGACCGATTGGACCGCGTCGGTGATTTGCTTGATTATGGCGGGGTCTTGTCCTTCCGAAAAATTGGGTACGCACTCGACGATTTTCCTCGACATCGCAACGTCCTTCGGGGCAGGGAGCCAGTACCGTGGCACACGACTTGTTTCATGGGGGTCCATGTTTAGCCGGCGTGCTTGCTCGCTGCGGGAAATAAGCGAATGTCACCCCCCGCGCGGCGTACAAGCACGCCGGCTAAACGACAGTATTATGGTCCCAACCCCTAAGCCCAGAGTCAAGTGCTGATGACATAAAGCCACGACCGGTGGTCGCGCCATTTAGGGTGCGCGACCACCGCCAAGCGGCTTTATGTTCCATCCCGACCGGGGCGCGAATCGTAACCTAGAATAGTAAAACGCCAGATTGGGGGGGACAGGGACGTGTCATCAACAAGCACAACCGCTTACGACCGGGTGTTGGTGGCCTACGGCTTTGGCTTCGTCACTCCGATCTCCTGGTCCGCCATCGGCTTTGTTTGGGGATACTGTATCGTTTGGATCTTCATCGAGGATTGGGCCAAGCTCTGCATATACCGCCATCTGCAATCCAGCGGACCGAGGCATCGGCGGCTCCTAGACCGCCTGCACAAATCAGGCCGTCCGTTTCAGGCAAAGGGGGTTTCCGGTGCGATTTTGAGTCGATCCTGACGGTCGAAAAGATTTCCATCCCGGAAAGCAAACAACCGTAGAACGTGTTTTGAAATCGTACATTTAGCCCGCCGTGAATACGCGGCGGGGACGGGTTGACCGCGAAAAACCGCTTGCCCCGGGTGTATTCACCCGGGGCTAAATACGGATATTTCAACATCAAATATTCTCGTTGTTGTGTCCTTAATTGATTCTTGGAATGGTAATGCGACGTATCGTTTAACCGGCGGGCTTGTCCGCCTGCTAATCGGCGTTGTATTGCTCTAACCCTTACCACGATTGGAGAGAGACATGATCGAAGTGCTTTCGCAAAGCAATGGAAACTTGTTGGTCGTCAAGGCCACCGACAAACTGACCAACCAGGACTACAAGGAAGTGCTGATTCCCCGTTTGGAATCGATTGTCCACGAGTACGGCCGAGCGCGGTTCCTCATGGACCTGAGCACCGACTTCCACGGCTGGCACGTGGCCGCCATGTGGGACGACGTACGCTTCGGGGTTGCCCACCGCAACAGCTTCGAGAAGATGGCGGTGGTCGGCGGGCCGAAATGCGTCGAGTGGGGAACAAAACTCGCCAAGCTGATGATAAACGGCGAGATCAAGTGCTACCCCGCAAACGCCTACGACGAAGCCTTCGAGTGGGTGAATGAATATTCAACCACCGAGACCAACACCGCCGCGACGAACCGGACCAAGTATGATCCCGAGTTCGTCGAGAGCGGCACGGGTAACTGAGGGAACGGCCAATTCCGGATCCGGCTCGTTCAACGCGGCCAACACGGGTCGCACCGCCTTGTATGCCTTCCGTCTGCTCAGACTACGGCAAACGTGGTGGGCGCCGTCGCGGAGCGTGACCGAGCCGGGCCGGTCGGCCAAGGCCTCGAGCAACGGCCGCAGTCCGTCCCATCCCAGCGCGATCAGTCCCTCGGCCGCCAGCCAGCGGACGTCCTCGTCCTCGTCTTGTTCTGGAACTCACACTCTGATTTTAAGCATATCCCGGTATTTCTCAATGCCGCGGAATAACCGGTGGCTCGGGTCATTGCGTATTTTCGGACAAGATGATATGATGTATTTCGCCCTCGCGGGCGCTTCCCGCCTCCACCATCCCCCATATTTCCCTTCCAAATAATACTCGGGAGTCGAACATGAACGCAGTCCTGCCTCAATCGTCCGCTTGTCGTTGCTGCACCAGCCGGCGTCGTTTTCTGGCTGCCGGCTGCGGCGCTTGTGTTGCTTCGATGTTGCCCGTTTCCTTTGGCAAGTCTCATGCCGCCGATGCGGAATCGGACCGTCCGCGGGTGCGGCTGGTTTTCGCCTGCTGGGGCGTCAAGCAGCCCGTTCCGTGCTGGCCGCATATCGGCTACGATTTCGCGCCCCAAATCGAATTGGTCACTTCGACTTTGCGGCGGCTCTGCCCGAAGATCGAAATCGTCCCCGCCGTCGCTCACAAACCCGAGGACGCAAAAAAATTGCCGGCCGCCGACGAGGCCGACCGCATCGACGGATACGTGGTTTACCAGATGAACAACTGGGTGCAGGTGATGCAGCCGATCGTCGCCTCGGGCAAGCCGACGCTGGTGGCCGATTTTCTCTACGCCGGCAGCGGCGGTTTCCTTTGCTACACGGCCGGCTTGCGCCGCCAACACAACAACTTTTCGGTGGTCTCCTCTTCGAATCTCGACGACCTGGCCGAATCGGTGAAATGTTTCGAGACGCTCGGCCGAGGCGGCTCGGTGGCCGAGTTTGTCGCCGCCTGCGACCGCGTGCGCCGCCAGCGGACGCCCGTCGAGAGGCCGTTGGACTGCAAGGACGACCCGCTGAAGATCGCCGACGTGGGCAAGTGTTTGGAGGAAATGAAAAAGGCCAAGCTGTTGGTCATCGGCAGAAGGATGCAAAACGCGGCCGAGGAAGTCGAGCGATTGCTCGGCATCGAGGTGGTGGAGACCGACTATTCGGAGATCGCCGCGGCACACGAAGCCGCCGACCGCGACCAGGCGCTGGAAATCGTCGATCGCTGGAAATCGACGGCCCGCTCCATCGTCCTGGACGACGTCGACGGCACGCTGGAAAAATCGGCCCGGAATTATCTGGCCCAGAAGGCCGTTATGGAAAAACACGGGGCCGAGGCGATTACGATCAACTGCCTGGGCGGATTCTACGGCGGACACCTGAAGGGATATCCTTGCCTGGGCTTCGTGGAATTGCTCAACGACGGCCTGGTCGGGGCCTGCGAGGCCGACCTGTTCTCCAGCGCCACGATGATCGCCATGAAGCACCTGGCGGGCCGGCCGGGGTTCATTTCCGATCCGGTGTTGGACACCTCCAAGCGGCAGATTATCTACGCACACTGCGTCGCCGCGACCAAAATGCTGGGGCCCGAGGGGCCGTCCAACCCCTTTGAGATTCTCACCCACAGCGAGGACCGTCGCGGGGCTTCCGTCCGCTCCTTCCTGCCCGAAGGATACATGACAACCACGCTGGAAATCCATCCCGTTCGGCGGGAAATCCTCTGCCACCGGGGCAAAGCGGTGGAGAACGTGGTCAGCGACCTTGCCTGCCGCACCAAACTCGCTTGCGAAGTCCAGGGAGACTTCGAGAAGCTCTTTACGTTCTGGGACCAGTACGGCTGGCACCGGGTGACCTTCTACGGCGACCTCTGGGAGCCGGTGGGGGAACTCGCCGCGGCGCTGAAGTTCAAGTTCGTTAGTGAGACATAAGTACATAAGACAAACGCCCCACGACTGCGGTCGTGGGGGTGTGTAGGGAGCCAAGCCGGCGTAGGGTGGGGCAAGCGAAGCGCAGTCCCACCATTATTCTATCCTGGTGGGACTGCGCTTCGCTTGTCCCACCCTACTTTCTGAAGGAAAACAACATGCGAAAGTCGATTTTGTGTTTGGCGATTTTCATTAGCTGGGCCGCCGTGGTTTGCGCCGCCGATCCGGTCCCGCCGAAGGCGCATCCCGACGCCACCGGCTGGAAAACCCTGTTCGCCGGCGACCTCTCCGACGCGATCCATCCCGAGGGCGTCTGGTCGGTCGAGAACGGCGTGCTTACGGCCGCCGAGGACAAGTGCATCTGGTCCAAGAAGGAGTATGAGAACTTCATTCTCGATCTGGAGTTCAAGACCGCGCCCGGCACCAACAGCGGCGTGTTCGTCTACGGCGCCGATCCGGTCAAGTGGGTGACTACTTCCGTCGAGATCCAGATCGCCGACGACCACGCCGAACAGTGGGCAAAAAGTCCGAAGACCTGGCAGTGCGGGGCTATCTTCGGCCGGCTGGCCGCCAAGAAATCGACGGTAAAAAAACCGGGTGAGTGGAACCGGATGACGATCACCTGCAAAGGGCCGATGATCTACGTGATGCTCAACGGCGAGTTGGTCACGGAGATGGACATGCGGAAGTGGACCTCGGGCAGGAAAAACTCCGACGGCAGCGACATCCCCAAGTGGCTTGGCAAGCCGTTGGCCGAGCGTCCCACCAAGGGGCACGTCGGCCTGCAAGGCAAACACGCCGGCGCGCCGATCTACTTCCGCAACGTCAAAATCAAGGAGCTGGATTGACCGCCGCCTGCGATTTTTGGCTGGAAGACCGTTGACAAGGCTTCCGGCATGGGTATAATACGGTTCGAGCTTGTTGCCGCACCCGAGCAGAAAGCTTCCCGCCGCACCGATCCCGCCCTGATTCAACAAGCTGTCGGCCGACCTTCCCGTCTAGGGATGCGTCGGCCTGCAAAGGCACCGTGTTTTGCCATCTCACCTTTAGTTGAAACTAACTAAAAGGAGCGACTCATGACCCATTCTCAGTATTCCTCGCATTCTCGGTCTTCCGCGTTCACGCTGGTGGAACTTTTGGTGGTGATTACGATCATCGGCATTCTGATCGCCCTGTTGCTTCCGGCGGTGCAAGCAGCCCGCGAGGCGGCCCGACGGATGCAGTGTCGAAACAACCTCAAGCAAATTGGATTGGCCTTGCACTTGTATCACGAGGCTCTCAACACGTTCCCGCCGGGATCGATCATGACGGACTGGGAAACCGACAAGGGCAAAGGCGGCGCGCTCGTTCGCATTTTGCCTTACATCGAGCAAAGGGCATTGTACGAAAGTATCGATTTTTCGCGGGCGATCGAAGGGCAGACCTTTCCCGGCACGACGTCGCTCATCCAATCGACTCCGATTTCCACGTACTTGTGTCCCTCGGACGACTTAAAAGTACTCTACGGCAAGGCGTTGCACAATTACGCAGCCTCGAAGGGTCCAACCGCGCATTCCGACAACCCCGGTTGCTCATGTCCCGCCGCCGACGCCTGGAACGCCTATGCCCTCCATCCTTATAGCGATTCCGCGGGATCCGCTGGGGCGTTTGTGCGAAGTCTAAAAGGCATCTGTTACAGGGGCGCCGATTTCCGCGACGGTTTGTCGACCACGATCTTCTTCGGTGAAGTCCGCCCCGCCTGTTCGGGGCACAATGCGAAGGGGTGGGCCACGTCGAATAACGGGCAAGGCTTGGTCTCCACGCTGGTGCCCATCAATTACGATACCTGTTCGACGACGAATCCGGACAACTGTAGAAATAAAGGCAACTGGAACATGGAGTTGGGCTTTAAGTCCTCGCACTCCGGCGGAGCGCACTTTCTCCTGGGCGACGGCTCCGTCCATTTTCTCCAAGAGGCCATCGATCACTGGACCTACCAATATCTCGGCGCGAGGGCCGACGGACAGGTGGTAGACAATGTGCTGTAATTCCGCGTCCGGTGCGTGTTTGGCGCGGACTCAATGACGCCAATGGCTTACGGCGCGGCGGATAGCTTGGGGTGGGACGAGGAAAGAGCGCCTCGGAGCCAACGCTGGTAGAGCTTCTCAACGGTCGCCTTGTCGGCCTCACCGTCCCACAGTGCGATTCCGTAGCGGAGGTCCAGCGGCCGGCCGGCCTTAACGGCAAGCGGTTCTTTCCACAGGTTCAGCGTGGCCGAAAGGTAGGCGAACGGCGTGGACATCGTGAACATCCGCGCCGGATGGCGGGGATTGGAGGGGTGATCGAACAGTGCCACGGTCACCGGCTTGCCGTCGGCCTTGGCCGTGAAGGCGCACCACGCCACAGGCGGTAGTTGCTTGTCCCCCTTGACGACCTCGCCCGGCCGTTCCGCGGAGTTGAAAAAGCGGCCGTCGCGGTCCATCGACTCGACAAACCGCAGTCCCAGGCCGAAGTAGTGGTGGCCGGTCAACGTCATCGTCTCCTTGCCGGGCGGCGTCTGCAAACTAGAGCGCCACTCGACCAGTGTGGCGCCCAGCTCGTCGGCCTTCAGCACGGCGATCTCGCGGCGTTCGATCAACAACGGTTTGTCCGAGTTCGGCCCGACCCAATCGAGCTGCTGCACGAAGCCGGCCCGGCCCGTGCCGTCGTGAACCATCGCCTTCACGTCCCTAAGCCCCTTGTGCAACTCTTTACCGCTGTTCGCGCCGTGCTCTTCCCAGAAATTCACGCCATCGACCGCCAAGGCGAACATCAGGCCGTGGTGATGCTTGTGGTCGTGGGGCGAATCGCGGAGCACCTGCACTCCGGCCGGCGAAAGAAGCCGGTCGGCGTAGGGCTTCATGGGCACACCGGCGTAGCGGTAACGGAGCACCGGCCTCTCGCCGTCGAAGATCGACACCGTGGCGTTGTCTTGGGTGATTCGCAAGTCGCCCGCGTCGGCCTGGACGGCGGCAACGTCGAGGCACGCACCGCCGACCAGAGCGCTGCACACCACGGCAGCCGCCAGGAGGAACCGCCGGTCGCCGAAGACAATCCTTGACTTAAGCATGATCGTACACCGCCTTCTTGTAGCACTTCTGCAGGTAGTCGCGGGCGGTGGCCAGCGACTCGGCCATCAAGTCCGGGGCCGGATGGCCGTGCATGAACGGGTTGACGTACCAGCGGTAGTTCACCTTCGCCAACGCGGCGATCCAGGGGGTGAAATTGGTCGGCCCGACGCCGGGCAACTGTCTCAAACCGTCGGCGTGCTGCCAGGCATAATAGAAAAACAACTGTTTTCCCGCAATCCTGGTTGCCTCCTCCACGGAGGCTCCAACCGCCTGTAAATGGTAGGGGGCCAGGGCGATCCCCAGCCGCGGGCTGCGGTTCAGCTCGACGAAGGCCTTTAGCGAATCCAAGGAATCGAGCAGGGCATCGCCGTGGTTTTCGACGGCGATATGGGAGTTGTTCTTCTCGGCCAATTCGATTTGCGGCTTAAGCTGCTCCAGGAATGTTTTCATCTCGGCGGCCGGATTGCTCGGCGTGCCGTTGCGCGATCCGCGGACGGCGACGCCTCCGCCGCACTTTCCCAAGAGGTCCGCATAGCGCGGGTATCCCAATCCATAGCAGGAAAACGCATATAGCTTCAGTCCGTGCTTGGCCAGCAATTCCTTCAAACCCTCGGGCCCCAAGCGTTTTTCGATTTCGTCCAAATGCGGGCACTGGAAGCGGTTGTTCCAAAAATCGACGGCCTCGAATCCCAAAGCGGCAATCCGCCGGCAGGCATCCTCCACCGGCAAGGAGCTGAATTGCACCGACGAGGTGGAGAGCCGCATCGTCCAGCGGTTCGGCTGCGAAGCGTTTGCCGCCGCGCGGCGAAGCAGGCAGGACGAGACCGCCGCCGCGGCAACGCCTGCCGTGCGAGCGAAAAAATCGCGCCGCTCCATGCGTAAAGAGCTTTGGTCTTGCATGGTTCAATGACTCCCTCTTGCGTTTGTATCGACACTCAGAAAGCAAATGTCACAATAGCCGGGGGCTAACAGCCCCCGGAATGTGCTCAAATTGCGGGATTTCCCTCCGGGGGCTGTTAGCCCCCGGCTATTGAACGCGCCTTTGCTTTTCTGACACTCAATAACCGGCCGCTCAAAGCACCTTGCTTACGCCGGGCATGGCGGTCGGATAGCGCCCTTCCGCGTCGGGCAGGACCGGCGGCTCCGAATCCCGAGTGAATTGGTCTAGTCCCGGCGCCAGTTCGAGGTCGGAGGCCAGGAGTTCCTCCCAAGTGATTTGCCGGCCGCTCTCGAACGCCGCGCGACCGAGAATCGCCGCCAGGGTGGCCTTCGCGCAACGCTCAGTCTCGTTGTACGGCTTGTCCTCGCGGACGGCCTCGAACAACAGATCGTGCTCGCGCTGATACGATTCGGCGCAGGCGTTGGGTATTTCTTTGTCGCCCCGCCAGATCACGTTTTCCGCTGTTTGGACGTGCGACTTGTAGAGCTTCGGACGATTGGCCCCGTCAGCCCACGAGCAGATGTAGGCCGACCCGGCGGCGCCGTGGATCGTGTCGGCGAAGCGGTTCCAACAGCCCGCTATGTTTCGGCCTTGGGCCATCATCCGCGTGCCGTCGGGAAAGGTGTATTCGACGGCGTAGTGATCGAAAATTTGGCCGGGCACGGCGGGCGACGACCTGCCCCCTTGCCCTTGGGCCGAAACCGGCCAGGCGCCCTTGATCCAACAACACAAATCCAGATCGTGGATCATTAAATCCATGAAAAGCGAGCCGTTTGTCCAGGTGAAGCGTTGGAAGTTCCGAATTTGGTGCTCCAACTCGGACTCGCCGGGGCGTCTGACACCCATGCGGGTGGGGCGGCCCTCCGTGCGGCAGGCCCAAGCCGTGACGATGTCTCCGATGGCGCCCTCGTGCATCCTCCGGACGGCCTCTTCCACCAAGCGATTATGCCGGCACATCAACCCGCCGGCGATTTTCAGGTTCTTCTTGGCTGCCTCTTCGCCGGCTTTCAGCACGCGGCGGACGCCCGGAACGTCAACCGCGAAGGATTTTTCCATGAAGACGTGACACCCCTTGGCTACGGCGTATTCCAAGTGGATCGGGCGGAAGGCGGGCGGAGTCGCCAATATCACCACGCCGCCGGGCGCCACCGCGTCGATGGCCTTCCGGTAGGCGTCCAGACCGATGAACTGGCGCTCCGGCGGAACGTCCACCTTGTCGGCCAGTCTCTTGCCCAACGAACGCAAACTGACGCCGAGCCGGTCGGCGAAGGCGTCGGCCATGGCGACGAGTTTAGTCGGTCCCTTGGTTTTTAGGGCTTGGGCGGCCGCTCCGCTGCCCCGGCCTCCGCAGCCCACCAGCGCGATCGCAATGGTGTTGTCTTCGGCGGCATAGGCCCTGCTGGAAATGGCGGAGGCCAGCGTCGCCGCCGTCACGACCCCGCCGGACTGTTGAAAAAACTTGCGGCGTGTTGATCGACCGTTGTACATGGTTATCTCCTCAGGCTGTAAGGAATTGACGCAGAAAACGGATACTGCGGGCGGCCTGTTCGACCGTGCCGCACTCGACGCTCAGGACGATGTCGCGGGGGGCGGTTTTGCAGATCTCGATGACCTTGGCCCAATCGATCACTCCGTCGCCGCAGGCGCAGCCGACCGGCGTGCCGGTCACTTGTCCCCGCTCCGCGTCGGACTGGCCGATCGAGATGTCCTTGGCGTGGAGGTGGACCAGACGGTCCCTGACGTGCCGAAGCCACTGGATCGGGTCTTCGCCGGCCAGATAGCTGTTGCCGGTGTCGAAGTTGATGCCGATGGCGGGCGAATCGACCAGCGCGCAAATGCGGTCCAATCCGTCCGGCGTCTTGCTGTATTGCTGGTGCGGCTCCAGTCCGACGAGGATGCCGCGCGGCTCGGCCGCGGCGGTCGCCTCGTGGAGCGTGTAGCGCATCAGCACATGGTCTTCCTCGACGGTCGTCCAGTGCGGTTTTGGACCCTCATCGGTGTTGACCACCGGGGCGCCGCACTCGGCGGCGAAGCGGACCGCCTGCTTCAGGTACTCCACGCTGACTTCGGGTTTGCACAGCGGGGCGTGTGCCGACAGGCCGGAAAGTTTTACGCCCGCCCGACAACACGCCTGGCGTATGCGATAGGGATCGTCGAGCATCGAGACGCTGTGGAAGTAGCCGGCCTCGCTCAGTAGTTCGCGGCCCCAGTGAACCATCGGCTCGACATATTCATAACCCAATTCCGCCGCCTTCTCGACGCCCCACTCGAACGGCTTGTCGTCGTGGCGCACGAATTCCAAGTTCACGCCCAAAGAGATCTTGCCCATGTGTGCCGCTTCCTCCTGTCGTCGCCTCCTACAGTCAGTACAATATAAGAATAAAGCATCGCCCGAAAGCCAGTCGTTCGGGATATTTCGTTGAAACAGATTGAACGAAAACAGGCGTCAACGACCATGGCAATCCCCATTTACCAGGAGCACGGCCGCAGGTACGAAGCCGACACCTGCCGGCCGGTGGTGACCGCGGTACAGGCCGGACAGCTTCGGCACGTCGCCTTATCCCGAGAGCACTACCCAGGCCGCCGTTTGCCCCGCAATGCCCTGCGCGGCGTCAAGTCGGTCGGTTTCTGGGACGCCGACCGGCGGCAAGATTGGGGACTGGATTGGCATCGCAACGAGGGGATCGAATTGACGTTTTTGGAGCGCGGCGGATTGGGTTTCGCCGTCGAGGGCCGGGAGTTTCACCTGAAGGCCGGCGACCTGACCTTCACCCGGCCCTGGCAGCAACACCGGGTGGGCGATCCGTACGTCGGCGCCGGGCGGTTGCACTTTTTGATTCTGGACCTTGGCGTCCACCGGCCGCATCAACCGTGGCGGTGGCCGTCATGGATCGTATTGACGGACGACGATCTACGGCAGTTGACCGACTTTTTGCGCCACAACGAACAGCCGGTGTGGCGCGCCGCGCCGGAGGTCGCCCGCTGTTTCAGCCGCATCGGCGCGGCCGTCGAGGCCGACCGGGACGGCAGCGGCATTTCCCGCTTGGCAGTCCACGTCAACCAGTTGTTCCTGTCTGTCTTGGAGATGTTCCGCAGTCGGGACGTCAGACTCGACCAGTCCCTTTCCAGCGCGAGCCGCACCGTCGAGTTGTTCTGGAACGATCTGTGCGGGGACCTGGAACATCTTGCCCTGGAATGGACGGTCCGCGGCATGGCCCGGCGCTGCGGCATGGGCGCTACCAGTTTCATACACCACTCGAAGCAATTGAACAACGCGACGCCGATGCGACACCTGAACCAATGTCGGTTGGCGGCCGCCGCCCGGTTGCTGATCGAGCAACCCGACCGGAGCATCACCGACATTGCCCTAAGCTGCGGGTTCGCATCCAGCCAATACTTCGCCACGCTTTTTAGGGACCGGTTCGGCGTTACGCCTCGGTCATTTCGCGCCGCGAAGACGAAAGGTAGTCGTCCCAATTTGTCGCCGCGAGCCTAACCCCTTCCCGTGGTTACAGCACCCCCCGTTCGCAAAACAGCACGTCCAGGCAACGGGGCTGGCACGATAGTGGACCGAACAGTATTATAGATCGATTGTATACAAACACCATCAGCCAATGCTCTTGTGAAGGAATGATCCATGTCCGACTACAAGGAACTTTATGACGCCATCCTGACCGGCAACGCCAAGAAGGCCGAGGAAGTAACCAAGGCGGCGTTGGAGGCCAAGGCCGATCCGACCGAATTGGTGCAGAAGTACATGATCCCGGCCATGGACGAGGTCGGCAAGCGGTTCGAGTGCAACGAGTATTTCGTGCCCGAGTTGCTGATCGCCGCCCGGGCGATGAAGACCTCTCTGGAGATACTTACCCCCTTGTTGGCCGAGGCGGGCGCGGAACCGGTCGGGCGGGTGGTGATCGGCACCGTCCAAGGCGACCTGCACGACATCGGCAAGAACCTCGTCGCCTCGATGCTCGAAGGGGGCGGTTTCCAGGTGATCGACCTGGGTGTGGACGTCCCGCCGGAAAAATTCGTCGAGGCCGCCAAGGAGAAGGACGGAACCATCCTGGCGCTCTCCGCGCTGCTGACCACTACCATGACGATGATGAAGAACGTCATCGACGCCTTGGATAAGGCCGGCGTCCGCAAGAACACCAGGGTAATGATCGGCGGCGCCCCGATCACCCAGCAGTACGCCGACGAGATCGGCGCCGACGGCTACAGCGACAACGCCAGCACGGCGGTGGCCCTGGCCCGAAAGCTGGCGTAATCCAAACCGATACTCGTTTGTTGACTCTTAGAATCCAAATATCGCAATAGCCGGGGGCTAACAGCCCCCGGAATGTGCTCAAATTGTAGATTTTCTCTCCGGGGGCTGTTAGCCCCCGGCTATTGTTCACGATATTGTTTTCGTGACACTCAACATGTGGACACTCCCGACGTGACAGTTCCGAACAACGACGCGACATACCGAGAGATGCTTGCCTCCGGGCGCTTCTACTACGGCGCCGAGGTGGTCACCAGCCGCGGGCCGCAACCGGTCGATTCGCCGGGCAACCCGGCCTCTTTCGCCAAGGACTTGCTGGCCGATCCGCGAATCGGCTGGATTTCGATAACCGACAACCCCGGCGGCGGGCCGATGCTTCCGCCCGACTGGCTCGCCGGGCTGGTCGCCGAACATCGCAACCGCGTGGTCATTCACCTGGCCTGCAAGGACCTCAACCGTAGCGGGCTGGAGTCGGCCGCCTGGCGATACGCCTCCGAAGGGTTCGACAACATCCTGGCGCTGACCGGCGATTATCCCACGGGCGGTTTCGGCGGCCTGGCGGAGCCGGTGTTCGACATCGACTCGATCGGCCTGATCGATCTGCTGCGGTCGATGAACGAGGGGCTGAGCGTGCCCGGCCGCGGCGGCAAGATCGAAACCCTGCCGAAAACCGACTTCTTCATCGGCTGCGCGGTCTCGCCGTTCAAGCGTCACGAGCGCGAGTTGCTGCCGCAATACTTCAAGCTGGTCCGCAAGATCGCCGCCGGCGCCCAATGGGTGATTCCGCAACTCGGCTACGACATGCGGAAGTTCCACGAAATCAAACTCTTCCTGGATACCCGAGGAATCGACGCGCCGATCGTCGGCAACGTTTACCTGTTGACCAAGGGCGTGGCCAAGCTGTTCAACAGCGGCAAGCTGGCCGGCTGCGTGGTCAGCAACGAGCTGTTGCGGAAGATCGAGAAATACGCCGCCGGGCCGGACAAGGGAAAACAGTTCTGCCGGGAACTGGCCGCCAAGCAGTTGGCCGTCTTCAAGGGCCTTGGCTTCGCCGCCGGATACATCGGCGGCGTCCACAAGGCAGACGGCTTCGGGCCGATCATCGAGTTGGCCGAAAGCTACGGCCCGGACGACTGGCGGGATTTCCTCAAGGAAATCCAATATTCCCAGTTCGAGGAATTCTTCCTCTTCGAGCACGACAAGTTCACCGGCTTATGCGAGGCCGGACGGATCAACCGGGATTATCTCGCTTCGTTGAAACGCCCGGCGAAGTCGAAGGAAGTAAACCTGCACTACAAGCTGTCGCGGTGGGTTCATGGCCTGGCGTTCACGCGCGATCGGGCGTTGTACCCGCTGTTAAAGCGGATCTACGCCCGCTGGGACCGCAAGCCGGGCTTCCTCGGCCGGATGGCCTACCGCGTCGAGAAGGCATCGAAGCTGGCGATGTACGGCTGCCAGGACTGCGGCGATTGCAGCTTGCCCGACTGCGCGTACATCTGTCCCAAAAAATGGTGTTCCAAGTGCCAGCGGAACGGGCCGTGCGGCGGATCGATCGACGGCCGCTGCGAGTTGGAGGACAAGGAATGTCTCTGGGCAAGGGTCTACGAGCGGTTGAAATTCTACGGCGAGTCGGAGACGATGCTCGACCGCCCGACGGTCTTCTACGACGCCAAGCTGAAGGAGACGTCGTCCTGGGCCAACACGTATTTGGACAGGGACCACAACGCGCCAAAAAGAGATTAGGGATTGGGGATTAGGGATTAGATGGGGCACTTTTCTAATCCCTAATCCCCCATCCCCAACCCCCCATGTAAGGAGCCAACGAACATGCCCATTCCCGGTTTATCGATTATCGGCGAAACGATCAACGATTCGGTCCCCTCGACACACAAGCTGTTCGACGCGGGCGACATCGACGGCATCCTTGAGATCGCCAAGATGCAAGAAGAGAAGGGTGCGGCGTACATCGACGTGAACGTCGGCCCCCGGCCGGCGGAGTTCATGGCCGACATGGTCCGACGGATCCAAGGGGTGACTGCCCGGCCGCTGTCGATCGACACGCCCGACCCGGCCATCGCCGAGGCCGGTCTGGCGGCCTACGACCCGCAGCGGGCCGGCGGCGAAAAACCGATTGTCAACTCCATCAGCGCCTTGCGCGCGGAGATGTTCGATCTGTACAAAATCCGGCCCTTCAAGCCGATCCTGTTGGTCTCGGAGAACGTGGTCGCCGGGCGCTCGGCGTCCTGCCGCACCGCGCAAGAGACCTACGAGGCGGCGCGGCAGTTGATCGGCACGTTTTTCGACCGCTGTCCCGGCGCAACCAACGACGACTGCATCATCGACCCCGGCATAGCCCCGATCGGCAGCGACTCGGATGGGAACATCCACCGGCTGGTCGCGGCGATGGAGCTGATCCACGGCGACGGGTTTTTCGCCGGCTGCCACGCCTCGGTCGGCCTGAGCAACTTCACGGTGATGTTGCCCTCGAAGCGCCCCGACGGCTCGCCGGTCAAGGGTCCGTTGGAAAGCGCGTTTCTCACCAAGGTCATGCCGCTGGGGCTGGACATGGTGATCGGCTCGGTGAAGCGCAAGTACGATCTCCTTCCGCCCGACCATCCCGCGATGGAGTGTCTCGAAGAATGTCTGAAGCTGAGCGGTTTCGACGTGCTGATGCGCGTGCGGGAGTTCTACACGAGTTGATTCAATGCTTGACAGCCTGTTGCGGGGGGTGCTAGAATACATGCGTGAGGCATGAAAGCGGAGGCGACCCCATGCGAACCGAAGCAGTGTATCAAGACGGAGTGTTCAGACCCCTGACCCCGGTGACGCTTCAAGAGAATCAGCGGGTGTCCTTGGAGATTAAAACCGTGGAACAAGAGGAAGCTTTGGCTTGGCTGGAGAAAGTCAGCGAATCGCGCCGGCGGTTTGCCGCCGAGCACGGCTTATTGCCGGACAGCACCCTTGATATTGCCGCAGACCGCATGAGATGAACGACCTTATCGTCGATAGTTGCGTGGTGGTGAAGTTGGTTCTGGCGGAGCCGGATTCTGAACAGACGTATCAGTTGTTCCAAAGCGTTCGAGGCGCGGGCGGGCGGCTGTTCGTTCTCGATGTCGCCCTTGCAGAAGCTGCAAACGCGGTGTGGAAACAACACCACCGGGGCTTGCTTGATTCGTCGGATGCAATTCGGTTTCTTGGTTATCTGCTAGCCGCGCCTGTTGATATTCAAGCATCCCATCACTTGATGTCAGCCGCTTTTGATATTGCCGTCAAGTATGATCGTTCCGTCTACGACGCGCTCTTCGTGGCCCTGGCCGACGACCTGCAATTGACCGGCGTTACGGCCGACGAGCCGCTCTGGAAAGCGGTCAACAAGGATTTCCCGAACATCGTGTTGCTGCGGCATTGGAAACCGTGAGATTCGCGGATGGTATCCAATCGCTTGTTGGTGATCTCGACTACCGCAGCACTCGACAGCGGCTAAGCGGCCAGTAAATGTGGGTCACGACTCCTATGATATAATCCGCGGGTATCGCGTAGGGCGGATGCCCCGGCGCGCCCTGCTGCCACAGCCGGGAGTCCTTCGCCCGCGCGGAAAAGTCGCCCAGCACGAAGTATTCGTCGGGACCGAGACGCGCCGGTTTTGACGGGCTGCCCCACAATTTCTCCGGGTAGTCTTTTATCTCCGCAAGGTACTCCAACCCCGCGCAAGATTCCGGCGGCGAAAGCCTCCGTCCGTCGATCCACACCGCCCCGTCGCGAATCACCACCGTCTCGCCCGGCAGCCCCACCAGCCGCTTGCAGTAATCTGTTTGCGTACCTTCCGGCATCTTAAACACGATGACGTCCCATCGCCGGGGAGCGAGCAGTTTGTTTACCAGAAGCCGATCGCCCGGCAACTCGACGCGCGGCGGGTCGGCCACCTCGCAGGTGCGATGCTCCCGGCTGCAAATCATCAGCACCGGCCGGTTGTGTGAATCGTAATCAGACCAATCCGGCTCAACCGACGAGTATGCGGGGCTTCCGCAGCGAGGACACGGCGCCTCCCAGTGCCGTCCAATTATGGTCGGTGCCATGGAATTGGTGGGTATCACAAACGCTTCGATCAAGTAAGGTTTTACCGTCAGCAAAACGAGCAAGAAATAACCGGCTCTAGGGACCAACGTGGGCAGCCACGCCCAGGCCGCCCGCCACAAGCTCGTCCTGAGAATCAGGGCGATGACCAACCACGTCAACGCCAACGTCAGTATGAGCAGTATAATCCCCGCGAACACGGTCCTTGCCAAACCGGCGTTCGGAATCCGACTGAAAAGCGCCCACAAAATCCAACAGACCACCTCTGCCGCCGCGATGGCGCCAAAGGCGCGAAGAAAAGTCATTTTTCCGATCTTGGCCCAGCGGCCGCCCAACTGAAGAAAATATGCGTTGGCCACCCAGGATGCGAGAAGCAAAACGAGGAATAATGCGCCAATAAATACTGTAGTGAACATTGAGGTGCGATGAGGCAAGAGAAGGACGGTCCCGGAAGACTCATTTTCACAAACTCTACAAAGACGTATTATAGATTCATCAGGGATCCTCTACAATTACCGGGACATCATTTTTTCGGAGGGCTATATGCACCCGACAATCGCGCAACTAATCTCCGCCGGGCCGGTGGCGACCGACGGGGCCTGGGGAACGCAACTCCAACGACTCGGTCTGCCGGTCGGCGCTTGCCCCGACGCTTGGAACATCACGCAGCCCGAGAAGGTCGAGCAGGTCGCCCGCGCATACGTCGAGGCCGGCAGCCGGGTGATTCTGACCAACACTTTCGGGGCCAACCGCTTCGTCCTGGCCCGGTACGGACTGGACGAACAGGCGGCCGAGATCAATCGGGCCGGCGTGGAGATTTCGCTGCGGGCGGCGAAAAAACGGGGACTGGCTCCGAGCTGTGCTGGTAAAACTGCGGCAATAAACGATCCGGCGAGGTGCCTGTCCCCGTTTTTCCAGGGAAGGGAGGCGGCGGTCTTCGCCTCGATCGGTCCCAGCGGCGTGATGCTGATGATGGGCCAGGTTAGCGAGGCGGACCTGAAGGCCGCCTTCGCCGAGCAGGTCCGGGCAATCGCCGAAGCCGGTGCGGACGGCATCGTGATCGAAACTATGTCCGACCCGTCCGAGGCCGCGTTGGCCGTCGCCGCCGCCCGCGAAACCGGATTGCCGGTGGCGGCCTGCATGACGTTCGATTCCGGCGCTAATCGGGACCGCACAATGACCGGGGCCACGCCCGAGCAGGCCGCCGAAGCGCTATCGGCCGCCGGTGCGGACGCGATCGGCAGCAACTGCGGCCACGGCATCGCCGACATGGTTGACGTATGCCGCCGGCTCCGCGCGGCCACGGATCGGCCGATCTGGATCAAGGCCAACGCCGGTCTGCCGGAGATCATCGAAGGGGAGACGGTCTATCGTCAAACCCCCGCCGAGTTCGCCTCTTACGCACCGCGGCTTGTCGAGGCCGGCGCATCTTTCATCGGCGGCTGCTGCGGCACGACGCCCGAGTTCATCCGGGCGGTGGCGGAGGGATTACGGGATTGAAATCCATCGCTATTTCCTCCGATTTTTCCTGATTGCCTCGCATCCGTCATCGTGGTATATTGTAAATATGGCAACCGTCGATACAGGATATCTTGATCGCCTGCTTGCTCCGGTGACTCAGTGCTTCACGCCCGAGGTCGCGGAGCGATTGGTCGCGTTGCGTGCCGATGCCGAGACTCAGGCCCGCATCGAAGAATTGGCCGGCAAGGCCAACGAGGGCGAATTATCTCCCGATGAGCTTGCCGAGTACGAGGATTACGTCGAAGCGGTGGACCTCATCGCCATTCTTCAAGCCCGCGCCCGCGCCGTTCTTGCCAAACGCGTCAAAACCTGATGGACCCCACCGCTCGAGAATTGGTTCGTCTGTTGTTATACGCAAGTTGGAACCGCGAGGACGCCGGAAAAGCACGCCCGTTCACGGGCGTTTCCGCCGCAGGCGGTATTAGGCCCGGCGTTCACGCCGGGTGAGGAAGGACGCCGAGAAATTGTAGTTGTCAGGCCCGTTCACGGGCCTCCTCGACGTTACCGGGCAACATAGAGGACGCCCGTAAACGGGCGTGACAACGCGACAAACAGGAATACAACAGTGCAAGGCGATGTTTCCGGCCAACCCGGCGTGAACGCCGGGCCTAACACCGCCTTCGGCGGGAAGGACCGTAAACGGCCCTCACTGCTCCATCCGGTTTGTCGCCGGTATTCTCGTCATGATCGTAGTAGTATAGGAGGGGATTGGATGGATTGCTGTAGTTTTGTAAACTAACATCCAGACCCGATGGGGCGTTTTATCCACTACGAAGCAGGTCGGCTAATGCGACGGAATCGGGACGGAAGAAAAATATGTTTACTGTTCCCGCAATTGGTGTCGATTGTGTATGGCGTTCCCGGAACTTCTTGCCGTAAGTGCGCCGGAAAGGCTGGAGTACCATGATCTATTTCATGCGCGATGAAGCAACACAATTCATCAAGATCGGTGTTACCATAAATAACGCGGAAGACAGACGCCGAACGCTACAGACGGGTTGTCCCGGAAATTTAACACTGCTCTTGGAGATGGAAGGTTCAGAACAGGACGAAACGGCTTGGCATGAACGCTTCGCAAGTGTCCGAGAGCGCGGCGAATGGTTTAGGCCGGTACCGGAATTGCTGCTGGCAATCATGGAGGCGAAGGTTATGCAATTAGAGGCAGAAAACTCGCGGCTCTTGGAATTGTTGGCTGCGGAAAAAGATCAGACTTCAACACTGAAAGGGCAACTGAGATCTCTCAAGACTTTTGCCCATAGCAAAGCTGATCGGTTCACGGAGGATGGAGTCTATCGGTTCATTCCTCGGGAAAAAGACAAATAATAGATGTTACATTGAGGTGAAGCAATGACAAGCAAAGGCGATAGTGGATTCTGGCGAGTAATAGCCAAGTTGTCCCAACAGCGGGACCAGAGTACCGCGCTAATGCGCGACGAGTATCTGAGATTGGATGCAAGAGATCGACGCTTGTTCCGCGAGTGGGTCGATGCTTTGGCGTCGGCAGGTGGATTTCCGGTGGGCGTCGGGGCAAACGTGAGGGTACTTGTCCACCTAGATATTCAGTCTGGTTCAAACGAACCAGAGACCGTAGCGGTATCTCCTCAGACTCTTGCGAAGGCATTTGCGGCGTGGGACCGAGGAAAAGAATACATACATACTGCGGCCGAATTCTGATCTGATGTAAGCTAGATCAGAAAGGGGGCAGAATTTGCCACTTGCGGCGTAAGAGTTTCAGCGAAAAAGAAAGCGAAGAAGCAAAAAAAGCAAGAAAGGGGACGTAGCTTTCTTTCTCCAGAAAAACCTACACACCGACCAACTCGTGTTCCCGCACCGGCTCGCTGGGAACGACGATCGGCCGGGCGGGCGGCGGCGGAGCGACCGGCGGGGCGGCACTGCGGCATAGCGGCAGTTCGGGACGGTCGGCGACCGATTCGTTCCGCTCGCAGAATGTAGGCGGCTCGTGGCTGAATCCGGCGGCCAGCCGCTTTTCTTCCTTGCGGATTCGGCCCAATAGCCATCGACCGCCAATAGCCGCCGAAAGCCGCGACTTCCAGCCGAACTCGGCGCGCAACTCGCGCAGCAGCGCCGACATCCTGGCGTGCATCACCGGATCGCGGCGGTAGTAGAGCCTCGACGCGGCGACCACGGTCGAGTAAGTGGTCGCTAGTTCCCGGGCCTCCCAGGCGTAACGACGGCGGACGCACGGGTCCGCGTGGTGCTTGTGCCGCTTCCAACCGGCAAGCGTGGTGCGGACGATCCGCACGGTGCTCGGCCCGTTTATCTGGAAATCGCGGTCGAACGCCCGGAGCATGATCTCGGCCGTTTGCTCGTCGTCGAGCGACGGATGGCGGTAGTTGAGGATCGACTGCCCGTGAATGTCGCTCGGGTGGTACTCGCTCTCGTCCTTCATCAGGCCGGCGGCCGAAAGCTCCGCGTGCAACGGCGTGCCGGGCACCGGCGTGTAGAGCATGAACTGGTGGAAGTCGGTGTCGTGCCGGACGGCGTGGTCGATCGCCTCGTCGATGTTATCCGGCGTGTGGTTCTCCAGGCCGAGGATCGTCGAGCCGAGCACGCGGATGCCGTGCGATTGCAACCGGCGGACCAGCTCGAAGGTGTCCGTGCCGGTGAGTTTGGCGTATTGGCTGTCGCGTCCTTCGATGCCCATCCAGACCCAGGAAATACCCAGCCGGATAAGTTGCTCGATCGAGTACGAGCGGAGCACGTTGGCCGAACTGAACACGTAGAGCGACCAGGACTTTTCATGCCGCTCGATCAGCTCCAACAGCCGTAGGGCGCGGCGGCGATGGAAGAGAAAGTTTTCGTCCATGATGAAGAACGAACTGACGCCCATCTCGCGTTCGACCTGGCATATTACGTCGAACAACTCGTCGCCGGTCCGATAGAAATCGACCCATTTCCCCTTGCCGCCGAACATGGCCGAGGTGGAGCAGAAGTTGCATCCCAGCGGGCAACCGACCGAGGGGACGATCGTGGCGGCCACGTCTCCGCGGCGCTCGGACGTGTTGACGCCCAGGTTCCGCGTACCGACGCCCGAGGAGATCATCGGATGGCGGAGCGGCCGGTCTTCGTCCTCGCCGAGGTATCGGCGGAACCAACGCACGCCCTCGCCGCGGACGACGTGGTCGGCGTCGATCCGCCGGGCCAGGTCGGGTACGTTGGCGACGTGCCCGCCGACGACGATCTCGGCGTCCGGCTGATACCGCCGAATCAATTCGCACATCTTCTTGACTTTGTATACATTCGGGATGATCGACGAGATGCCGACCACGTCGTAGCGGTGTGTGCGAAGCTCCTCGATGAAGCGATCCAGCGTGGGGAAGTCCAACAGCGTGCATGGGGCGGCGATGTTCGCCTGAATCATCATCAGCCCCCAACTGCGATGAAACATCCGTAGCGAGAACGCGCCTTGCGTCCGCGTGACTTGATTATGATAAAGCTCCATCGGGTTCAGCCGACGGCTGCCGTACTGGTCGTCTTGACCGTAGGGGCCGAAGACGCTGGAGAGCAACACTCGGGCTTTCGATCCGGCCGGGTGCGAGGCGCGAGAACAATGTTGGGTGGGTTCAACGGGTAAACGGTGGGACTTCACGGGCATGGGACTCCATATAACTCGCAGGTTCTTCTCTGATCCAAGTCATTTATTATATGAGTTGTCGCCTCAACCTAAATGGCCACTATGTATGCGTTGTGTAATAGCTCGGTAATAGTTTCACGGAGAACGGAAAACAAAATGATCGGGCGGACTTCGCCCCCCCGCTTGACGGAACGTTCGTCGATCTGGTAGGTATTGTGCTATGCCCTCGCGACGTTCACTAAGCACGCCGATCCTGCTGGCGATTGCCATGATCGCCCTGCTGATCGTGCTTACGGTCGGCTGGGTGCTGCTGTCGGTCTTCGGCGCGATGGAAGACACCGACCGCTCCGGCGTATACTGGGCATTGCTCTCGATCGGATCGACCTTCATCCTCCTGCTGCTGGTCGGTGTGGTGCTCTACCTGATCCTTTCGATCAAGGCCATCAATCTCACCCGGCGGCAGTCGAACTTCATCGACAGCGTCACCCACGAATTGAAGTCGCCGATCGCCTCGATGAAACTCTACCTGCAAACGCTCAGCCGCCACCAGGTCGATCGGCAGGTACAGGCCGACTTCCACCGCTCGATGCTTGAAGACCTCGAACGGCTCGATCATTTGATCAATCAGATGCTGGAGGCCGGTCGGCTCGACGCCGAGCGGTCGGACGACGACATCGAGGACGTGGAATTGGCCGGACTGCTGCGGGACTGCGCGGCGTCGGTCTGCATGAATTACCGCGTGCCGGCCGACACCGTCCGGCTCGACCTGCAACCGTGCATTGTCCTCGCGCATCGGATGGACCTGGACATCGTTTTCCGCAACCTGATCGACAACGCGGTGAAGTACGCCGGCGCGACGCCGCAAGTCGAGGTGAGTCTGCGCCCGACGGGCAACGGGTGGGTGCTGGCGCGGATCGCCGACAACGGACGCGGGATACCCTTGCACCTGCAGCGGAAGATTTTCGGCCGCTTCGTCCGTCTGGGGCTGGAACTGGAGCGGGACAAGCCCGGCACCGGATTGGGACTCTACATCGCCCGCACGCTGGTCCGCCGCATGCGCGGCTCGATCCGCGTCCGCGACCCCGACGACGGGCCGGGAACCGTATTCGAGGTGCAACTACCGGGGAAGATAATGCAAATGGAAGAACGGTGACATTCTGGTTCCCATGCTCCGCATGGGAACCCACTTGTTCCGACGCTCCGCGTCGATGGCGGCGACGCAGAGCATCGCGGACAGTGCGTTCCCACGGAGGACCATGGGAACGAGGTCAAGGATATTGCAATCATGCCCAACAACGAACACATCCTGGTCGTCGAGGACGAAGAACACCTGGCCACGGGCATCAAGTACAACCTGCTGGCCGAGGGCTATCGCGTTACCACCGTCGGCGACGGACCATCGGCCCTGAACATCCTCCGCGAGAAACCCGGCGAAGTCGATCTGGTGATCCTCGATCTGATGCTGCCGGGCATGAGCGGCTACGCGGTCTGCGAGGCGCTTCGGGCGTTCGACATGGACACGCCCGTGCTGATACTCACCGCCCGAACCTTGACCGAGGACCGCACCCGCGGCTTCGACTCCGGCGCCAACCAGTATCTGACAAAACCGTTCGACCTGGACGAGTTTCTCAGCCGGATAAAGAATCTGTTTTGCTTCCACAGCCGTCAGGAGCGGCGGCGGAAACAGCCGAGCGACCGGCCGCTGTTCGAGTTCGCCGACGCCAAGGTGAACTTCGAGACCTTCGAGGCGACCGTCCGCGGCGAGCCGGTCCGCCTGACGCAACTCGAGATGACGCTGTTGCGTTACTTTGTGGACAACGAAGGTCGGGTGATTCCCCGCGGCGAGTTGCTCGAGAACGTCTGGGGGATGCCCGGCACGATCAACACCCGCGCCCCCGACCAATTTATCCGGCGGTTGCGGAAGACGTTCGAGCCGGACCCTGCCCAGCCCCGCCACTTCCTCACCATCCGCGACGCCGGCTACCGCTTCGTGGCCGAGCCGGAGGCACCGTAGGGTGCGTCCGCGACGCACCACAAATAAGTAGGCAAGGACTTCCAGAATATCGGTGCGTCGCGGACGCACCCTACTACGGTGCTCGAGATGACGCTGTTGCGTTACTTTGTGGACAACGAATGGCGGGTAATTCCCCGTGGCGAGGAATATTCGCCGGGTTGCAACCCGGCCTACTTTGCTAGTGGTGGAAGCTGGTCCCTGCCGTGCGCGGCTTGTGGTGTTTTTTCGACGCGAAGTGGTCCGTTGCCGCGCGCAAGTCCCGCAGCAGCATGTCGGCCATGTCGCGAGTAAAGCCTTCCTTGCACACGCATCGCAACACGGCCAGGTCCTCGCGGTTCTTCGGGAACGTATAGGCGGGGACCAACCAGCCGCGCTCGCGGAGCTTTTCGGAAATGTCGAACGCGCTGAAGCTGGCCCGCTCGTTCGTCGTGAAGGCGAAGACCGGAATGTCGCCGCCGTCGGAGATCAGGTCGAACGGCCCCATCTCGGCGATCCGGCCCGAGAGAAACATCGCCACGTTCCGGCTGGTCTGGTGAATGCGGCGATAGCCCTCGCGGCCCAAGCGCAGGAAATTGTAATACTGGGCGACGATCTGGTTGCCGGGGCGCGAGAAATTGAGCGCGAAATTGGGCAGGTCGCCCCCCAGGTAGTTGCAGTGGAAGATCAACTCCCCTGGTAGCTCCGCCTTGTCGCGCCAGACGATCCAGCCGACCCCTGGAAAGACCAGCCCGAACTTATGGCCCGAGGCGTTGATCGACTTGACCGTCGGGAGGCGGAAATCCCACTCCAGGCGTGGCTGCAAGAACGGCGCCACGAATCCGCCGCTCGCGCCGTCGACGTGGATCGGCACGTCCCAGCCCTTCTCGGCGTTGAGCTTCACAATCGCGTCGTTGATCTCCTTGACGTTCTCGTAACGGCCGTCGAACGTGCTCCCCATGATGGCCACGACGCCGATCGTGTTTTCGTCGATCAGCTTGACCGCCTCCTCGGCAGTGAGACAGAACCGGTTGCCTTCCATCGGCGCCCGTCGCGGTTCGATCTCCCAATAGCGGCAGAACTTTTCCCAGCAGACCTGGACGTTGATGCCCATGACCATGTTCGGCTTGTCGGCCGGCTTGCCTTTGTCTTTCATCCGCTGTCGCCACTTCCACTTCAGGGCCATTCCGCCGAGCATCGCCGCCTCGCTGGAGCCGATAGTCGAGCATCCGACGGCGCCGTTTTCTCCCCGGGCGTTCCACAGCCGCGACAGCATGTTGACGCAGCGCAGCTCGATCTCGGCGGTTTGCGGATACTCGTCCTTGTCGATCATGTTCTTGTCGAACGTTTCGGCCATCAGCCGTTTGGCCTCGTCCTCCATCCAGGTAGTGACGAAGGTGGCCAGGTTCAGGCGCGAGTTGCCGTCGAGGATCAGCTCGTCGTGGATCAGGTCGTAGACGATCTGCGGCGGCAGGCCCTTCTCGGGCAGTTCGTATTTCGGCACCGGCTCGCTCATCGCCCGCGAGCCGTAGGCCGGAGTCAAAAAGGCGTTTTCCCCTCCGGCGTCCCGGAGTTTGACCGTTTGATGGATCATCTCGTTCCCTCCAGTGTGGCGGAATGGTTTTTTTCGGCGACAAAATGAGACAAGCTATCGTCTCTGAACGGGTTTTGAAATCATTCATTTAGCCCGCCGTGAATACACGGCGGGCCGGATTGACCGCGAAAATTCCGCTTGCCCCGGGTGTATTCACCCGGGGCTAAATGCGGATATACCATACTAAATTCCCGGAGATAATGTAATGCGGGCTAAAGGAACTGAGGGTGTCTGGGAATTGTCCCGCAAAAACAGATATTTAGCCCCGGGTGAATACACCCGGGGCACGGTCTGGTGCGTCCAACCACTCTTCCCCGCCGTGTATTCACGGCGGGCTAAATGGTATTCACGGCGGGCTAAATGGAACAATGTTGGGGTGGCAGTTGTACTGCCACCCCGAATAAGCAGGTGCGGCAGTACAACTGCCGCACCAACAGGGAACTGCAAGAAAGCTATCTTTAAGTACGGAAATACCTCTTGCTGAACTTCCTCTCGCCCCGACCCATGCGGCACGAGCAATTTCAACTACACGCCGAAGTCGAGGACCGCCACTGGTGGTTCGTCGGAAGACGGCGGATACTCTGCCGGCTGGTCGAGGAAGTGTTGCCGCCCGACCGGCAGGCGACAATCGTCGACGTCGGTTGCGGCACGGGCGGGAACATCGCCGCGCTGGCCGACCGCTACCGGTGCGTGGGCATCGACACGTCGGCCGAGGCGGTCGAGTTGGCCCGCCGACGGTTTTCCCAGGTACAATTCGTCGCCGGCCATGCGCCGCAAAAACTGGGTGAATTGGCCCAAGAGGCCCGATTGGTACTGCTGACCGACGTGCTGGAACACGTCGCCGACGACTACGCGATGTTTTCGGAGCTTTTTGCCTCTGCCAGTCCGGGCTGCTGTTTCCTCGTCACCGTCCCGGCCGACCAGTCGCTCTGGAGCGAGCACGACGAGTCGTTCGGCCACTATCGACGATACGATCTCCAGCGGCTGGCGGGCGTATGGGAAGGACTGCCGGCAACGACGCTGCTGATTTCCTATTTCAACTCGCGGCTGTTGCCGGCCGTTCGGCTGGCGCGGGCGTGGAATCGGCGTCGCGGCCGGGCCGCAGGTCGCGCGGGTACGGATTTCCGGCTCCCCAGCCGGCCGATCAACTCGCTCCTAACCGCCATCTTCGCCGGCGAGGCGAGACGGCTGCTTGCGGCCATGCACGGGCGAAAACGAGGCTATCGCGCCGGAGTCAGCCTGATGGCTTTAGTGCGTCGAGAGGCCGGCCCGGCCGTCGTCCGCTCCAAGCCGGCCGGTCTGCTGCCGGATCGGCGATGAGACGTTTAGCCGGCGGGCTATTGTTCGCAACATTGTTTATCCGATGCTCATTAACGATGATTGCGTCGTTACTGGTCGGCCGGCGGCAATTGCGGTAGAATGGGAGACCGATGACGCTTGCCGCCAGCGCATAAAAAAATGAGGGTACTTGCTCGCCGGTACAAGAACCCTCACTTGAGGCTGCCCGGATTTCGCAATCTGGGATGATTGTCGAACCGGAGACCCGCAGCCGTTCAAGTAGTCTATCGGGCAGGCAAGCGGCCGGACTTTAGGCCCCCCGCGCCAAGGGACCAAAAACAACATGCCACGCACCGCTAAACTCGCCCTGGAAGACGGAACCATATTCACCGGAACGGCATTCGGCGCCGACGGTGAAGTTGACGGAGAGGTCTGTTTCAACACCTCCATGACCGGATACCAGGAAATACTGACCGATCCGAGCTATCGCGGCCAGATCGTGACGATGACTTATCCGCAGATCGGCAACTACGGGG
The DNA here is from genome assembly GCA_018897395.1 of Planctomycetota bacterium. GTDB lineage: Bacteria > Planctomycetota > Planctomycetia > Pirellulales > Thermoguttaceae > JAHIKV01. The sequence continues at coordinate 4,664 of JAHIKV010000232.1, read as the reverse complement.
TGAACGCCGAGGACGTGGAGAGCCGCCGGCCGCACTTGGCCGGATTCGTCGTCCGCGAGAAGAGCCGGCGGGTGAGCAACTTCCGCGCCGACGGCGATCTGGACGGGTATCTGAAACACTGGGGCATCGTCGGCATCGAAGGGATCGACACTCGTCGGCTGGTCCGCCGGCTGCGGATCGAGGGGGCGATGAAAGGCGTCCTCTCCTCGAATGATCTCGACGACGCCCGGCTGGTGGCCCGCGCGAAGGCCGGCCCGGGGCTGATCGGCCGCGACCTGGTCCGCGAGGTTGTGCCCGAGAAGCCGGTCGAGTGGACCGGCCCGCTTAGCCCTTGGGCCAAGTTGCAGTCCGACGATGCAACGTCCGCCGCCCCATCGTTTAACCCGGAGCCATCGGCGACGGGCGCCGCTCGGCCGCACGTCGTGGCATTGGACTACGGCATGAAGTGGAACATCGCCCGGCACTTGTTCAGCCTCGGCTGCCGGGTGACGATCCTGCCGGGTACGGCCACGGCGGATGAGGTTCTCTCGCACGAGCCGGACGGCGTGCTCCTCTCGAACGGTCCGGGCGATCCCGAGCCGCTAGATTACGCCCAACGGACCATCCGCGACCTGTTGGGGCGCAAACCGATCTTCGGTATCTGCCTGGGGCACCAACTCCTCTCGTTGGCCTGCGGGGCGAAGACCTACAAGCTGAAGTTCGGCCACCGCGGGGCCAACCAGCCGGTGTTGAACCATCGGACCGGCCGGGTGGAGATCACCGCTCAAAACCACGGTTTCGCGGTGGCGGCCGATTCGCTGCCCGACGAGTTGGAAACGACCCACCTGAACCTGAACGACGAGACGATCGAGGGCGTCCGTCACCGCGAATATCCCGCCTTCAGCGTGCAATATCATCCCGAGGCCAGCGCCGGCCCGCACGACAGCGACTATCTGTTCGACCAGTTCCGGGCGATGCTGGCATAGCACGACGTGTCTGGGCGGTCGATCCGCTGGTGAAGGTGTTTCGAGACGCCCGACCGGCCGCAAACGGCGAATAAATCGCGGACGTGGCACGCGGCGATCAAGACGAGAGCCACCAGCGGGTGCAGTGGAAAAAGACGGGGGCGGCGAAACAGAGGGAGTCAACGCGATCCAACACGCCGCCATGACCCTCGACCAAGGTGCCGAAGTCCCTCACGCCGCGGTCGCGCTTGATGGCCGACATGGTGATTCCGCCGGCGAAGCCCATCAGCGAGATTACGGCCGCCATCGCCGCTGCCATCCACCAGTTCGATCCGTGGAAGGGGGTGGCCCACCATAATCCGGCGCCGATCAGAGTGACGCTGACCGTGCCGCCGAGCAGCCCTTCCCAGGTCCGCGTGGTGTTGATCGCGGGAACGATTACATGCTTGTTGGGCAGTTGCGACCAGGCGTACTGCAAGGCGTCGCTCAGTTGCGCGATCAGCACGAAGAAGAACAACAGTCGGACGCCGCCGCCGGTGTCCGGCAGTTCGTCGGCCAAGGGAGGGAGCTTGAGCGTCAACAGCGCCGGGGCGTGGCTCAGACAGTAGACGCAGATCAGCAGCCCGGCCTGAATCTTCGCCGTCCGCTCCAGAAAACGCTTGTAATCGCCGGCCAGGGCGATCCTCGCGGGAATGAAGAGGAAGGCGTAGACTGGAATCACGATGCTGTACAGTCCGTAGGAACCCGTCCCAACCAGTACGAACTGCAACGGGGTGAACAGAAAGAAGACCCAGAACAGCGTGCGATGGTCGCCGGGGCGGGTGGGCGTCAGCGTGATGAACTCCCGCAAGGCCCAGAACGAGATCAGCCCGAAGAGCACCACCGTCACCACGCGGCCGAGCAGCAGCGCCGCGGCCAGGGCGGCCAGCAGTATCCACCAGGCGTGGACCCGGAGCCGGAAGGTTTCCAGTATCGCCGCGTCGATGTTGCTTGCCGGACTACGTCTCAGCGCCCAGACGATCACTTCGGCCGCGCCCAGCAACACCAGCACCGCACCGATCAGGCTCAGGGTCAGCGGATCGAAAATGTTCACTTAAAGTACCCTTTAGAGCGATAATTTTACGGCGGCTTGTTGGGGTGGCAGTTGTACTGCCACCCGTTTGTCCGGTGCGGCAGTACAACTGCCGCACCAACGATGGACGGAAATGTCGCAATAGCCGGGGGCAAACTGCCCCCGGAATGTGCGTTCCATCCGCGGCGCTCCGGGGGCAGTTTGCCCCCGGCTATTGTTCTCGACGTTGAATTCCTGACGCTCGATAGCCCGCTACACAATTCTTAACCCTCATCCCTCGTCCCTGATTTCTTTCAAGCTCCGCACGGCCTCGCGGGCCCGGGCGAGGAAGCGGTTCTTCGTCTCGCCGGCCTCGAGCCATAAGGGCGGACCGAAGGTGACGCAACTCAGCATCGGCACCGGCAGCACCTCGCCGCGCGGCAGGATGCGGTTCATGTTGTCGATGTGGACCGGGATCAGCTCCAGGTCGGGCCGCTTCTTGCAGAGATAGTACAGACCGCTCTTGAACTCGCCGATCTCCCGGCCCGATTGTCGCCCTCCCTCGGGAAAGAGAATCAACGAATAGTGATGTCCGATCTCGCGGATAATCAAATCGACCGGGCTTTGATGGACCTTGATCTCCTCGCGGTCGATCAGTATCGCACCGAACAACTGGTTGGCAAGATAGCGGCGCACCGGCCCCTTGGTCCAGTAGTCCTTGGCGGCCACCGGCCGGGTGAGCATCCGCACCCGAGGCGGAAGCGCCGACCAGATCATGATCGGGTCCAAGTGGCTCGTGTGGTTGGCGAAGTACACCCGTTGACATGTGTCCGGCTGGGAGTCGATCCAGCGCACGGAAGCCCCGCTCAGGAAACGGGCCAACAGGGCCAAAATATTCCTCGCGAGATTCGTGTCCATGCGCCGCCACCTGCCAGCGTGCTATCGTAACCTGCCCGTCGGTCCTCGCCAAGACCCCTTCAAGACGGGGGAAAGGGAAATGACGAATCTCGAAATCGAAATGTCGATGGAATGTGCCGGATTTCGTCATTCGGTCTTCGACCTTCGACGTTCCTCCGTCATTCGGCCTTCGACATTCGACGTTCCCGTCGTTCCGCACTTAGCCGAGTAGATATCGGCGATCAGGTCTTCATAACCCCGCACCATTCGGTCCACCGACCAGCGTGCGATGACCGCCTCCCGCGCGGCGCGGCCCATGCTCGATGCCCGCCGGCGGTCGTGGAGCAATTCCAAGACGCGGGCGGCCATCCCTTGCGAATCGCCCGCCGCCGCCAAATAGCCGGTCCGACCGTCCTGGACGCTCTCGGTAACCGATCCGACCCGCGAGGCGACCACCGGTTTCTCACTGGCCATCGCCTCCAGCAGACACAACGGGTTGGCCTCCATCTTCGAGGTGAGCGTCACTACGTCCATCAGCGAGAGCAACTCGGGTACGTCGCGCCGGATACCCAAAAAGCGGACGGCCTCCTCGACGCCGAGGCTCCGCGCGAGCGCCTCGAGCTTCGACCGCCGGGGGCCGTCGCCGACGATCAGAAACCGCGCTTCGGGCAATTCAACGTGGACCAGCGCCGCCACGTAGAGGAACAACTCGTGGTTCTTCTCCGGCCGCAGCGCCGCGATGATGCCGACGATCGGCGCGCCGGGATCGAGGTCCAGTTCCCGTTGAAGTTTGCGGTCGGGCCAACGCGGGTGGAACCGCTGCAGGTCCACGCCGTTGGGGATTACCCGCACCTTTTTCGCCGGGCAACCTTCGTGGTCGGCCAAATAACAGCCGTGCGACTCGGCCACCGCGATAAACGCATCGTTCAGCGGCGAGAGCAGACGGTTGGGTAACTCCACGTGGTCGGGCAGACCGGTCGAGTGTAGCGCCGAGCAGACCACCGGCACGCCCGCCAGCCGGGCGGCCAGCCGCCCCCAAAACATCTTGTCGCCGGGTCCGACCGTGACCACCGCGTCGATCCGCCGCCGGCGCATCAGCCGCGCCAGCCGCCAGAGCACCGCGACGTCGAACTTCCCGGCCAGCAGGCCCGTGAAGGCCGGAATCTCTTCGGCCAGCGATTCGCCCAGCGAATCGAAACGTTTCAGACAGCACAACTCCGGCAGAAACCGCGAGCGGTCCATGCGGCGGACCAGTTCGACCAACAACGTTTCCGCCCCGCCGATGGGCATGCTCGTCGTGACGAACATCACCCGCAACGGACCACGGTCGGCAAGCGGTATCATTTTCCGGCGACGAACGAGCATGTTAGTGGTTAGTGGTTAGTGGATAGTGGTTAGTGGGTAGTGGGTAGTGGGTAGTTTTCAACGCCCCGCGACTGCGGTCGCGGGGGGGAATAGCAGCGCAATGACGCCCGGCATCGGCGCAAGTATTGCTTTTTTTCGCCTCCACGTCGCGCCGGTTCGGTTATGACGATTTTGGCGGTTACACGATTATTCAATAACCGAGGGCTAACAGCCCCCGGAATTTGCTTGTATTGCGGGCCTTTCGAGGACGTATGCTGGAAGTGTTCATTTAGCCCAAGTTACGGAGTTGTGGGAGTCGATTCGTTGATAGCAAAGGACTTACGTTCGATTTTTGGCCAAAGTTTCCACTACATTTGCGCGAACTCGTCTATTCTCCGAAGGCGACGCGGTAGGGGAATTCCAAGACG
>JAHIKV010000231.1 GCA_018897395.1 Planctomycetota bacterium | reverse complement strand
TCACCTCCAGTTGCTCTCCACCCCCTCTCACGAGGACGCAGTTACTATTGGTTACAAAGTTCAGACCCAACTTCGACAGGGACTCCCACCCTGCTGATTCGATACACTTACAAGCGCACTAGGCCGGGTTGTAACCCGGCGCATCATGCCACTGTCGGCGATGTTGCTCATTGACGCCGGGTCACGACCCGGCCTACGAACCTGCCACCCTTTTTGCTAAACGAATAATATCTACACTTTCACCACCCGATTCTTCAGCAGCGACTCGGTCTGCTTTTTGCACAATACCACGGCGTCGCAGGCCAGTTCGCCGGCCAACAGCGGCGACGGCTCGTCGGCGCGGACGGAGCGGACCACTTCCTTCAGCTCCGCCGCGAAAACGTCCACCGGATCGGCCGATCCGAGCTTAGGCCGCGACGCACGGCCGCCGTCGGTCAGCACCGTCAGCGGCGTGACCGCGTCGCCCAACTTCGGCAGCGCCATGTAGTCGAACAATAGTGTGGCCTTCTCCAGATACAACTCGAAGCCGTGGGTGAAGGGGCGGCCCTGCTGGTCGATCACTCCGCCGGCGGCAGTGACCATCAGCGGCGGGTCGTAGAGAAACTGCGTTGTAAACCGTTCGGCCACCGCTCCGCGCATCGTGCCGACAGTGTGGACCGCCCGAGGCATTCCAAAAACCAGGCGGATGAAATGGGCGTCGTGGACGTGCAGATCGAACATCGGCCCGCCCACTTTTCGCGGGTCGTAGTAGTCGGGCAGCCAGGTGGGGTCGGAGATTATCCGTTTGAAATGCCCGCCAAGCGGCGCGCCGTACTTGCCGCTGGAGATCGCCTGATAGGCGAACCAGAACTCGGGGAAGAAGGGGACCACATGTCCGATCATCAGCAGCTTTCCCGCCCGCTCGGCCGCTCGGACCATTCGATCCGCGTCGGTGGGATTCAAGGCGATCGGTTTTTCGCAAAAGACGTGTTTGCCCGCCTCGAGCGCGGCGACGGTCACTTCCGGGTGCCAGGCGGGCGGCATGCAGACGTCGATCAGATCGAGCCGCGGATCGACGATCATTTCGTCGATGTCCCGATAGCGGCTGACGCCGGCGAGGTCCATGATTTCGCCGCGCGGGCCGAAATTGCCCTTGATCGACCGCCAATCGCCCGACAGTCGTTTCGGGTCTTGTTCGCAAAGGGCCGCGACCTTCACGCCGCGGATTTTTTGGTAGGCGAGATAATGGATCATGCCCATGAAACCGATGCCCGCTATGCCGACGCGAATCATGTGTTGCTCCAAAGGTTGGGGGCTGTAACATTCGTGGCGTTGATAATTTACCGAAAGATGGGCTATGACAATTGTGTACGCAGTGCGTTCACAATGATTTTGTCTGAAAGACAATTGTCGCTACAGAGTAGCGGCATTTGTTTTCGCGGTTTCTTGGTTGTTATTCCAAGGAGGTTGTCAAACGCCGCCAACTGAAAAGGCATCAGGAACGGTTGTTTGATCTTGCGAAGCCGCAAGCGGCTTTTCTTACTGGCCACTGACCACTAGCCACTGACCACTTTCATAAACCTCCCATACCCCTCGTCCCACGCCGCCGTGTTTTGCGGCTCGTACTCTTCGACCGGGAAGCTGCGGCGGATCACCTCGCGGGCCTCGGCGATCGAGGAGACTTCGCCGTCGGCCAGGGCCTGCATCATCAGGTTGCCGACCGCCGTGGCCTCGATCGGGCCGGTTACGACGCGCCGGCCGCAGGCGTCGGCCGCCGCTTGGCAGAGCTGCCGGTTCCGCGTCCCGCCGCCGACGACGTGGATCGTCTCGATCCGCCCGCCGGAAGGGGACAGGTCCGATTTGCCGCAGAGCGGCCCGGAGGGTGCTTCGCACAAATCGGACCTGTCCCCCTTGGAAAGTTCCTTGGAAAGTTCCTCGCACATGCCGAAAACCCGGCGGAACTTCATGGCGATGCTCTCCAACGCGCAGCGGAGGACGGCCCCCTTGTCCTCGGGCGCCGCTTGGCCCGTGCGGCGGCAGAACTCGGCGATCGCCTCGGGCATGTCGCCGGGGGCCAGAAAGTCCGGCGCATCGGGGTTGACGAACCGCCGCAGCGGCGGCGCGGCGGCGCCGAGACGGTTGAGCGCCTCCCAGTCCAGGTTTGCGCCGGAGAGGTTCCACGCCCGGCGACATTCCTGAACGAGCCACAGCCCGGCGATGTTCTTCAGCAGCCGGGTAGTGCCGCCGACGCCCCCTTCGTTGGTGAAGTTGAGCCGCAGCACCGCATCGTTGACCACCGGCCGGGGCGACTCGACGCCCATCAAGGCCCAGGTGCCGAGGCTGATGTAGCACCAGTCGGGGCGCTCGCCGGGCTTACCCGACGACGGGACGGCCATCACCGCGCTGGCCGTGTCGTGCGAGCCGGGCAGGACGACCTTGGTCCCCTCCAAGCCGGTCTCGGCGACCAGGTTCGGCCGCAACGGGCCGAGAGTGGCGCCCGGCTGCTCGATTCGGCCGAGAATACGCGTGGGCAGCGAAAACTTCTCCAATAACTCCGTGGCCCAGCCTCCCTTGACCGGATTGAAAAATTGGCTCGTGCTGGCCTCGGTCATCTCGTTGCACTTCACACCGGTCAGCAGCCAGTGGAACAGGTCGGGGACCATCAGCAGCGTCTCGGCCGCGTCCAACAGCGGAGAGCCGGCGAGTTTCATCGCCAGCAGTTGATACAGCGTGTTCAGTTGCATGAACTGCAAGCCGGTGTGGCGGAAAATCTCCTCGCGCGGGACGATCTCGAACGCCTTTTCCATCATGCCGTTGGTGCGGCTGTCGCGGTAATGGTACGGATTGCCGAGCAACTCGTCACCGCCGGCCAGCAGCCCGAAGTCTACGCCCCAGGCATCGACTCCCACGCTGGCGACGTGTTTGCACTTTTCGGCCGCCGCGCGCAAGCCCTGCCGCACGCGGGTCCATTGCTCGAGCAGGTCCCAATACAACCGCCCGTCCGCCTCGACCGGTCCGTTCTCGAAGCGGTAGACCTCTTCGATCTGCAACTTATTTCCATCGAACAGTCCCAGCACGTGCCGACCGCTGGAGGCGCCCATGTCAACCGCCAGATAAGCCTTATGGGTCATAGCCGATCACTGCCTTTCTTGGCGTTTGCCGACGATTATTGTCGCCACAAAGTTGCAAGATTTTTTATGGTTCGTTGGGTGGCACTGGCTTTGCCAGTGTTGCATCGAGGCAAGCACTGGCAGAGCCAGTGGCACCCAACCTGTCAAACCCAACTTGGTGGACCACCAGCCCTCGGCCGCCATAGTGTCCGTTTCTCCGTCGGAGGTCAAGTACCGGTCGTCCATTGTGGACATTGTTTACGAACTTTCGTATAATTGGACGATTACGGAAGGAGAATGGGCAGTGAAAATATCCGCCAAGATGGAATACGCTTGCGTTGCCGTGTTGGAGTTGGCCTCGCATCATGCGTCCGGCGAGCCGGTTCGGATACGCGACATCGCCGAGCGGCACGGGGCGCCGCCGCGGTTTCTGGTCCAGATTCTATTGCAGTTGAAGGGGGCGGGATTGGTCTCCAGCGTCCGGGGCGCGGCCGGCGGATATCGGCTCGTCGAGCCTCCCGATTCCATCTCGCTGGGTCGAGTCATGGACGTCATCGACGGCTGCCCGGACGAAGACGGTCCGAAAAGCAGCGCCTCGCCCGATTCGCCGGTCGTCCAGGCCCTTGTGCGGGCGTGGAAAGACGTCGCCGCCGTCGAACGGAAGATGCTCGACGAGATCACGTTGGCCGATCTGCTCGAGCGCGCGAAGGGAGGGGACGAGCGGATGTATCATATCTGAAATCGGGTCGGAATCGATGTTGTCCGGGAACAATTTCATGTTAGCCCGCCGTGAATACACGGTCATTTAGCCCGCCGTGAATACACGGCCATTTAGCCCGCCGTGAATACACGGTCATGTTAGCCCGCCGTGAATACACGGTCATTTAGCCCGCCGTGAATACACGGCGGGGAGAGGCGGCTGGACGCGCTCATCGTGCCCCGGGTGTATTCACCCGGGGCTAAATAGTGCTTTTTCGCCGTCCAACTCCCGATCCCTGGAAATTCAATTGGGATCGGAAAATTGCGTTCGTCGCCCACTCTGCCCTTGTCGCTTATGGGCCAAGAGCTTAAGATAATAGGCTTATGATTGTCTAATTAGGGAGGAATAGCCGTGGAATCGACGCTTACGACATTGGTCACTCGTGCGGCGTTGTTCGCCCAGGAGGCAGAAGCCGCGCCGGCGGGCAACCTGCTCAATATGCTGCTGCCGTTTATCGCCATTTTCGTCCTCTTCTATTTCATCCTGATCCGTCCGCAGCGCCGCGAGCAGACCCGGCGGCAGGCCATGCTCGGCGCGGTGAAGAAAAACGACCGCGTGCTCACCGCCGGCGGCGTCTACGGAGTGGTCGCCAACGTCAACCGCGACGCCGACGAGGTGACCGTCAAGGTCGACGAGGCCACGAATACGAAACTGCAGCTGACGCTAAGTTCGATCGCCCGGGTGTTGGGCGACGGGCCTTCGGACCAGCCCGACAACAAGTAAACTTTCCAGGAAACCATCCGTCATGCCTTGGTACGTGAATCCTCTGTTTGCTCAGGCCGCCGAGCAAAAACCGACCGGTATCCCCTTATATCTACACCTTCTGGTCGCGCTGGCCGCGGTGTTTGTGTCGTTCTTCCTGGGCAACTACCTGGGCAAGAAGTTGCGCATGCCCGACCACGGCTGGAAGATCGGCCTGATCCTGTTCTGCCTGCTGGCCAGCGTGGCGATATTGCTGATGGGGCCGCCGTTGAAGTTTGGTATCGACCTGAAGGGGGGCGTGCTGTTGGTCTACGAGGTCGACCAGACGAAGAAGAGGTCGGACCAGGCCGTGAACATGGACGATCTGATCGACGCCATCAAACGCCGCGTCAACCCCGGCGGACAGAAGGAAGTCACCATCCGCAAATACGGAATCGAGCAGATCGAGGTGATCGTGCCCGAGGTCGACGAGGCCGAGGTGCAGCGGATCGAACGGCTCATCACCACCACGGGAAACCTACAGTTCCGCATCCTGGCCAACAACCGCAAAGACAAGGACCTGATCGAGCGGGCATTGGCCGATACGAAGCGGACGAAGTTTCTGGACGCCTCGGGCAAGATGACGGCCTGGTGGGTGCCGGTCAAACCGGGCGAGGAGCAGAGCATCGCCGGTTACCCCGAGATCGCCCTGCGCAATAGAATGAAGGGCGAACGCGAAATTACCGAAGTCTTGGTCGTGACCGACAGATACAACGTCACCGGCGCATATCTGGTCGACGCCCGCTCAAGCTCCGACGAGAGAGGGCGGCCGAGCGTGAGTTTCACCTTCGACGAGGAAGGGGGGCGGCGGTTTGGAGAACTGACCGGCGATCATCTGCCCGACGAGCAAACCGGTTTCACCTACAAGCTGGGCATCATCCTCGACGATGAGCTTTACTCCGCGCCGCAACTGAATGACAGGATTACCCGGCGCGGCGAAATCAGCGGCTCCTTCACCCCGGAGGAAGTGAACGACTTGGTCAACGTGCTGAAGGCGGGGAGTCTGCCCGCCGCGCTCTCCAAGGAGCCGATCAGCAAGCTCTTCAGCGGCCCCACGTTGGGACAGGACACGATCAACAAAAGCACCAACGCGATGATCATCGCATCGATCCTCATCCCCTTGTTCATGCTTTGGTACTATCGTTTTTGCGGCATAGTGGCCGACTTCGCGCTGTTGTTGAACATGCTGATCCTCTTCGCCGTCATGCTCTCGGTCAATGCGGTCTTCACCTTGACCGGTTTCGCCGGCCTGGCGCTGACCATCGGCATGGCCGTGGACAACAACGTGCTGGTGTTTGAACGGCTCCGCGAGGAGCTTGGGCGCGGCGCCGCCCTGCGGATGGCGATCCGCAACGCCTTCCAGCGGGCAAGCACCACCATCATCGACGCCAACCTGACCACGTTGATCGCGGCCACCGTGCTCTACGTCATCGGCACGGACCAGGTAAAAGGTTTCGCGGTGCCGCTGTTTATCGGCGTGACGATCAGCATGTTCACGTCGATCTTCGTCGCCCGGGTGATTTTCGACGTCGCCGAGAAACGGCGTTGGATCACCGAGGTCAAGATGCTCCGGCTGATCGGCCATACGAACATCGACTTCCTGCGGCTGTTTCCTTATACGATCACGGTTTCGATTATCATTACCATCATGGCGGCGGCGGTTTCGATCCACCGCGGCAAGGGCCTGTTCGACATCGACTTCACCGGCGGCGTATCGGTCCAAGCCCTGTTTAACCAACCGGAAAAGACCGACGAAGTGCGGGAGAAGTTGAACAATCGCCCCAAATCCGAACGGCTCCCCGACATGGCCATCAACGACGCGTATCTCGAGGGCGAGGAGCGGGGACGTCGGTTCATGATCAACACGTCGGAGATGGACATAGAGAAGGTCAAGCACGAACTGACGCAAGTGTTCGGCGACAAGCTATCGCGAAATTCGCTGGAGTTCACGCCGCTGGAGGTCATTCACTCCGGCGATAAAGCCGCGCCTTCACCCGACAAGGCGCCCGACGCCAAGCCGGCGGAACCGCCGGAGCGGGACCAATCGCGACTCGATCTGCCGCCGCGGACGATGCTGGCATTCGCGGGCGGGGACGCGCCGGCACTGATGCTGGCCGACGACTCCAAGGAACCCTCGGCCGGCAAACCGGCCGCCGAGAGTCGCGCGGCGGAAAAACCCCGGCCGGTCGAAGTGCCGCGGCCGAAGACCATTCCCCGAAAACCGCTCCACTCCGAGGCGGCCGAGCAGGCCGCCGACGCGGATCGCCGGCCCCCCGCCCGCCCCGATCCCTTCGCCGGCGGAGTGCGCACTCAACTGACCTTCAAGTTACCGATCAACCACCAAACCGTCGAGCAGTATTTGGGCACGGCGCTAGATAAGGCGGGGCTTTCGCTGGAATCGGTATCCTACGAGATTTCCAACGATAAATATACGGAAGGCGAAAACGCCAAATATCCGCAGTGGACCTTGAAAATCATGTTCCAGCCGAAACAGGTCGACTCCCTGCTGGAAAGCATGAAAACCTATCTCGCCGAGAATCCGCTCTTTCCCTCCTCCAATCGCATCGGCAAGACGGTGGCGGGCAACACGCAACTGGTGGCCGTCTACGCACTGACGATAAGCTGGCTGTGCATGATCATTTACCTCTGGATACGCTTCCAGGGCGTGGCCTTCGGTCTGGCGGCCGTGGTGGCCTTGATCCACGACGTGTTCGTGATGCTGGGGGCCGTCGCGGTGAGCCTCTACGCGGCCCCATATCTGGGCTTCCTGCTGATCGATCCGTTCAAGATCAACCTGCCCATCGTAGCCGCGTTCCTGACGATCATCGGGTTCTCGGTCAACGACACGATCGTCATCTTCGACCGCATCCGCGAGGTCCGCGGCAAGGATCCCAACCTCACGCGGGAGATGATCAACCTGAGCACGAACCAAACCCTCTCTCGCACGTTGTTGACCTCCTTCACCGTGCTGTTGGTGGTCGTCGTGCTCTACATACGCGGCGGCGAAGCGATCCACGGCTTCGCCTTTGCGTTGATCGTGGGCGTGCTCACCGGAACGTACAGCACCGTTTACGTGGCCGCGCCGATTCTGCTCTGGCTGGTCGGCAAACGCGAGCCGGGCAAGAGCAAAAAGCAAGGTGCAACCGCCGATCTCCGGCAGACGAATCTCCCCTCGCGCCGTCCCTAAATGAACTTGCGTGATTCCGGTCGGAAACTCGTTTAGCCCCGGCGTCCACGCCGGGGTACGACGCAGCGGTAAAAGGGCCGTTGAACTCCCGGCGTGGACGCCGGGGCTAAACATTACGGCTCAATCGCATTCGGCCTTCGGCGACTTCCACCGCCACGCCGCCGGGAAAGTCGCGCCGCGCCGCGGACGTCGGCGACGCGGCCAGCCGGGCAAGCTCGTCCCATCGCGTCAGCCCCATCGGCTGCAAGGGCCAACTCCGCCGCCGCCACACGGCCGCGAACAACTCGCGGACGAGATATGGCGGCCAATCGGCCAGCGCATCGAGATCGACCGCAACCGCGTCCGGCCCGTCGGGCGCCACACACCGCTCGAACCGCTCGTCCACCAGCCGGTCGATCACGGTCTGGGCCTCGCCGGCCAGAGAGCCGAGCCGCCGCAGGGCTTCGTCGATCTCGGGATTGAAGCGTTCGCGCAGCCGCGGCAGCAGTTCCAGGCGGATTCGATTGCGGGTGAAGCGCCGGTCGGCGTTGCTCGAGTCGTGGCGATAGGTTTGGGCCAGGTCGTCGAGGTAGGCGATCAACTCGGCGCGGCGGACGCCCAACAGGGGCCGCACCAGCGAGGCGTGTCCCAGCGTTCGGACCCGCGCCGTGCCCGCCAGCCCGCGAATGCCCGTGCCGCGGATGATCCGATGCAAAATAGTCTCGGCCTGGTCGTCGGCCGTATGGGCGGTGACGACGAACCGCGCGCCGAGCCGACCGGCCGCCTCTTGCAGGAACCGATAGCGGCAGCGACGCGCGGCGGCTTCGATGCCTTCGCCCTCTTCGGCCGCCGCGCGGCCGACGTCGATATGCCCCACCTCGCACTTCACTCCCAGGCGGCTACAAAGATCGACGACGAACCGTTGGTCGTCGTCCGCCTCGGGTCGCAACCGGTGGTTGAGATGAGCGGCGCAGATTCGCCCCTCGCCGGCGGACTTAACGGCCGTCAAGGCCCGCAACAGCGCCACGCTGTCGCATCCGCCCGAGACGGCCGCCGCGACCGTCACGTCGGCCCATTCGGAGGGAGGCCAAGCCGCGGCCAGTTTGGATTCCAGCGGGTGGAGCATGGTGGGTAGTGGATAGTGGATAGTGGATAGTGGATAGTGGATAGTGGGTTTCACAAAAGGAGGGGTGGGCAGTTTACTGCCCACTCGCGTACCGCACAACCGCATGATATTCACTTCGTTGTATAGCCAATAGTAGTCCGACACGCTTTTTTGTGGTGGTCCATGTTACCCCCCCCGACCGCAGTCGCGGGGCGTTTGGATAACTTTGGTTAACTGTCGTTCTGCACTTTCTGAGAAAATGCCCAGCTTGTGTATCTTTCCACTGGAGAAATCAATGGTCAGTGCAATTTTCCGTCGCACGGCGGTTTGCCATTAGCGAACGGAAATTAGTGTTGCAGGGCTTTTACCTGCAACAGGT
>JAHIKV010000230.1 GCA_018897395.1 Planctomycetota bacterium | reverse complement strand
CGGGCGACCCAGGAACTGACCGACGTCCTCTCGCAGCGGCGGAAACCGCTCGACGGAGTGATCCGCACGCAGTACACGCCCAACGCGGGGCAGGTCAATCCGGCCTCGCTGCCGCGATCGCATTCTCCAACCCCCACGACGCAGTCGCGGGGCGTTTCCTCGGACGACGGCACGTCTCCCCACAACTCCACCACTCAACGTGCGCCGGAATACGTAGCCCAAAGGTGGCCGCGTCAAGGCGCCACGCGGCCGGTCGATTCGCCGGAAGGGCCTTATGTGCCGGGTCCGATCTTCGACGAAAGCTCCCCCTTCATCGGCGGTCCGCCCGACGGCGGCGACACGCTGCGGACGCTCGATTTCGAGGTCTTGGCCCACGAGGCGATGACCGGCCGGATGATGTTCGGCGTGGGTATAAACTCCGACGCCGGGCTGGTCGGCCAGATCGTGTTGGACGAGCAGAACTTCGATTGGACCCGCTTTCCCCGAAGTTGGGAAGACATCCGCAACGCGACGGCCTTCCGCGGCGCGGGCCAGCGGTTCCGACTCGAGGCCGTGCCCGGCACACAGTTACAACGCTACATGATAAACTTCCAGGATCCGTATCTGTTCGGTTCGCAGGTCAGCATGGGTCTGAGCGGTTACTACTACAACCGCAGCTACCGCGAATGGTTCGAGCAACGGATCGGCGGACGAGTGGCCTTGGGCTATCAGTTCGCCCCGGACCTCTCCGGCAGCGTCGCCTATCGCGGGGCGAAGATCAACATCCTCGATACGATCGACCCGACTCTGCCCGATTTTGCCGAAGTGACCGGCCGCGACCTGGCGCTGCACGGTTTCCAAGTGTCGCTGGCGCGCGACAAGCGAGACAACGCCTTCCTGGCCACCGAAGGACACCTGATCGAGATGTCGATCGAGCAGGTGATCGGCTCGTTCACCTATCCGCGGGCGGAGATCGACCTGCGGAAGTATTTCACGCTCTACGAACGCCCCGACGGATCGGGACGCCACGTGTTGAGCCTGGCCTCGCGGGCGGGCTACACCGGCGACGACACGCCGATCTACGAACACTTCTACGCCGGCGGCTTCTCCAGCCTCCGCGGCTTCGAGTTCCGCGGGGCGTCTCCGCACGTCTTCAGCGCGGCGACCGGCGGCAACGTGTTCGTCGGCGGACAGTTCCAACTCCTCGCCTCGGCCGAATACCTGTTCCCCATCACCGCCGACGACATGATCCGCGGCGTGGTCTTCTGCGACACCGGCACGATCGAGCCGACAATCGGCGACTGGAGCAACAGGTATCGCGTGGCCCCGGGCTTCGGGTTGCGGGTTTGCGTGCCGGCGATGGGGCCGGCGCCGATCGCCCTGGACTTCGCCTTCCCGGTCTGTTGGGAGCCGGGCGACCGCTTCGAGGTCTTCAGCTTCTTCGTCGGCTTCGGGCGGTAGGAGGGGGATTGGGGATTAGGAATTAGGGATTAGGAGAACGTCCCGCGACTGCGGTCGCGGGGTGTCAGCCGTTGCTCCGCCCAATCTCTAATCCCCAATCCCTAATCCCTCTATTTGCACTTCACCAGGCTGACCATCTTGTACTTGTAGATTCTTTCCGCGCCGCCGAGATCGGCCAGCTCGATTAGAAACGCGCAGCCGACCACCACGCCGCCGACCTGCTCGACCAGCCGGCAACAGGCCTCGACCGTCCCGCCGGTCGCCAGCAGATCGTCGACCACCAGGACCTTCGCCCCGGATGCGACGGCGTCGGCGTGTATCTCCAGCGTGTCGCTGCCGTACTCCAAATCGTAGGTGAGCGATTGGGTGTCGAAGGGGAGTTTTCCCGGCTTGCGGATCGGCACCAGTGCCGCGTTCAATTCCAGCGCCACCGGGGCGGCAAAGATGAACCCTCGGGCCTCGGCCGCCGCCACCGCGTCGATCTTCTCGTGCCGGAAGGGATTCGCCAGATCGACCACCGCCCGGCGAAACGCCGCCGGAGAAGCCAACAGCGGCGTGATGTCGCGGAAGAGTATCCCCGGCTTTGGGAAGTCGGGGATCGAGCGGATGTAGTCGGCCAGGTTCAGGTCGGTCATTAGTGGCTAGTGGGTAGTGGATAGTGAAAAACGCCCGCCGACTGCGGTCGGCGGGGTGGCAACGCTTCGATGGACGGAAGATTATTTCCGCGAGGGCGTAACGAATATTTCGGGACAGATCCGACATTGGAAAACAGGCTGTCCTACCGTCCGACCAGCAGCGCGTCCTGAGCCTTGGAAGAAAGGCTTACCGGAACAAAATAGGACTCGGGATAAAGGTAGTCCTCGCCCGACTCGTCCACGATACGCAAGTAGCCGTCATGGAGCGCCTTGCTATCGGGCAACACTCGATAGACCTTTCTCGGCTCCAAGTCTTCACATTCGTCGTTCCTGACGCAGAGGACGAACTTATTCTGCCGTGTCCGAGGCATGGCAATGATTCTACCGCGCGTGGGGAGTGTGTCAATCCGCGGAAAACAACATATATCGCCGGAAATAGCGGAAGTGGAAAGAAGAGTATGGAGCAGCACGGAATTGCGAAACCGCAAGCGGCGCTGCGGCCGTGGAAAGGTAATCTCGAACCCCGAGTCCCGAATCCCGAGTCCCCAGCCCCGAGTCCCTAGCCCCGAGTCCCCGCCAACTCGACCGGGCCTTCGAGGCTCTCGGCCAACTTGCCGAGCGCCTCGGTCTCGATCTGTCGGACCCGCTCGCGGGTCAGGCCGAGCGTCTCGCCGATCTCCTTCAACGTCCGCGGCTCGCTGTCCTCCAAGCCGAACCGCATCCGCAACACCGTCGCCTCGCGGGGGTCCATCGTCCGCAACTGCCGCATCACGTGGGCCAGGTTGTCGTGTTCGACAAGCTCTTCCTCGGGCGTCCGCGCCCGCTCGTCCATGACCATCTCGCCCAGCGACCAGCCGGCCTCCGCCTGATCGGTCTGCGGGGTGAGGTTGTAGATGCGGATCGCTTTCTTGATGATCGGCAGTTTCTTGCGCGGCAGCCCCAACACACGAGCGACCTCCTCGGGCGTGGGCGTGCGGCCCAACTCCTCGGCCAGCCGGCTGCTCGCACGCCGCCACTTCGACAACAGCTCGACCATGTATGCCGGGATGCGGATCGTCTTGGCCGTGTTGATCAACGCACGTTTGATCGACTGCTTGATCCAGTAGCTGGCGTAGGTCGAGAAGCGGGTGCCGATGGCCGGATCGAACCCCTCGACCGCCCGCAGCAATCCCAAATTCCCCTCCTCGATCAGGTCTTGCAGGCTGAGTCCCTTGCCGGTGTAGCCGCGGGCGATGTTGACCACCAGCCGGAGGTTCGCCCGGACCATGCGGTCGCGGGCCTGCGTGTCGCCCTCTCCGATGGCGACGGCCAAATCATGTTCGTCCTCGGCCGAGAGCAGCGAGGTCTCGTTGATCTCGCGTAGATAGGTCTCCAGCGGAGACTGAACGGATGATGTTTGTCTGCGGCGGGCGGTCTTATTCATCGCGGTCTATACCCTTAGCGGGCCGTTGTGTGTCGGTCACAGACAACTATCGACGCCGGACGCGGAAGTTCTACAACCTAGCCCCGCCGCGACGAGATGGGGGGAATGTAGCTATGGTTCGGAGAGTGCCGAAAAGAACGGACCCGCCGGAAACGACGAATCGGAAATAAGGGATCAAGGTTCAAGGTCAAAGGCTCAAGGTTCAATTATTTCGTTGAACCTTGAACCTTTGACCCTGAACCTTCCAGTAATCACTCGCCTTCGGATTCTGCGGATCCTGCCGGTTCGTCGGAAGGGGCCGGTTCGGAGTTGATCGGCTTGAACAGCGGTCCGTTGCCGTCGCCCACTCCGCCCTTGAGTTCGGCGGCGGCGGCCGAGGAAGATTTCTCTTCACGGCCTTCGGCGGCTTCCGCCTCTTCGGCCCATTCCACGCGCTTCCGCGACAGGCCGATCTTCCGTTCCTCGGGATCGACCCGCAGCACCTTGACCTCGATCACCTCGCCGACTTTGACGACTTCTTCGGGGTCCTCGACCTTGTGGTCGGCCAGTTCCGAGATGTGCAACAGCCCCTCCAGGCCGTTTTCCAGGCCGACGAAGACGCCGAAGTTGGTGATCTTGGTGACCGGCCCGCTGATGATCTGGCCCGGCTGATACTTGCCGGGGATGTCGGCCGCCCAGGGATCGTCGGCCATCTGCTTCATGCCCAGGGCGATGCGGCGGCGGTCCTGATCGACCGAGAGCACGCGGCACTCGATCTCCTGGCTCTTCTCGACTATCTCGTTCGGATGGCTGATCTTCCTGGTCCACGACATGTCGCTGACGTGCAACAGGCCGTCGATTCCCTCCTCGATCTCGATAAAGGCGCCGTAGTTTGTCAGGTTGCGGATCGTGCCCTTGACGGTGCTGCCGATCGGATAGCGGTCGGCGACGCGATCCCAGGGGTTCTCCTGGGTCTGTTTCATGCCCAGCGAGATTTCCTGCTTGTCCTTGTTGATGTTCAACACGACGACTTCGATCTCGTCCTCCGGCTGGACCATCTCGCTGGGATGGCTGATCCGGCGGGTCCACGACATCTCGCTGATGTGGACCAGGCCCTCGATCCCTTCCTCGAGCTTGACGAACGCCCCATAGCTCATCACGTTGACCACCTTGCCCTTGATCCGCGAGTCGATGGCGTACTTCTCCTCGACGTTTTCCCACGGGCTGGGCATCCGCTGCTTCAAGCCCAACGCGATCTTTTCCTTCTCGTGGTCGATGTGCAGGATTTGCACCTCCAGCTCCTGGTCGATCGAGACTACTTCGGAAGGATGGTTGATCCGGCCCCAACTCATGTCGGTGATGTGCAGCAGTCCGTCGATGCCGCCGAGATCCACAAACGCGCCGAAGTCGGCGATGTTCTTCACCACGCCCTTGCGGCGCTGGCCGACCTCGATGTTCGCCAGCAGTTGGGCCTTCTTCTCGGCACGCTCGGCCTCGATCAACGCACGCCGGCTGACTACAATGTTCCGCCGTGCATCGTCGATTTTCAGCACCAGGCATTGGATAGTCCGGCCAAGATAGTCGCCGATGTCGGCCGGGCGGCGGACGTCCACCTGGCTGGCCGGAAGGAACACGTTCACGCCGATGTCGACCAGCAACCCACCCTTGATCTTCCGCGTGGCCACGCCGGTCACCACGTCGCCTTCGCGGACCGTTTCCATGACCTTCATCCAGGCCTCGATCTTCTCGGCCTTGCGCTTGCTGAGCGTGATCATGCCGCGCGAGTCGTCCACCAGGCCGTGGATGTCCTCCACGTCCTCGATAAGGACTTTCACCTTGGTGCCAGGCTCGGGCAACTTCTCGCCTTCATCCCACTCGTTGTGGAAGATGATGCCTTCGCTCTTATAACCGACGTCGACCAGCACCACGTCGCCTTCGACGCGCAGGACCGTGCCTTCGACGATCCTGTTCAACTCCATTTCCTGGGTTGTCCAGGCGATCTCTTCGGCCGGCTCGCCCTCGAGCGCTTCATTCAGCTCTTGCTGCCATTCTTCCTCGGTAAGGTCCAGTCCACGGATAAGGTTACGGTTGACCATAAAATTCTCGGAATCCGACTTGTTTCGACGCACACACACCACCCCGTTCGCCCGGCCTCCCGAACGCCAAGAAGCTCTCCGCGGGCCATCGAGTAGAACCCAGTAATATACCATGCCTGCGACCGGCCAGCAAGGCGCACCTGACCGCGGCAATTTACGCAATTTACGCTTTCTTTGTCCGTGCTATTACCTGGATGTCGCGGGCGGAATGAACGACCTGGGCAATCTGTGCCCCGTCTGCCAGCGGCCGGTACAGGACGACGTACGGCCGAACAACGAACGCGCGGATGTTCGCGCCCAAATCCTCCCGCTGTTCTCCGAGAAGCGGCTGTGTTGCGAGAGAAGAAAATGCCTCGAACAATCGTTCAACGACATGTTGCGCGGCCGCTGGGCTACACTTCTCGACGCCGATATAGTCCCAGATAGCGTCCAAATCCCGACGAACTTCGGGGGCGAGCGTGAAGCGGCTCATGGGGCAACTCGGCTTGCCTCGTAGCGTTGCCGACCCTGCGCCTGGACGTCGTCAAAGAACGCCCGCAATGCCGCTTCGTCTTCGATTTCAACGCCTTCCCCGCGATCCAGTCGGTCGAGGCGGTCCTGGAGCCGCGCCTTGAAGTTCCGCAGATCCTCCTCGCGTTGATGGAGCAGCCGCACCGCCTCCAGCAGCATTTCGTCCTCCGAGGAGTAGTTGCCCGAGGTCAACTCCCGTTGCACCATCTGCTGCAATTCTGCCGGAAAACAATAGCCCATCGACGGTACCCCACGCTTAACCTACAAAATATGCTACCAGTGGTCTTACGGCTCGTCAAGCCGGCGGCGAAAGTCCCCGATACTCGATTCGGCATCCCCCCGATCGGAGTTCATTCGGGGGGGATTGTATTACCGGTGCTTGCAGGCCATAATATGAGCAATTGTCGGGTTCACGTTGCAGACCCGGTTCCAAAACGAAAAAATGCCAAGTTGAAACGGGGACGCAGCTAGTTTTTCGCACCCTAACTTGCCAATACTAGCTGCGTCCCCGTTTCGACTCCGGGGACGATTACGCTGCTGATCGTCGGGCTGGTCGGGCTGCTGGCCTTCGCAAGAAAGTATCGGTCGAGCCGATAGCACGCTACACTGGCGGAGCCAGTGGCACACGGCGGATCAACCCACACAACGCCGCGTGGACGCGGCGGCTAAACGGTTTCCCGAACCCCGAATCCCGGGAAGTTGAAACGGGAAGTTGAAACGGGGACGCAGCTAGTTTTTCGCACCCTAACTTGCCAATACTAGCTGCGTCCCCGTTTCGACTCCCGTTTCGACTCCGGGCGTTCACACAATTAGGGCCGATAGTAAAGCCGTGCTGTGGTGGTCGCGTTTGGGTGGCACGTCCCTGAGCGCAGCGAAGGGCGTGGATGACCCAAGGACCACGCCCTTCGCTGCGCTCAGGGACGTGCCACCCTTCCGTGCCAAACGCAAAGTGCGGAATGCACCCACACAGCGCACAGCGCGGCTTTATGGTTTTGCTATTGCCCCGGCGTGGTCCCGCCGGTACAAAATGCACCCTGTCCGCGCCAACGAAAAACAAAACCATGGAATGCCCATGTCTTACACGAATCGTTGCCTCCGGCTGTTGATGCAAACCGTTGTCTGGTTGTCGGTTACGGCTGCCATGCCGGTCCCGGCCGAGACGCCCAAACCGTCGTCCGACGACGCGCTGATCGAACAGATCAACGCGGGCAAAAAGCAACTCGACGAAAAGAGCGATCTGGACGAGTCGTTGAAGACCAAGGCCCGGGAGTTGTTTGACGAGGCCCTGGCCGAGATGGAGAAGGCGAAGGCCGCGGCCGTGCAGGCCGCCACCTTCGAGCGGCGAGTGACCCAGGCGCCGAATGATCTGAAGCAGACGAAGGACGACCTAACCTCGCTCCCCGCTGGGACGTGCGAAACCAGTTTCGACGGAGTCGCGCTGTCGGAGATCGAGCAAGAAGTATCCAAGCAGGAGGCCGAACTTGACCGCCGGCGGAAGGAATTGGCCGAAGTCGATGGCGAATTGAAGGGTCGCGCCGGACGTCGGGCGGAATTGCCGAAGCGGCTCAGCACCGCGCAGCATGGCTTGACCGAGGCGAACAACGAGTTGAAGGCCCCCGCACCCGCCGACGCTAGTCCGCCGGTTCAAGCGGCCCGGCGGTTGCTGCTATTGGCCCGGCAGCGGGCCGCCGAGCGTGAGATTCTGGCCTGCGAGAAGGAGTTGAAGGCATACGACGCGCGGGCGGAGTTGCTGCCGCTGCTGCGCGATTTGGGCGCCCGACGGGTGGCGCTGGCCGAGGGGGAAATCAAGCGCTTGCAGAAGATCGTCAACGGCCGCCGTCAGCAGGAGGCGGAGCAGCAGGCCCGCAAGGCGGCACGTGAGGCCGGCCTGGCCCATCCCGCCGTGCAGCGACTGATGGAGGAGAACACCAGGTTGGCCGAGAAGCGGAAGTTGTTGGCCGAGAAGATCGCCGACTCCACTCGGCAGTTGGACGAGGTCGACGCCCAGCTCGACCGATTGCGGAAGGAGTTCGCCTCGGTCGAGAAGAAAGTCGAGGCGGTCGGGTTGTCGAACGTAGTCGGCGTGATGTTGCGGAAGCGCAAGGCGGCGCTGCCCGACCTGCGCAACTACCGCCGCAACGTCGGACTCCGACAGGAAACGATGGGAGACGGCGAACTCGATCGACTCGACTTCCAAGAGGATCGCTTTGAGTTGTCCGATCTCGGACGGCGGACGCAAACCGCGTTGGAAGACTTGAATCTGCCCGCTCAAGGCGGCAATCGGCCCGAATTGGAGACGGCCGTCCGCGAGGCGTTGGAGGCGAAGCGCAATTATCTCGACGCCCTGATCGCCGACCACGAGACCTATTACGAGAATTTGATCAAGCTCAAGACCGCCGAGCAGGAGCTTATCGACGAGACGGAGCGCTGCCGCCGATTTATCGACGAGCGGGTGCTTTGGATCGCCAGCGCCGCGCCGTTGGGTAGAGCCGAGGTGGCCAGCACGGGAAAAGCGCTCGCCTGGCTGGCCGGACCGGGGGAATGGCTCGACGTGGGGCGGACACTGGTGGGCGACGCCCGAGGGCACCCCATCATTTGGATCATCGCGATGCTCGTGCTACTGCTGCTGCTTTTCTGGCGACGGCGGATCCGCGCGCGAATCGCGGAGATCGGCGAAAAGGCGGCGAGGGGAAGCTGTTACCGCTTTCTGCCGACCGTCGAGACGGTGGCGCTGACGTTTTTGTCCGCCGTGGCTTGGCCGGGGCTGGTCTGGTGGCTCGGATGGCGGCTGACTACGGCCGACGACGCAAGCGATCTCTGCAAGGCGGTCGGCGCGGGCTTGATTATCGCCGCCGGAGTTTATTTTGTGCAGAGATTGCTTTGGCGGGCGTGTTGCGGCAAGGGGTTGGGCGAGGCCCATTTCGGCTGGTCGGCCTCCGCGCTGAAACTGCTGCGGCAAAACCTCCGTTGGCTCGGCATGTCGGTCCTGCCGCTGGCATTCGTCGCGGCGGTGATGGGGAGTCAGGACAACGGCGAGTGGGACAATTCGTTGGGCCGAATATGCTTCGTCGCGGCGATCTCCTGTTTCGCGATTTTCACGCAGCGGATTTTACGACCGACCGGCGGCGTTTTTCAGGCGATTATCGCCTACCAACGCGGCGGCTGGCTCGATCGTTTCCGCTACATTTGGTATCCGTCGGCCGTTCTGATTCCGGCGTCGTTGGCCGCGCTGGCGGCGGCCGGCTACTACTACACGGCCCAACATCTTGCCGTGCGATTGGCCGCGACCATCTGCCTGTTGGTCGGCGCGGTAATGCTCCGCGCGGTGCTGCTGCGGTGGATTTTGGTGAACAAGCGGAAGCTGGCCATCGAGGAGGCCCGCAAACGCCGCGCCGCCCAATGCGAGGCCGCCGGGGGCGACGAGGCGCCGGCCGCCGCCGAATTGCCGGCCTCGAATGAGCCGGATCGGGACGTGGCGGTCATCGACGCCCAGACCCGGCGGCTTGTCAAGTATTCGCTGGCCATGGCCGCGGCATTGGCCTTATGGTTCACGTGGGTAGACGTATTGCCGGCGCTGAACATCCTGAACGGCTTCGAGATTCCGTACACCTCCCTTACGCTGGCCGACTTGGGACTGGCCGCGCTGATCCTGGCGACGACCATGATCGCCGCCAAAAACATCCCCGGCCTGTTGGAAATGGCCGTCCTCCAATACCTGCCGCTCGACGCCGGTGCGCGGTACGCCGTGGCCACCATTTCACGCTATTTTATCACCATCGCGGGAACGATCTTCTGTTTCGGGGCGCTGGGCGTCGGATGGTCGAAGGTCCAATGGCTGGTGGCCGCCATGAGCTTGGGCCTGGGCTTCGGACTACAGGAGATTTTCGCCAACTTCGTCTCCGGCCTGATTATTCTCTTCGAGCGGCCGGTGCGGGTGGGGGACGTGGTCACCATCGACGACATCAGCGGCGTGGTCTCGCGAATCCGTATCCGGGCGACCACCATCACCGACTGGGACCGCAAGGAATTGATCATCCCCAACAAGGAGTTCATCACCGGCCGGGTGTTGAACTGGACCCTCACGAACCAGATGAACCGGGTGGTCGTCGAGGTGGGGGTGGCATACGGCACCGACACCGAGCTGGCGACCAAAATTCTCCTGGAAATCGCTCAAAACCATCCCCACGTTCTGAAGGATCCGCCGCCGCACGTCGTGTTCGACTCCTTCGGCGCAAGCGCGCTGAATTTCGTGATGCGGTGTTACTTGCCGAACCTGGACAACCGGCTTACGGTGATCCACGAGTTGCACGTAGCGGTGGACCGCGAGTTCCGCGCGGCGGGCATAGAGATCGCCTTCCCGCAACAGGACGTTCACATCCGCTCGCTCAACGTTCCGATACCCATGATTTCCGGTTTAGCCGACGAGCTAGCTCGCCACGGGCACAACCGATCCGAAACCGGGGCGAACAAGTTGGCCGGCTAAACGGCAATGCGAGTGGGCGGTGAACCTCCCACCCCTCATTGTCGTCCCATGGTCGCGGCGGCTAAACTAATTCCTAATCCCTAATCCCTAATCCCTAATCCCTAATCCCTAATCCCTAATCCCTAATCCCTAATCCCTAATCCCTAATCCCTAATCCCTAATCCCTAATCCCTCACCATGCCTCCATCCGAACACTTCCCGCCGGCCCAGAATGCCGACCGCGAGGGATTGGTCGGATTCGGCGGAGAGCTGTCGCCCGAGTGGTTGTTGGACGCATATCGCCACGGCATCTTTCCTTGGCCGATAACCGACCTCGATGCCCCGCTGGCCTGGTGGTCGCCCGACCCGAGGGCCATTATCGAGTTCGACCGGTTCCACGTCTCGCGGCGGTTGCAGCGGACTTGTCGGAGCGGGAAGTTCCAAGTGACCCGGGACCGGGATTTCGCCGGCGTCATCAGCAGTTGCGCCATGGTCCCCAGCCGACGGGGCCAAACCTGGCTGACGCCCGAGATGATCGACGCCTACGTCCGACTCCACGAGTTGGGCCACGCCCATAGCGTCGAAATATGGCATCAGAACGAGTTGGCCGGGGGCGTTTACGGAGTGACGATCGGCGGGCTGTTCGCGGCCGAGTCGAAGTTTTTTCGGGTCCGCGACGCCTCGAAGGTGGCGTTGGTCCATCTGGTCGAGCACTTGCGCGAGCGTGGTTTTTCGCTGTTGGACATCCAACAGCTTTCGCCCCACGCGGCCCGCCTGGGCGCCGTGGCGATCCCGCGGGCCGAGTATCTCGCCCGGCTGTCCGCGGCCGTCGAGCAGCCGGTGACGTTCGAGGGATTGGGGATTAGGGATTAGGGATTGGGTCAGAGTTTAGCCGCCGCGTCCACGCGGCGTTTTATTGAATGTTCTTTTCATTGAAATCACTTGCCCATGACAAACCCCAACATCCTTTTCCAAGGCGGAATCTTTCGCGTCGAGCAAGCCGTACAAGTAGCGCCCGACGGAACCGAACACCTCCGGCAAGTCGTGCGCCATCCCGGCGCGGTCGTCGTCTTGCCGATTCTGGACGACGGACGACTTTGCCTGCTGCGGAACTACCGCGTGGCTGTGGACGAGACGTTGATCGAGTTGCCGGCCGGAACACTCGAACCGGGCGAGGAGCCCGCGCGGACCGCGGAACGTGAATTGGCCGAGGAGACCGGCTACCGCGCGGATCGGATCGAACATCTGCTCACGTTCTACATGTCGCCGGGCATCCTCGATGAGCGGATGCACCTGTTTTTAGCGGAAGGGTTGCGTCCCGGACCAACCGCGCTCGAGGCCGGCGAAGACATCCAGACGTTGCACTGCTCGTGGGAAGAAGCGATGGAGTTGATTCGGCGGGGCGAGATACGCGACTCGAAGACGCTGGTCGGGCTGCTTTTCTACAGAACCAACCGCGCTGTTTAGCCCCGGCGCCCACGCCGGGAAAGAGAAATGCGCCACGCCGCGTGGACGCGGCGGCTAAACTAAAAATGCCGTTCCACACCGCGTGGACGCGGCGGCTAAACGCACATGCAACGACGTGCGAATTATTCGCCTGCCGGCAGCCGAGCGGGGTCGATGCCGGGCGGATCGGCCGTTTGCAACGGGGCCTGCCAGTGGATGATACGGCTCGACGACGGATCGCTCGTCGCCGCATCGGCGAAACCGACTTCGCTCCGCACCAGTCCGGCTATCGTCAGCGCGGATTCATCCACGACTCGCTGCCGGGCGTCGGGTCCGCGCCAAGCGAGGATCGGCACAAGCGGCGCGACCAACGAACCCTGTCCGGTCCAACGCAAGCAGTCCAAGAATCGCCTCGGCGCATCGACGCTGTGAACTCTCACCAGCGGCCGGCCTTGTTCGGGCGCGAATACGCAGGCGGTTGCCAGGACCGAGATTTCGCCCGGCTGACGTTTGGCGTCCGTTATGTCCGCTATGTCCGCTATAAAACACTCCAGCAGCGGCCCGCCGCCGCGCAACGTCACTTGCGAAAGAGCCAGCGAGACCGATTCGTCCGGCCGAGGACAATGGTCCAATTGCACCAGCGGTCCGGGTCCGAGGTGCAATGTGTTGGTCAACTGTATGCCCAACGCTCCGACGGTCCGGCAATCGATCCCCGCCTCGACGCCGTCGAGTAGGCAATCGGTCAGCACGATTCGGCCGCTAGGCAACGAAGTTTCCGACTCTTCCATTGCGGCGGGATGAATCCAGCGGATGGCGGAAACGGGAATAAGCCCGGTCTCCGCTTGGAATCGGCAGCCGTGGAACTCCGCGCCCCCGGCCAGCAGCCGCACCAACGCCGCCTCCGCGCCGCGGCCGCCATTTTCAGAGGGTGGCACTGGCTTAGCCAGTGGTACGCGGCGGAAGTCGATGTTCTCGAAGCGGACGTTTTCCCGGTCCACGATCAATCCGATGCGCGGCGACAGCACCACTGCCCGACGACCCGACGGAGCGCGAACGCATTGTCCCGCCCGAAGCCGGAGCGCCCCTGCTTCGGTCGGCCGGTCGGCCGGCAGCACGAGTTCCATCGGCGGTTGCGCCGGCTGCTGATACGCGGCCGGGACGACGGGGGATTGGGGGTGGGGGGCGGGGGATTTGGGATTTGGAATTTGGGATTTGCCGATCTCCTGAACTCTGGACCCTGACCCCTGACCCCTGACCCCTGGCCAAGCGATCGCAACGGCCGTCGCCAGAGTGCATGCCGCGGCGGCCAGCCAGAGCGGAGTACGGCTCGAACGGCGGATAGACCGGGCAGTGGTCGTCCAGCGGACGGCGGGCCGGCCGGATCGGTTCAGAGCGCCGATCAACGCCTCGCGGCCGTCGCGCGTCGGAGGGCCGAGCGTCGCCGCCAACCGGGCCATCGACTCCGGCCGGTGTTTCGGCTCGATCTTGACGCACGCGGAAATGGCGGCCGCCAGCGTCGGCGGCGCGTCCGGGGCATTTTCGCGCACGTCGCGGATTTCGCACCGCTCGGCGGAGCGAAGCTTCGCCAGACTGTCGCCCCCGGCCAGCGGTGGGCGGCCGCAAAGCAAATGCCACCAGAGACAGCCGCAGGCGAAAATGTCGCTTACGACCGTCGGCGGCGTACCCGACGCGATCCGCTCCGGCGCCATGTTGTCGAACGCCTCGGGCGGCAGGTCGATGTGGGCGTAGCCCTCCTCCGGCCGCAAAATGCCTCGCAAACCGGGCCAGGGAAGCACCACCTCGCCGGAGCCGGTCAGAATCAGCCCCGACGCGCTCACGTCGCCGTGGCAGCCCCCGGATTTTTCCAACTCGACCAGCCGGGCCAGCATCGACCGGGCGATCTCCAGCACGACCTCGGGCGGGAATCGGCCATGCTGGACCATCCACTCGGCCGCCGTCTTGCCATCGACCCACGGCTCGGCCACGAAGAGGGGAGAGGGGAGAGGGGAAAGGGGAGAGGAGCGAGGGGTGGCCGGTTCACCGGCCACTTGATGCTCCAAGCGTTGAATAATCTCGTCGAGCCGCGTGCCGCCGTCCTCGATCACCGCCAGCCGCGCCATTTCGCGCGTCTCGACGTGCCGGGCGCGATAGCCGGCGGCATAAAGCGGATACGGCAACCGCTGGCAGAGCACGTACGGCCCGACGCGCAGCCGCCGGCCGCGACCGGCGTTCAACTCGGCCGCTTGGAATGGTGTCAGCAGCCGGGCCTGCGCCAGGGCATCGACCCACACCGACTCGAACCGGGGCAGGTCGCCTGCCAGCCGTCGCACGCGCCGACCCATCCGCGCCACCTGTCCGGCCGTGGCCAGTCCCAGGCTTTCCAGCGTCGCAACCAGTTCCTTCGGCGGCTGCTCGGACATCGATGAGTTAATGATAAGTGTACAGGAGTACAATCCATGTACTCTAAAAGGAGTCGGGGCGACTGGACGCCAATTGAACTTTTTCTACAGGGCGCTGCGACAATCGAGCCGCATATCCGACGCCTCATCATCGTCTTCGTCCAGGGCCACCTACCCCCACATTAGAGTTGGTTATTGCCGGTTTGTCAAGGCAACATTCGCCGCAAACGGCAGGATAACCATTCGACAGCCGTCGTGCTGACCGATGGACAGGTCGGTTTGGTGGCCGCAGGTGAATAAAGGTGCCAGGAACCGTTTTTCTGGCGACGAAACGAAAAAACGCTCCCATAGTCTGTTCTACAGAGCCCTTTCAAGTCGGCCCTGCAAGACACCCTTGACCAATGCGTGGCCTCGGCAGCGGCGGAGTTGATCAGGGGGAATAAGGGGGGAATAAGGGGATAAGTCCAATTATTGGGCAGGAGGCAGTGGAAATTGGACTTATCCCGTTATTATCCTCCGTCGGAGGTTGAGCGACCCTATTTCAGCAAGGCGCTGAATCCTGCTTGCTCGAAATGATGATCGCCGGTCAAAGCGTCGGTGATTCCCTCCTCCTTCATCACGGCGAAGGAAATGCAGTCGGTAAGCGACCACTGCTTGTCCGGACGGCTGTGATACAAGTCTACGCCTTTCTCAAACGTCTCCACATTGGCCGGCACGATCAAGTTCGCGCGGTTTGCCTCGAAATCGTCGAGCACGCGGCGAAATATCTGCCGGCGCGGCGTGGACGCCAGCCCATCGGCCAACTCGGTGAGCACCCAAGCAGTCGTTGCCAACGGCCCGTGGTTTTGCCGGCTGAAATCCACTGCCTTTGCGTGCGCCGGGTCGCGCGGATTGAGGAGAGCGAAAAAGAAGTACGAATCGGCGAAAACCCGCGTCATCGCTTGGGCGCTCCGTGCAGGTAGTGGTCGTGCTGTGCCGCCATGTCGGACGGCAAATCCGGCACGGTCCCGATTACGTTGGCAAACTGTTCGGCCAGCGTCGGTCCTTCGACCGCAACGCCTTCATCCCGTGCAAACGGTTCAATTCGGACGTCCGTCCCGTCCGGCAATCCTGCGCCCTTTTCAAACACCACAACTCCGTTTTTCACCTTGCCATGATAGACCATAAACCACTCCCTATTATCGAAGCAAGTCGGGGCGAGAGGATTCGAACCTCCGACCTTCTGGTCCCAAACCAGACGCGCTAGCCAGGCTGCGCCACGCCCCGCGTGTTACCCATACTATCAGGTTCGTGCGAAACCGCCAAGAAGGGATTAGGGATTAGGGATTAGGGATTAGGGATTAGGGGGCAAGTGTCACAGGATTAAGGTCACCCCAAATGGTGTCAACAAGCGGTAATGTCCATGCTTTTTTGTCTCGAAGTCTCCTCAAAACGCGAGCGAAGGAGCCTTCGAGACAAAAAAGCATGGACCCCCACTTGGATGCACTTTCCAGTTCCTTTGGCTATAAAAGTGACCTTAATCCTGTGACACTTGCCCATTAGGGATTAGATTTGTGAGGAATGGTTTCACACTCCTAATCCCTAATCCCTAATCCCTACCCTTCG
Source organism: Planctomycetota bacterium (assembly GCA_018897395.1). Classification (GTDB taxonomy): domain Bacteria; phylum Planctomycetota; class Planctomycetia; order Pirellulales; family Thermoguttaceae; genus JAHIKV01. The sequence goes on along the minus strand of JAHIKV010000230.1, from coordinate 6,567 downwards.
CAGACGTGCCGCTTCAGCCGCTCGAACTCCTCGTGGTTGCGGAACTGAACGACCAGCCGGCCGCGGCCGCGTGCGTTGTGCGTTATTTTGACCTTCATCCCCAACGCGGCCCGGAACTCCTGCTCCAACGCGGCGATCTGCTCGTTTTTCGCACGCGATGGGCGCGTCGGTTTGGACGGCGTCGCAATGTCGAGCGGCTCGCGGTCGGCGGCGTCGATCGTCTCTTGCACGAGGCCCTCCGTCTGACGGACGTTAAGCCCCTCGCGCCAGATCCGCCGACAGAACTCGATCTGCTCGCGCACCTCGCCCAGCGGCAGCAACGCCCGGGCGTGGCCCTGGGTGATCTCGCCGCGGCGGATCGCGTCCTGGACCGGTTCGGGTAACTCCAGCAGCCGTATCAGGTTGGCGATGGTCGAGCGGTCCAGCTTCAGCCGGCCGGCCAATTCCTCCTGCGTACAGCCGTAGTGTTCGAGATATTTTTGGAACGAGGCGGCCTTTTCCAGCGGATTGAGGTCTTTCCGCTGGAGGTTTTCGACGATCGCCAGTTCGGCCATCTGCCGGTCGTCGGCCTCGACCACGTTTACGGGCACGTCAACCCACCCGGCCTGAATCGCCGCCCGGAGCCGCCGCTCGCCGGCGACCAACTGGTAGCGATTGTGTACCTGGCGGACGACGACCGGCTGCAACAGCCCGTGGGCCGAAATGCTCTCGGCCAGCGACCGCGTCTCGTCGGGGTCGAAATGCTGACGCGGCTGGGTCGGGTTGCTGTCGATCTGACGGACGTTTACTCGGCAGGGAGTTGTCTTGGCGGTTTGGGTCTGAGTTGTTTCAGCGACCTGCGCCGGCTGCGGGGCATGTTCCGGCGAAGAGTGCGGCTGCGCGGCGTACTGGCCCGGCGTCTTATGCGGCTGGTCCAACCAGAACATTGCCTCCGCCGACGGCTTTGCCGGAGCGGCTTTTGGCTGAGATTCGGCGGCACGCGGAGTTTCGGGATTCTCCGCCGGCCGATCTTCTTGGGCCTGCTCGGCCGGCGCATTGCGTGCGGGAAGCTGCCCCAACAACGCCGCCAGGCCGCGCCCTAGTCGTCGATCCTTACTCACGATCTAGTACCTCCATGCAAAGCTCCACGCAGGCCCATTCCACCGAAGCGGGGATGCGGGGTCTATTCCCTCTCTTATTACTTCGATCTAATGCGTCGCCCCATCCATAGCAAAAAACTCGTATTGGACAATTTTTCCGTGCGGGAGCCACGGGCATCTTGCCCGTGCAGCACTGGCGAGACGCCGGTGCCACCCTCCGCATAAGGTTTGGACGTCGAGGGCGGATTCTAGCAAGGATTCGCCCGCGGGGGGAATGGCAATTTGTAGACAAGCGCGTTTAGCCGCCGCGTCCACGCGGCGTGAATCTGTCGGTCGATTGATCCCATAGGTTTCACATGAAACCGCCAAACACCGCACATCCCCCGTTTCATGTGGAACGCGCAGTGTGAAAAATCGGTTTCACGTGGAACCGGCCGGCAATGGAAACGATTCTTGACTAAAACTCAATGGAAGTGAGTGTGCGAAACCGCAAGCGGAAAAACATCCCGAACCCCGAGTCCCGATCCGCTCACTCCACCGGATTGATAACCAACCCGCTGAGCAGTTTCGGGTAGAAATACGTGCTCTTGGCCGGCATCCGTTCGCCGCCGAGGCTGATCGAACGAACGTTCTCGACCGTGGCCGGCATGACCACGGCCGCCAATGGATACTCGCCGGTCTTCAGCCCGTCTACGACTTCCTCGATCAGATGGACGTAGTTCGGCTTGGGCAATTCCTTGCAGCCGAGGATGTCCTCGACGATCAGGCGATGCAAGAGACTGACGCCCAGGCCGCGCCACTCGTCGCCGTGCTCCTTGGCGACTTCGACAATTTGTGCCCGGCCGGCGTCGGTGACGGTGGCGATCAGCCATCGACCGTCCTTTTTCGTATAGAGTCCGATTTGGCCCTGGTTGTCGGCCGTTTCGATCTCTTCCCAAACGGCGGTGGCCGCATCGGGGCCTTCGCCCGCTGGTCGGGTCTCGAAGCACGGGCTGAGCCGAGCGGCCAACTCCTCGCTGGTCAACTCCAATTGTTGGGGTGGCAGTTCAACTGCCGCCCCATCAGTTGTACGGAACAACCGGTGGGTCGGCATGACGATCATGCCCGGATCGTCCATCGCCACGCACATCATCAGCGTGTAGTTGGCCGGATGGATCGGTGTGAGGAATCCGCTGTCGTGGATCTGGTCGCGGTAGTTGCAGGCGGTCTCGTAACGATGGTGGCCGTCGGCGATGAACATCGGCTTCGGTCCCATCACGGCCGTCAGCTTGGAATGGACCTCGACGTCGGTGACCGGCCAGAGTCGATGGACCACGCCCAGGTGATCGGTGGCCACCAGGGGCGTCTTGCCGGCGATGGCCTCGTCGAGCAGATTTTGGGCCTCGCAATCCGGGTCGGGATAAAGCCCGAAGATCGGGCTGAACTGCGTCTTCGTCACCACGGTGAGCATCAGCCGATCGACCTTCGCGGCCGGCAGGGTTTCCTCGTGCGGAAAGACCTTTCCCTCGCCGAAGCGGCTGAGCCGCTGCCGGCAGAGGAAGCCGCGGCGGACGTGAGTCTGGCCGGCGGCGGTGAACTCCTGGTGGTAGACGTAGACGGCCGGATCGGCTTCGGTCGTCAACACGCCCTCCTCGCACCAATTTTTGTAGAACTTCGCCGCGCGGGTGTAGCGGTTGTTTTTCTCGTCGTCGTCGCCCGGCTCGATGCGGTTCAGGTCGATGCGAATGAAGCTGTTCGGATGGAGCTTATAGAAATGGTCCTGCAGTTCGGGGCCGATCACATCGTATGGCGGCGTGACAACATCGCTGAGCGATCCGACACGGCCGAGGTTGTAACGCACTCCACGGAAGGCTTGAATATCGGGCATTGTTGAGGATAGGGATTAGGGATTGGGGGTTAGGGAAAGGCTAGACGGTGTCTGCGAGGAATTCAGCGATAAGCGACCAGTTGTCCTTGTACTTTTCCAGGTCCTCAATATCCCGAAACACTACCTTGCTCCACGGTCCTTGCCGGCGAACCTTCTTCACGATCTCCACCGGCAGGACGAAGAACTCTGGCGATTGCGGAAGCATGCTACCGCCGCCACCTTTCTTGCCTCGGTTAAGGCGCACTGCAACAACGAAGTCACAATCATCGAAATTCTTGATTAAAAAGTGGGGAGCGCCGGTTCTCCATCGACTCTTGACTTGGATTTTGGCTGACCTGTTTGTATCCGGATTGGTGGCAACGAGGTCGTACCCCGGCATGTTGTTATAAGTCTTGTATGCCGAAATGCCCTGAAGGAGAAGCTGGCCGAGAACCAGGAACTCAGCGCCTTCTGCTTCGAGCTTGGTATCTTGTTTAGCCATCTGCGTCCCGTGTTGCCCAACTTCGTTTTCTAATCCCTAATCCCCAATCCCTAATCCCTAATACCTGTAATAATCCGGTTTGAACGGTCCGCCGACCGGCACGCCGAGATACTCGGCCTGTTTGGGCGTCAGCTTAGAGAGCTTCACGCCAAGCTGGTCGAGATGCAACCGGGCGACTTCCTCGTCGAGGTGCTTCGGCAGCGTGTAAACGCCGATCGGATATTTGTCCGGTTCCGACCAAAGCGCAATCTGGGCGATCACCTGGTTGGTGAACGAATTGGACATGACGAACGACGGATGGCCCGTTGCACAGCCGAGATTCACCAGCCGTCCTTCGGCCAGCAGTATGATCGAACGGCCGCTGGGTAGAGTGTAGCGATCGACCAGCGGCTTGATGTTCATCAGCTTCACGTCGGGAATGGCTTGCAGCCCGGCCACGTCGATCTCGTGGTCGAAATGACCGATGTTGCAGACGATCGCGTCCTCGCGCATTTGCTTGATATGTTCGGCGGTGATCACGTCGCAGCAGCCGGTGGCGGTGACGAAGATGTTGCCGCGTGGGGCGGCGTCTTCCATCGTCGTCACTTCAAACCCCTCCATCGCGGCCTGCAACGCGCAGATCGGATCGATCTCGGTAATCAGCACTCGGGCGCCGTAGGAGCGCATCGACTGGGCGCAGCCCTTGCCGACGTCGCCGTATCCGCAGATGACCACGACCTTGCCGGCGATCATGATGTCGGTCGCCCGTTTGATGCCGTCGGCCAACGACTCGCGGCATCCGTAGAGGTTGTCGAACTTACTTTTGGTGACCGAGTCGTTGACGTTCATGGCGGCCACGCCCAACTCGCCGCGCTCGTGCATCTGGTAGAGGCGATGGACGCCGGTGGTGGTCTCTTCCGACAGGCCGCGGATGCCGCTCAACAGGTGGCGATACCGCTCTTCATGGACCATCGCCGTCAGGTCGCCCCCGTCGTCGACGATCATGTCCAACTGTTTTCCGTCAGGGAAGAAGAGCGTCTGCTCGATGCACCAGTCGTAGTCGGCGTCGGTCTCGCCCTTCCAGGCGTAGACGGGCACACCCGTGGCGGCGATCGCGGCGGCGGCGTGGTCCTGGGTCGAAAACTTGTTGCAACTGCTCCATTGGACTTCCGCACCCAGCTCGCGGAGGGTCTCGATCAGCACCGCAGTCTGGATCGTCATGTGCAGGCAGCCGGCCACGTGGGCGCCGGCCAGCGGCTTCTTCGGGCCGTGATTGCGCCTCAGCGTCATCAGGCCGGGCATCTCCCGTTCCGCCAGTTGAATCTCTTTCCGGCCCCAATCGGCCAGCGAAAGATCAGCAACCTTATAAGGTAACTTAACTTCGACTTGCGACACCGTATGCGCTCCATTCTTAAGATTAGTGTTAGAGGACCGCCATTTTAAGGAGTCCCCATACTTGTTGGCAAGCCCTGTTTTCGTCCCCCGCCCCGCTGCCGCCATCGTTTAACCCGGAGCCATCGGCGACGGGGATGTCACCCATCTCCCGCTGCCCTGCCGTCGCCGATGGCTCCGGGTTAAACGACTCTGGCCCACCCTGATGTTAAAGCTGTGGCGTCGGGTGGGTCGATGTCGAAATAATGGGTGGGTATGCGCCTGCAAAAAATGGGGGATCGGATTATGTCCAAAATGGAATGGATACACCCGCAACAAACCGTCCGGCCACGGTCGAACGGCAAGGTTCCGGTACTGCTGTGCCTGTTTGTTGCGGGCATGACCGCGCTGGTCGTATATCGTTGGGGGCACGAGAAGTGGTTGCCCGTCCGCGCCAAGCCAACATACACCGCGACGGCATACATCGTCGAACACCCCGGGGATGTCCTTGGTGGCACGGCCGCCCCCGGCCGTGTCCAAGGCGTCGCACAGCCGGGAGCGGCTGTGCCACATCGCGTTCCGTTCGTCAATACGGACGCCGACCCTCAACGCGCGAGGGAAGCGGCCGACTCAATGGCCGAGTTGTACGTCGGCGACCGGCGGAAGGAGTGGCGGAGTCGCGTGGAGGGGCAACGGATCGAGGCGCGTCGGTCGGTGGAGCAGGCACGCCGGGAGCACGACGAGAGCGTGGCGCGGCTCGAGGCGTTCGAGCAAAAGCTTCGATACGCGGACGCCAAGCAACCGTCCGCAACAACCGACGTGAAGTCCCGGCCGTCGATGGTCACGAATCCTCGTTGGCTCGAGCTCGAACGCCAATCCGTGGCGCTGATAAAACGTCGCAAAGAATTGCTCGACGACCGCACTCATCTCCATCCGGCGGTGCGCGAGGTTTCGGACAAGATCGTCGAGCTCGAACGGCGGATGGCCGACATCCCGCGGGAAATCCCCGATTCCCAGGCGGAGGCCGAAATCGAAGCCTCGCGACGCCGGGTCGCCGAACGGCTGGAAAAAGAATACCAACGGAGACTCGCGGAACTTACGGCGGCGGTCGAACAGACAAAGAAAACGTGCGAGGAGGCCGAGCTTGCCGAGCGACGGGCGATGCAATGGATGCAGTCGGGGCCGCAATACTCCGTCGAGCACGCCCGGCTCGTCGAGAATCCGCCGCCGGTCGACTACGGCTGGCGGCGTCTGATGTGGACCACGCTGGCAGCCGGCCTGATGATGGCCTTCGGCGCCGGTTCGCTATCGCTTGGGGCGGGCATCGAGCCGCCCGTGGCAACCGCCGCGGAAGTGCGGGCCAAGACGGGTAAGTCCATTATCGGCACGATACCCGCCGACGATCCCACTCCAGACGCGGCCGAGATCGGTCGCCAGCGGCGCATCCGCCGCACGACGATCGTACTCGGTTTGCTCCTGATGGTAGCCTGTCCGGCCGTGGCAATATGGGGAGTGCTGGGAATCTGAGGGTGTCCGAGAATTGGCCCGCAAAAACAGCTATTTAGCCCCGGGTGAATACACCCGGGGCACGGTCTGGTGCGTCCAACCACCGCTGCCCGCCGTGTATTCACGGCGGGCTAAATGGTACTATTTCCGGACACCCTCGGGAATCTAGTGGTCTGTCCATCTCGACTTTACACGTTGGGTGCCACTGCTGGACAAGCCAGCAGTGGCACCCTTTTCAACGGGCTGCTAGTGCCCCAACCGACCTGAATTGACGGACTACACGT
>JAHIKV010000031.1 GCA_018897395.1 Planctomycetota bacterium | reverse complement strand
TTTTCGGAGGCCGGCGGCGGCGCTCGGCCAGGCGTCGATGCGAAGCTCCAGCGACGCCGGAACCGAACGGGTCACAGCCATCGAGAACGTCTTTCGATTGCCGCAGAAGTATTCCAGCGTATCGCCCTTCGCATTGACGGCGAACGGCTTGGCAGCGCTCACGGAGAAATCGTTCACCGCGATCCGGCAGCGCCGCGTGTCGAGGTCAATCGTGTACCACTGGTCGCGCAGCCAGTATTTGAGTCGAGTGCCGTTGAGTTCGGGCGTCAGGTGCGGCTCCAGGTAAAGCCGGTTCCATTTCGGCTGGACACCGTAGATGTTTCGATAAAGCCCGACGACGGGGCTCGACATGTTCGAGAGGATGTCGTTGCCCGCGCCGGTCTGGGAGCGGCGCTGGTAGCGCTGGAAAGCCAGGCCGTCCTTGGCATATTGATCCAGAACGTTCTTCACGTATCGCACGGCGATTGCCGGATCGTATTGAGCGTAAGCGCGCGTAGCCACCTCGCCCCAGGCTAAGAATATGTCGCCGTTTTCATAAGACGGGAATGGCCAATTGAACTTACTATGGCCCTCATCCTTTTCGTAAGAGTAGATGCATGTCGGCCAGAAGAATAGTCCCTCCTTTTTCATCTCGGCTTCTGTCTGGCCAAGAATAGCATCGCGGCGTGAGGAATCATCGCAGACGCCGTAGGCGATGGCCATGAAATTGACCATGAGCACCAAGTTGTCGCCGTGGACGGCGCCGTCCTTATTGCGCCAGTGAACATACCACTTACGATCAGGATTCCAGAATCCGCCATTTGCGGTGGTCTTGTTGAAACTCGCCTTGAGCTTGTTTGCCGCCGCGCGGTACTTGGCTGCATGGCCCAGATCGCCGAGTAGTTCTTCGCAATCGGCCCACAACACCAGGGCGTGATACATTTGTGCATTGATCGAAGCCGCCTCAAAGGACACCCAGACGATATCCAGCCAGTCGCAGCCTTTCTGTTGCGCATGAGTATCGGTCATCACTTCAACCAAGCCGTTGTTGTTCGAGTCGCGGCGGAGCATGTAATCCAGAACCCGCTCGCAGGTGGACTTGTGGCTTCTAAGCCAATCCAAGTCGCCGGTGAAATCAAACTGCTCGGACACGTTGATCACCCAGTCCGGCTGTGAATCCAACATGTACCCCCATTGGCATTCGTAAAAGCCGAATCGATCGTACGTTCCGGGCATGTCGTCCCCAGGGCCGTAGGACCAACGCGGCTTGACTCGGCCGTCCGGCCCGATGGCGTTGTCGCGCTGATAGTCCAAGGTTTCAGTGTAGTTCCGGACATAGGCGGGGTCGTTAATCGGCAGCCCAAGTTGGGCTAACCACTGCTCTTGGAGCACGGCGGATCCACTGTACCAGCCGTTGCTGCCGATGATCTTGGCATCGATTACACCGAGGCGGGCGATGGTATTGCAGATTTCCCGCACGGCCGCCCCGTCGATGCCCTTGAAAACGCCCCGGTCGTAAGCCTCGGCGTAGTCCAGGCCGGAAAGCGTGTACTCCACCGCGGTCTCTCCTGGCACGACCTTGAAGGAGGCCCACACGTCCTGCTTATCCCGAAGGAATCGGGAATGGCCGTGTTTGGCCGCCAACTCCTGGTCCGTCACGCAGTAGTTGAAGGAGAGTGTCCCGCGCGGTTGGCGGCTAAAGCGAACGGCCGCGTGCCGCCCTTCGGGAACCGTGGGCACGATCCGCAGGCAGACGCCGTTGTCCCTGTTCCAAAAGGTCACCGGCCCCGTGTGGACGCCGTAAGTCGCCGTCGGGGTATCGAACAACCTGAACCAGGCGACCCCTCCGGTGCCCAACAGCGCGCCGGTCCAGGTGGACGGACTGGTGAAATCCCAGCCGGGAAAGCCGGTGTCGTCGAGCGTGCCGCCCGTAAGGTATTTTCTGGCGATTCGCCAGACGATCCGGTCCGCCTGCACCGTGAACGACCAAGTCTCTTCCACGTCGACGCCGCTGCCGCCGAAACGAATCTCCGAGACCGTCACCGTATTATCGGCAACCGCGACCTTGGGCGACTTCAGCCCCGACCGCGTCGTGTGCTCGGCCGTCCCGAGGCGGATCGACGAGCAGACGCCCGTGGCCGGGGGGACGACCTCCTCCCCTCTGACAACGACCCGATCGAGTGTGCAGCGTCCGTCGTAGTTCAGGCGCAACACCAAGTGGTTCTCGGCGTCGGCCATCGTCACCAGTTTTTTGTCGGAGTCGTGGGCGATTTGCGGCCCTGCCGCCGCGGCGCGGAAAACTCCGAAGCACAGATTCGTTATGACCAACAGCATCCAAACGGATCGACTAGTGCATTGTATCATCCTCGGTTTCCTTTCTTCGGCAAGGGGTCACCCCTTGCTTAAACCATGTTGGGGCGACAGTTGAACTGTCGCCCCAACTGTCGCCTACAAACATTAGAACTTCTTTGCGTCGATCGCCTGGCCGTCCTTGCGGTTGGCCAGCCGGCGGTGAGTTTCCGAGTCGATCGTGTAGCTCATCATCTGCACCGAGCCGTCGCAGAAGGCCATCTGGAAACCGTTGGCATGCGCGCTGCCGAAACACCAGCCGTTGGTGCTCCCCGCCGTGTCCTGGTAGGGCGGCCACCAGTCCGTGGTGGGATTGACGATGGGATAGTGCCAGGAACTCCACCGGGCCATATCCTGGTTCTCGCCCGTCCAGCAACTCTCGTTGTCGCCGGGGTCCGAGCCGGTATCGTAACTGTCGGGATTCAAGTATTTCTCGCCTACTAGGTACGTGTTGCTGGTGCCGTCGGTGACGTCGGCCATTTTGATCAAGCTACCGCAATAAACGATGCCCGTGGCCACTTTGGCGATCCTGGCGAAGGCGGTCCGCGCGGTGGACGTCATTTGTCCCGACCCGTCGGGGTTCTCGACGTCGGTAACGGTGTTCGGCCCGTAGGCATAGGGCCAAATCTGAGACGTCGAGGGGTCGGTGTAGTTATCACCGGCGTTGGCGGCGTAATCGCTCCGTCCCGCCACCGTCGGCGTGTTGGCGTTGATGATCATTGCGCCCAAAGCGCCGGTCCACGGGTAGGCGACCGCCTTGCGCCGCGTAGGACAGTAGAGCGTGCCCACGGGCGTAGAGAGCCGTTGCGTGTTGGCGAGCATTTTCGCCGGGCTGTTCCAGGTCCCCGCCCCCAGCCCCAGGTCGTGCAGCGCCGGCTGCTCGATATAAGGGAGCACGTTGTAGTACCAGCCGCCCGGCTGCCGCCAGTCGGTCCCCCGGTCGGCGTCGCCGGTCCAGGCACACCCCCAGCCGCCGGTCGGAAAGCGGCCGAGGATGCTTTCATGGTTCAGGCAACTCAGGGCGATTTGCTTGAGGTTGTTCTTGCACTGCACTTGCCGGGCGGCCTCGCGGGCCGCCTGCACCGCCGGCAACAACAGCGCGATCAGAATGCCGATGATTGTGATGACGACCAAAAGTTCCACTAGAGTAAATGCGGTGGATTTCTGATTTCTGATTGATGATTTCTGGTTGCCACCGTACATCGTTCGCCTCGTGGTTCAGTGGAAAAGGAACTCAAACATACCCCGCGAATATCACGCCAAGGCGCAAAGACAACAAAGAGTTCCTTCTCTTTGCGCCTTAGCGCCTTTGCGTGAGTTCTTGCGCTTCCGAGAATGGCCGGCGCTCCGAGCGTCGTCACGAAATGCCTTCGTGACGACGCCGGATCTCGCCAGTCAAATCAGAAATCATACATCCTAAATCATAAATCTACCTCCGCTTCCTCCATGCGTAGCAGAGCAGACCGACCAGCCCCGCCGCCAGCAGCACCAGCGTCGAAGGCTCGGGAATGGGGGTATACGACGCCGTAACATCGTCTACTAGTGGCTGCGCAAGGCCAGAACCCCAACCTAGCCGGAACCACAGAGGTTTTGCAAGGTCGGCCGACGTCGCAGTGTAGGTGAACGTGTCAGATTGCCATGTCCATGGGGTCGTGAGGGCAAAATTAGCCGCACCGTCGATCCTCGTTCCCTCAGGGGGGGCAGAGTCCCTAAAGAGCTGGACGGCTAGACTGCTGGCCTTGGTGCTGTTCTGCCAGAAGTTGACCGTAAGCACGTCACCGACGGTTGCAAACGTGAATGGAGTGGTGCCGTCCGTCGTTAATTGCTGCCATATCGCCCACTGCGGCAAACTATTCACTATATACGCGTACCGGCTCCCGCTTAGGCCGTGCGTATCTGGATTCCAAGTATCCTTAAAGTACGGACCAGGCGATGAACTGCCCACGGTTTGGCTATTTACGCTTGAACCAGTATAGACACCGGCGGTATCCTGCGCAGGCTGAGACCAAGAGGGGATCGTTCCGCTGTAGTTTGAGTAGGGGCTAGGCGAGAAGGGGTACAAGCCGATAGCACCAGTCGGCGTGGCCTCAAAATCTCCGTTTGTGATGGGAAGGGAAATTGTGGTTGCCTGGGCCACGACCGCAGTCAGGGCGAACGAGCAGACAACCAACGCGATCAAAGTAATCTTGCGAGTCATTGTAATTCTCCAAAAAAGAAACGAACACCAAGTGGTTAAAAACAAAACGCAACGCACGACACACTGTTTCCACTGTTGGGGTGGCAGTTGCACTGCCACCCCTTCCCGGTTCCCGCGCTCTGCGTGGGAAACCACGTTTGTACTCGTCACGCTCCGCGTGACGCGGTTTCCTCACACGGAGTGTGCGGACTACATTGGTTTCCTCACGCGGAGCGTGAGGAGTACATTGTTCTCACGCGGAGCGTGGGAACGAGAAGCACCGTTCGCTATGGACCGTTCATAGTCTCACCTCCTTTAAGCCTTTGATTCCTTTGTCCTTTGGTTCGTTCGCATCGACCTGCATCAGGTCCAGCCGTGGATCGCCGAACATGGTCCAATCGCCATAGACATTGCTTGCCCCGCCGTCGGTGGTTGCCAACGTCAGAAAGCGATCGTCGCCGCCGATTGAAATCGAGACCGAAAACGCGCCGCTGTAGCCATCGACCTCGTGGCGCTCGAAACGCACCTGACCGTCGACCAGCACCCAAAGGTCGGCGATTATCCTCTCGCCGTTCGGGGAGTACATTGCCTCGCTGCTGTTGCCCGCCACGGCGTGGAACCGAAGCAGCTTGCAACTGGGGTTCGCGCGCCGGATCGCCTCCAAGTCGAAGGTGATTCCGTTATTGGCATGCATGAACAACAGGCAATGAGGAGGCGAAGCATAGTCGATGCCACCCAAAAACGCCGGGGACGGCGGGTCGGTGGGAATCGCGCCGCCCGCCCAAATAGGCTTCCACGTGACATTTCGAGTATCGGGAAAGTCGGCGAACATATTGCCGGCGGAATCGACTTGCACCGCGCCCTTGCCGCCGTCGGGAATGAAAACGCCATCCACGAACGGCAGTGCCTCGACGCGATGATACTTTCCGTCGCCGATAAACATTACTTTGGAGTCTATATCCTTTGGCGTCATCGCGCCTGCTTGCCCGTTGGTCGGATCGATTCTCCGGTTGCGCCGACCGGAAGAGCCGTCGCCGCCGGCCACCACATCGACCAGGTCCAGCGTCTTGTACGTCACCTTGGGAATCCTGCGCGTGAAATCGGCCGTTTTGGCCGACGCACCAAGCACCGTGATGCGAGGCTCGTCGCCACCGTCCACACGGGCCGATTCGTTTGCCCGCAAAACCACCACCTGCCCACTGCCCTCACCCCCGGCCCCTCTCCCGGAAGGAGAGGGGAGACCATCGCCGACTACTTGCACCTTCACCGAACCACGGAAGACGCGCGACTCGGTGGCTCCCTCCCCACTCACTTCCACGCCGAACTCCGTGCCCAGGTCGGTCACGATTGCGGTGGGAGTACGGACGGAAAACAAGGGATTAGGGATTAGGGATTGGGGATTAGAATTAGTGGCTAGTGGTTGGTGGCTAGTGGTTAGTGAAGTAGACCTTGAACCTTGAACCTTGGA
>JAHIKV010000229.1 GCA_018897395.1 Planctomycetota bacterium | reverse complement strand
TCGAACTGCAACAACGCGGAGCCGAACTGAAAACCCTGCGTCCATTCCGTCCAACCCCGGGCGGTGTACTTTCCTTGCACCGTATAGACCGGCGCGCCTGCCGCCGGATCGAGATTCTTCTCGATTTCAAGTATCTTTGCGCCGGAAAGGTCCCACAACCGGCTCAATTTCGGCGAAAGATCGGCCGGACGAAGCGAATGATTTATCTGCATGGTCGGCAATTGCTGATGGTCGGGTAAATGATGCAACTCCGTTTTTTGACTTTCAGAAATACAATGTCGGAATAGCCGGGGGCTAACAGCCCGTTGAAAAAGTCGGATTCCGGGAGTTTGGGTGCCACTGCTGGCTTGTCCAGCAGTGTTTTACCGGGAGTTTCTCCCTGCACTGCTGGACAAGCCAGCAGTGGCACCCTTTTTCAACGGGCTGTTAGCCCCCGGCTATTTTCCATTGATGCCGTTATCCCGAACATAGGTGTTTACGAACCGATCTCGACCGCCGCGATTATCTCCGCGAACAGATCGTCCAGAATCAGCGGTTTGGAAAGCACGGCGGCCGCGCCGGCGGCCAACGCCCGGCGGTGGTCCTCGATCCGAGGGAACGACATTAACGCGACAACGGGCGCGGGGCGAAGCGCGGCGGACAGCCTGCGCAGCCCGTCAAGCTCATCGTCGTTCAAGTCGGCGCAGTCGAAGACCGCGGCGGTCGCGCCTTCCACTCGGGCAACAACGGCGTCGCGCTGCCAGACGGCGGCCAAACCGCGACGCCGACACGCCCCGCCGAGCCAATCCCATGTCTCGAACGACCGGCAGCGGACCACCGCCAAGCCGCCGAAGGGGTTAGGGATTAGGGATTGGGGATTAGAGGAGGGCGGAAGGCGGAAGGCGGAGATTCGGGGTTCGGGAACATTTTTTCCGCCTTCCACCTTCCGCCCTCCGCCCTCCGCCTTGGCACTCTCCACTCTCCACTCTCCACTCTCCACTTCCATGCCACCCCCTGACCCCTGGCCTCTGACCTCCGACCTCTGGCCCCTCACCCCCTGCCCCTCTCCCTTTGTGAGAGGGAAGACGGCGTCGGCCAGCAGCCGCTCTTCCTCGGTGGCCGTGGCCGGAAGCGCGAAGGAACAACGTTTGCCGCCGGCCAGGCAACGGAACTGCCGCCGGCAGCGTGCCGGCCATTGATGCCAATAGAGCCGCGCGGTGGCCGGCCAGGGCCGCCCGCTCCGCATCTCCCCCTCGCACCAACTCCCCATCAACCCGAGTATCCGCGCCAACGGCGCCGCCCGACGCAGTCGGTCGATCGCCCCGTGCGGAAACTGCCCCGGAAAAGATTGGGCAACGACGATCACCTCCGGCGCGGTCCGCCGCTGGGCCAACGCGGCCTCGGCCGTTTCCACGTCGGCGGCGATCTCCACGACTCCCGAACGTTTCAGACACGACGCCGATTCGCGGAACTCCGTCCGGTGAATATCGCCGACCACTAATATCTGAATCTCGGGCATGACGGCGATCGGCATTAGTAGTGATAACGGCAAGCAAGAAGTCGTATCTTCTCGCCCGTGACTTGATAGACCACGCGATGCTCCTGGTCGATCCGCCGCGACCAGCATCCGGCCAATTCGTGTTTGAGCGGTTCTGGTTTGCCCTTACCGACGAAAGGATCGCGTTGGACATCTCGAATGATTTCCATGACTCGCAACGCCTTTTTGCGGTTATGACGCATCCACCAAGCCAAATCATCGAAGGCGGACGGATCAAATTCCAAGTTTCTCACGTGCTTCCTCGACGGAGATGCCTTCCTGACGTTTCTTGGCTTCCAACAGCCGACGTTTCATCGTCTCGCTCTTGAGTAAATAGGCGGTTTCCCGTTCCGACTCGATTTCCCGCCACAATTCGATCGGCACAATCGCGCTCCGAGTGTTTCCGTCGGCGTCGAAAACATATTGCACTTCACTTGAGTTTGCCATCAGCGACCTCCACGAATCCGCAAAACTGTATCGTACCAATCTTCATTATACAACGATCGGCCCCGCCGCGGCCACGGGAAATATACCGCTATTTCAGCACTTCGCCCGGTGCGAGTGCCGGGGCTAAACGCGTCTACAGATTTTCCTCCGTCTCGACGATCACTCGCCTCGCCTCTTCCGCATTTTCCGCTCGGCGCAGGGCGTCGAAAAAGCCCGCGGCGGTCAGAATCCGGCTGAGCCGTGCCAACGTCCGCAAATGGCCCCGGTCCTCCGTCGAGCAGATCAGAAAGAACACGTCGCTGAGGGTCGATTCGCCGCCGAAGGGGATGCCGCTGCCGGTCAGTCCCAACGCCAGAAGCGGCTGAGCAAGAATCTTGGGCATCGGACGGCGGGGGTGCAACAACGCCACGCCGTTTTCCAGTGCGGTGGTGTGCATGTCCTCGCGGGCCTTGACCGCGCGGGCCATTTCCTTGGCGTCCCACAACCAGCCCGTGTCCGCCGCCAACTCGACCATCGAATCGATCACCGAATTGCGGGTGCGAGAGTGCAAGGGGACCGCAATTGCCTCCAGCGGCAACATCTCGGCCACGCGGGGATCGGACTGCTGCTCCGGCGGCTCCGAACGACGCAGCACGGCCTCGACCTCGATCAGCTCCAACTCGCCGGAGAGGCCGATCCGCCGTTCCAGCCAATGGTGAATGTCGGGCTTGGCGAACCGCCACTGCCCCCCCACCTTTCGACCAGGCAGCTTGCCCCGATCGGCCAGCTTTGCGACTTGCTGCGGGGCAAGGTGCAAGTATCGGGCCAGACTCTCGACGTCGAAATTTTGATAGGGCATGGATAATATCTTCGCCGATTGACGGCGGTATGTCCAGTAGCAGGCATTTCTCGTTCCCACGGTCCTCCGTGGGAACGCACTGCCCGCGACGCTCCGCGTCGCACGCCCCGTCACCGACGCAGAGCGTCGGAACGAAAGGGTTCCCACGCGGAGCGTGGGAACCAGAGTAATTGTCCAGTCGCCCCTACGAGTACTTCTCCACCATCCGCCGGGCGCGGGCGGCCACCAGCTTGCGGAGTTCCGGCGGCTGGAGCACCTCGGCCTGGTCGCCGTAGCCGAGAATCCACCAGGATATCTCGTTCAGCCCCGAAACGGTCACGTGGAAGTCGAGCGTGCCGTCGTCGCGGAACTCCAAACGCTGGGTCTTGTGCCAGTTGACCTCGGCCACGTTTTGGGCCACGAGCTTATCGAAGCGGACGATCACCTCGCGGTCCCGTCCCCGTTCGGGAATCATGTGCCAGGCGTTGCGGAGATAACGCTCGACCGAAAAACCACGCGGGATTTGGAACTGGTCCCCCAACGGCTCGATTTGCAGTATTCGGGCGAGATTGAAGGTCCGTTTCGCTCGATGGAGCGACGATCGCCCCACCACGTACCAACTCCGCCGGCTGAAAAACATCCGGTAGGGACTCAGCCGGGTGGATATCTCCTTCTGTTCCTGCAAGCTGCCGTAACGGATGCGGACGTTCCGTCGGTTGGCGATCGCCTCGAGCAGTTGTTCGTAGAGCGGCTTTCGGCCCTCCAGCGGATTGTTCGGCGTCGGTTGAATCTGGACGGCGGCGATGACGTTGCGGAGCTGATCGCGGAGCCGGGCGGGAAGGGTGCTCTCGAGTTTCACCGCCGCGCTGCGGGCCGGACCGAGAAACGGCAGCCCGTGCCCCAACTCATGGCACAGCACCAGCAACGCCAACGCCTCTTCCGGGGTGAAATTCGTCGGCGGCAACAGGCATGCGCCGGGGATGCGGTAGCACTGCCGCGATTCGTCGAACGCCACCGGCACGCCCGACTGACGCAGCAAATCCAGGTCGCGGAAGATCGAGCGCCGGCTCACGCCGCAGGCCTGGGCAAGCCCCTCGGCGTTATATCCCCTTCCGGCCTGAAGCAGGCCGATCAACTCGAGCAGCCGGTGGATTCTCGCCAGGTTCATGGTGCCTCGGATTATAGCGGTTTTCCGCCAAAAAATGTAGCGGGCGGTAAAGCGCCGGGGCTGAACCGAGGAAAATAAAGAGTTTAGCCGCCGCGTCCACGCGGCGTGGAGGGGTCCGCTCCCGGCGTGGACGCCGGGGCTAAACCGAAGCAGCACTAACGCCTGACCCGCTCCACGGCCGTCCATCCGGCGGTGGGGATGGCTAAACCGTAGGCCGGGTCGTGACCCGGCGGGAATGATCGCCGGGTTGCAACCCGGCCTACTTCTACGCGGGGAAGGACATTTCCGCGTACTTCTGCAAGATGCGCTCCGCGACGCTGACCGCGCCGGGTAAGAGGGTTTGCCGGGCGTGGATGCCTTTGAACGTGGAGAGGATGTACTCGACGTCGTCGCGGGCGATGCCGTACAGGTGAAAGAAGGCGGCGTCGAGTTCGGCCGTCAGTTCGGCCCGCTCGGCTTCATCCCATTTGTTCAGCCGGCCGCCGTATTCCGCTTGAAAACTACCGCCCGTGAAGCGGCAGGCGTCGGCCAGCGGCAGCATGTCTTCGGCGGTGCAGGTGAGCTTGAGCACCCGCTCGCTGATCCACGTTTCCAGCTTC
>JAHIKV010000228.1 GCA_018897395.1 Planctomycetota bacterium | reverse complement strand
TCACCACGTCTGACAATCGACTTGGCGTCGAAAGCATTGTCAGCAGGCAAAGTCCAGCGGTTGCCGGACGCAAACAACTCGGGTAAACGGATCGCGCGATTCAATTTGGGAAGAATGGGCATTTTTTCAGAAAGTGCAGAAAGAGATTGAGTCGCCTTAAACTGTTGATTTGCTGGGGTTTACCGCAACGAGGGACTTCCCCTCGAAACCTAATCTGTGGTACATTACATAAAGAGGGATCAATTGAGCCGCACGTCGTTCGGCTTTTCGGTGGGGTAAAAAGAACCTTCGACAATGATCGAGAAACCACGGCTATACCTGGAAACGACCATTCCCAGCTACCTGACCGCTCGGCCAAGTCATGACTTGATTCGCTCGGCCCACCAGCAAACCACTCGCCAATGGTGGGAGCAGAGGCGGGCTGAGTTTGAACTGTATGTATCGCAGGTTGTCGTGCGGGAGTGCCAGGGGGGAGAACCAGAGGCCGCCGCCAAGCGACTGGACGCAATCCGCGACCTGCCGTTGTTGGAGCAAACCACGGACGCAACGGCCCTTGCCGAGTCGCTTCTGCGTCAGGTGCCTTTGCCCGAGAAAACGGTGGTCGATGCCCTGCATATCGCCGTTTCAGCTGTGCATGGAATGAACTACCTGCTCACTTGGAATTGCACCCATATCGCCAACGCATCCTTGCGTTTGCGGATTGAATCGGTCTGTTGGAAACACGGTTACGAACCGCCGGTCATTTGTACGCCGGAGGAGTTGCTACGGGAGGACGAATAAAATGGACAGCATCGTGAAAGAAGTGCGAGAAATCCGCGAGGCTTATGCAAAGCAGTTTGGGTATGACCTGAAGGCAATACATCGCGATCTGAAAGCGCAAGAGCAGGCGAGCGGCCGAAGAGTCGTCTCCTTCCCCCCCCGACGACCGAAGCCGGTCGGTCAAAGGGATTCGCGCAATCCGTGAGTTATCATGGAAGAATTCAACGCGATGTTAATTATCTGGCTGATATATGCCGGCCTGGCGGCCGTGCCATCGGTGCCGATCATTTTCTTCGGGCGCAAACGCATTCATTGGCGGACTTGGGAGTTGCTCGCCCTTGTTATTCCCTTTGCCGTATGGATGTGCTTGATGTTTTCCGAACTGTCAACGGGCAAGAGCTTGGCGAATCTCGGCGAACCGTTTTTCTTTAGTTTTGCCGTCCCTGTGGCGGCCCTGGCGCGTGTCGCCGTGGGAACCAGAGTCAACGAAAAGATATTTGCCGGCATTCTGATTGCCGCCTTATGCGGCGTGGCTGCCGCCGTGTTTTTCATGGTCCCGTCTTTGCCGGAATGAGACTTCGGTTTACCGTTGCCCCAGAATCAGCCACAGCACGGCCATCCGCACCGCCACGCCGTTGGTCACTTGCTCGAGAATCGCCGACTGGGGGCCGTCTGCCACGTCTGCCGTGACCTCCACGCCGCGGTTGATCGGGCCGGGGGCCAGGATCAAGACGTCCGATTTGGCCTTGGCCAGCCGCGCGCGGTCCATCGCGTACAGATGGGCGTATTCCCGCACCGAAGGGAACGGTCGGGTGTACTGCCGCTCGAACTGGATCCGCAGCAGGTTCAACACATCCACGCGCGGGAGAATATCGTCAAGGCTGTACGAGTATTCGACTCCCAACTCGGCCCAGCGGGGCGAGACCAACGTCGAGGGGCCGCATACGATGATCTTCGCGCCGAGTTTTTTTAGTCCCCAGATGTTGGATCGGGCGGTGCGGCTGTGGGCGATGTCGCCGACCAGGGCCACCGTCAGACCGTCGATGCGACCCTTGCGCCGGCGGATAGTCAGGATGTCGAGCAGTCCCTGAGTGGGATGTTCGTGCGGGCCGTCGCCGGCGTTGACCACGCTACAGCGGAGATTGTTGGCCAGCAGCAGCGGCGTGCCCGGCGTGCGGTGACGCACCACCACCGCGTCGACGCCCATCGCCTCGATGTTCTTGGCCGTGTCGATGACGGTCTCCCCCTTCGACAGGCTGCTGGTCGAGGTGGAGAAGTCCAGCGCCTCGGCGCCCAACCGCCGCGCGGCCAGCGAGAAGCTGTTCCGCGTGCGGGTCGAATCCTCGAAGAACAGATTCACGCAGGTCCGGCCGGTCAGCAGCGGAATCCTCCGCTCGCCGGAGTCCATTGCCTGCCTAAACACCTCCGCCTTGTCGAGGATCAGGGTGATCTCCTTGGCCGAAAGCTCTTCGAGTCCCAACAGGTGTCGCCGCTTCCAACTGCTAGGGACCGGCCCCAGATCGACCGTCGCGTCAGACATTGAAAACTCCTGGCCGGGAAAAAGAGAGAACTCGACCGGTTACTCCTTGTGGGCATCGGCATAAATCCGCAGGGCGGCATTCATGCGGTCTTCACATCGCCGGCCTTGGGCCTGAAACCAAGCCAGGACTTCCGGATCGATATGCATGGTGACGGACACTGGCCGCCGCGGCTCGCGAAGAGTCGCCTTATTGAAAAAGGTCTCCGACAGCGGCGGAATATCCGACGTGTCGATTCCCTCATCGTCCAGTGCGCCAATCCGGTCCCAATCGGTCTTGGAGGATTCGCTCATATTTCGCGCGCTCATGGGAAAGCGCCTTTCTGAGAGATATTATACGGATTACGTCTTCGTCGCGCTCGACGTAGACCACGACGGCGACCAGCGCCTGCAGCAAACCAACCCCAATCCAGCGCTCTTCTCCGTAGTCTTCTCGATCATCGGCGGCGACAAGCATGGGCATGGTGAACATTTCCCATGCGTCAACGAAGTCCAGTCCATGTTTTCGGATGTTGGCTTGGTTCTTGTGTTCGTCCCATTCGAGTCGCATTAGTTTATTATACACGCCGGGCGGAAGGGGTGGAAGATGCCCCAACGCCTTTTAGCCGGCGAGGCAAGCTCGCCGCGTTGGAATTGGCCGGAAAAACAAGGATGGGTAGCCCGCCGGCTAAACAAGACAATGTTGCGTTACGGAAGGTAGGCATCCAGGAGAATGGTCCTGCCTTGGGCAGTTAGCCGCACGTTGCCCAACGCGGCCGGCAACAACGCGGTCCCGCCGCGCGGCAGCGGTGAGTCGGCCGGATCGCCTTCGATTCGGACCGCACCCTCCAATACCGCGATGACGTGGCAGCGGCCGTCCGCCGCGGCCGACAACCGGCAGTCGAAGTCCCAGCGGTCCAGGACGAATTTCTCGCAATCGACCAACCGGCTCACCTCCGGCCGGTCGGTCTTCCGGGGGCGTTGCGGCTCCACCGGACCGCGGTCGAAGTCGATCGCGTCGAGGCCCTGCTCGACGTGCAACGAACGCGGCCGTCCATCGGTCCCCACGCGGTTCCAATCGAACAGCCGATAGGTGACGTCGCTCGACTGCTGGACCTCGACTACCAACAGGCCCGCGCCGAGTGCATGAACCGTTCCGGCGGGCAGCAGGATGCAATCGCCCGGCGACGGCTCGAAGGAGTGCAGACAATCCCGGCAGTTGCCCCGGCGTATCGCGGCGGCCAGCGTTTCGCGGTCGACGCCACGTTTCAGTCCGGCGTAGATCGTGCCGCCCGGCGCGGCCTCCAACACTACCCACGCCTCGGTCTTTCCCAATTCGGGCGGATCGAGCCGCGCGGCGCGGGCGTCGTCCGGATGGACCTGGACCGAAAGGGGCGCGGCGGCGTCGAGGAACTTCAGCAACAGCGGAAAACGCGGCTGGGGATGATGACGGCCGAGAAGTTCACTCCCCCGCTCACGCACGAGCCGGCCCAGGGTCGTTTCCGCCAGCGGTCCGAACTCGACAACGCTCTGGTCCGGCCCATGATCGACGATTTCCCAGCTTTCGGCCCAATTTTCGCCGGGCGGGACCTTCTTGCCGAGCGAGGTCGCCAGTCGTCGCCCCCCCCAAAGGTATCGCCGCGGGATCGGTCGGAAACGAAGGGGATAGAGTGGAACCATCGGCGGACGAAGCATCAGGGGAAGTGGAGCGACGGACAAAATTATTACAATGTGCATGGAGGGTGGCAAGTCCTCCCGAGTTTTGTTGCGGCGGGTCGCCTGGGGTGTTAAACTTAATTGCTTTCCACGAGAGCGCCAATGCCCGAGCCAACTGAAGACGATCTGTTTACAGAGAGCACGATGACCTTCGGGGAACACCTCGAAGAATTGCGAAAATGTTTGTTCAAGGCGGTTTTCGGACTGGCGATCGGTTTCATCGTCGGGCTTTTCATTGGCGGGTATGTCGTTCAGTTTATCCAGTGGCCGCTCTCCCAGGCCCTGACCGCGTACTACCAGAAGGAGTCCGTTCAGCGCGTCCAAGACGATTTACAGGAGCTGAAAGAATCAGGACGGCCTTTGCCCTGGACCGATCAGGAGGTAGAGCATCGAATTAAAGTGGAAAAACTGTTGGCCGAGGAGGTCTACATCGACCCGGCCGACTTGCTCCAGCAACTGAAAAACGCCTACCCAAAACAGTTTGCCGACGTTCAACAGCCGCCGAAGCCTAAAACGGCTGAAGACGGAGCCGAGCTAAAAGAGGCGAAGGACCGCGAGAAAAATCTCCTTCGACTGTTTCTCTGGCGTCGTAGCGAGGACGACCCGCGGCTGCGAACCAAAAGCCTCAACGCCCAAGAGGCGTTTACCGTCTATCTCAAGGCGTCCTTGCTGGTTGGCGTTTTGCTGGCCAGCCCGTGGATATTTCTTCAGATATGGCAATTCGTGGCGGCGGGGCTATATCCCCGCGAACGCCGCTACGTTCATATTTATTTGCCGTTCAGCCTCGGTCTGTTTCTGCTCGGGGTGGCTTTGGCGTTTTTCGTCGTCTTCAAACCGGTGTTGGGCTTCTTGCTGACTTTCAACAGCCGTCTGGGCATCGACCCCGACCCGCGGATCAACGAGTGGCTCGGGTTCGTCTTGATCCTGCCGATCGGTTTCGGGATCGGGTTCCAGTTGCCGCTGGTGATGTTGTTCCTCGAGCGGATCGGCGTGTTCACCGTGCGGAATTACCTCTCGCAGTGGCGGATTGCGATCTTGGTGATCTTTGTGATGGCGGCCGTCCTCACTCCGCCCGACCCTTACAGCATGACTTTGATGGCAATTCCATTGACTTTTCTCTATTTTGGCGGGGTTCTGCTATGCAAACTGTTGCCGCGCAAATCCAGCCCGTTCGGAGAGAGCGGCGATGGATGATGTTTAACCATACTCGACGGCGAGAACAACCGCGGATATATGGAGGATCGGACCATGCTTTGCGTGATAGCCACGATTGAGGTTGCGGCCGGACGCCGCGACGACCTGCTGGCGTTGTTTCGGGAGCTTGTGCCCAAGGTGCGGGCGGAAGATGGGTGCATCGAGTACTCGCCGATGATCGACGTCCACGGCGGCCTGGAAGCCCAAAGCCCACCGCAAGACAACTCGCTCGTCATACTCGAAAAGTGGGAGAGCATCGACGCGCTGAAGGCACATCTGAAAACCCTCCACATGGCCGAGTATTTCCGGCAGGCCGAGGACCTGCGGCTCAGCATGAACCTGCGAATCCTACAGCCGGCCTAAGAACGTGTTTTGAAATTGAAATATCCGTATTTAGCCCCGGGTGAATACACCCGGGGCAAGCGGTTTTTCACGGTCAATCCGGCCCGCCGTGTATTCACGGCGGGCTAAATGAATGATTTTAAAACACGTTCTAACACCGCGGATGATCGAACTTCACAATTTCACCAAACGCTACGGCGACCTGCTGGCGGTAGACCGCCTAACCCTGAAGACCGCCCCGGGCGAAGTCTTCGGCTTCATCGGTCCCAACGGGGCGGGAAAAAGCACCACCATCCGATTCCTCGCAACCTTGCTCCGCGCCAGCGAAGGCGACGGCGCCGTCTGCGGACATCGGGTCGGCAAGGACCCGCTGGCAGTCCGCCGCAGCGTCGGCTACATGCCCGACTGTTTTGGGTTCTACAACGGCATGAAGGTCGGCGAGTTCCTGGACTTTTTCGCCCTGGCCCACCGGATTCCACGCTCCCGGCGGCGCGGGGCGGTCGACGACGTGAAGAGCGAGAAGAGCGGCGATTAAAGACAGCCGCCCCGATCAAAACGTAAAGCTTCGTCCAACCCGTCCGTTGGGGTGGATCAGCAAGGATATTGATCTGGTCTGAGGCGGACAATCCGGCCGTGGCGCGGAAGAACTTCTACGGCTCGGGTTCCCTGTGGAGCGGCCGGTTGGCAGCAGCGATGTTTTCACTTTTCGCGACGCTGGCACACTGGAAAGTCAATCCGCGACTGTGGCTGACGTGGTACTTGGAAAGTTGTGCGGCGGCCGGTGGGAAGGCGCCCGAAGACATTCAGCCATTCTTGCCCTGGAATCTTTCTGCCGAACGTCGTGCGGCATTGGCCAT
>JAHIKV010000227.1 GCA_018897395.1 Planctomycetota bacterium | reverse complement strand
GATGCCGCTGACGACCATATCCGGCGGGCGGGGGCAGAACTGCTGGACGCCGATCTTCACGCAGTCGGCCGGGCTGCCCTCGACGGCCCAACCCCAGCGCCGGTCGTCGCCGGGGCCATTGTCGTTGCGGAACACCTCCTTAACAATCAGCGGAGAGAGGTACGTGATGGCGTGTCCGACGCCGCTCTGTTCGGTGGCCGGGGCGACGACCACCACCTCGCCAAGTGTGCGTAGTTCCCGTTCGAGCGCCGCCAGTCCGGGCGCGTAGATGCCGTCGTCGTTGGTCAGAAGGATTAACATGAAGACATCATATCCACCCACCTTGGGCGAAGCAATGGTCGGCAAGTTCTCCCGCGAAGGTTTGCTTGACGCCCAGGAGTAGAAGCTCTATGGTGGTATAGATGGGGGTGAAGGTCTATGTCGCTGCAATTTGAATGGGATTCAGGCAAGGCAAAGAGCAATATGGCGAAGCACGGCGTCTTGTTCGACGAGGCAAGCACGGTTTTCCAGGATCCCTTGTCACTCACTATCAGCGATCCGTTGCACTCCGCCGACGAGGAGCGATTTGTCCAAATTGGGCATTCGTGTCATAATAGATTGTTGGTGGTCGTGCATACGGATCGAGGCGGCCGGGTAAGAATCATCAGTGCAAGAGCGGCGACAAAAAGGGAAAGAAGAAACCATGAAAAAAATGCGCAATGATCCCGACATGCTCGAAGAATACGATTTCAGCGGCGGAGTCCGCGGAAAGTACGCGAAGAGGTATGCCCAGGGCACGAATGTCGTGGTTATCGAACCCGACGTTGCTAAATACTTTCCCGATCACGAATCGGTCAACGAATCGCTCCGCGGCTTGGTGTCGATCATCAAGAGACAAAAGAAAAAGAGGGCGAGGTAAGAAGATAGCGTCGGCCCTTCTTGCCTCCCCGGGTGGCCCCGATAGCTTGGCTATCGGGGTGCCGTAGGCACAAGAGGAATTCCGCGCGTCGTGAATAACCTCTTGCGGCTCCGCCGCTCCCCTAGCCAATCCTCCTTGGAAGTTCTATAATTCGGGGTTTCCCCCGGAGGGTGGACCATGAAGAGGCTGGCCGACGAAAAGGTTCTGGTTCTCGATTTCGGCTCGCAATACGCACAGTTAATAGCCCGGCGGGTACGTCAGCAGCACGTCTACTGCGAGATCGTCCGGCACGACATCACGGCCGCCCGCATCCGCGAGCTGGCGCCGCGGGGGTTGATCCTCTCGGGCGGACCGGCCAGCGTCTACGAGTCGGGCGCCCCGAAGTGCGACGCGGAGATTTTCGACCTCGGACTGCCCGTGCTGGGTATCTGCTACGGGATGCAACTCGTCTGCCAGGCGTTGGGCGGAGAGGTCCATAACTTTCCGGCTCGGGAATACGGCCGCGCCCATTGCCGCGTCACTCGGGCGGACGAGCTGTTGGCCGGCGTACCCGACGAGATCGACGTTTGGATGAGCCACGGCGATCAGGTCGCCCGGGTCTCCGACGACTTCCTGCCGCTGGCCGCCACCGATACCTGTCCGGTGGCGGCGGTGAAACACCGGCGGCTGCCGATCTACGGTTTGCAGTTTCATCCCGAGGTGACGCACACGCCGCGAGGCGCGGCGATCATCGGCAACTTTCTGAAAAACATCTGCGGCTGCACGGGCACGTGGAGGCTGGGCGATTTCGCCCGCGAAACGATCGAATGCGTTCGCCGGCGCGTGGGCCAGCGGCGGGTGATCTGCGGGCTGAGCGGCGGGGTCGATTCGTCGGTCGTCGCCGCGCTGCTGGCCGAGGCCGTCGGACCGCGGCTCTCCTGCATCCTGGTCGACAACGGCCTGCTGCGCAAAGACGAAGAGGAATCGGTCATCCGCGAGTTTTCCGACCACTTCAAGACCGATCTGCACGTGGTCAAGGCCGAGGATAAATTCCTCGCGGCGCTGGCCGGGGCCGTCGATCCGCAGGATAAACGCCGGCGGATCGGCCACGCCTTCATCGAGTGTTTTGCCGACGAGGCGGCGAAGGTCAAGGACGCGCGGTTCCTGGCCCAGGGGACGCTTTACCCGGACGTGATCGAAAGCGGCGGCTCGCGCGATGGGCCGGCGGCCACGATCAAGCTGCACCACAACGTCGGCGGCCTGCCGAAGGACCTGGCGTTCGAGCTGATCGAACCGCTCCGCGACCTGTTCAAGGACGAAGTCCGCACGCTGGGCGAGCAGTTGGGATTGCCCGAGGACATCGTCTGGCGGCATCCGTTCCCCGGTCCCGGGCTGGCCGTCCGCTGCGTGGGCGAGGTGACCAGGCAGCGGCTCGACGTGCTCCGCGAGGCCGACGCCATCGTGGTCGGCGAGATCAAGCGGGCCGGGCTGTATCGCAAGACCGCCCAGGCGTTCGCCGTCTTGCTGCCGGTGCAGAGCGTGGGCGTGATGGGCGACGCCCGGACCTACGACGACGTGGTCGCCGTCCGCTCGATCGACACCGAGGACTTCATGACCGCCGACTGGAGCCACTTGCCCTACGATCTGCTGGCCCGCATCTCGACTCGCATCATCAACGAAGTGGGCGGGGTCAATCGCGTGGTGTACGACATCAGCAGCAAGCCGCCGGCGACGATCGAATGGGAATAACGGAAATGCAAATTGCAAATTGTAACATGAAAATTGCAAAACAACGTTTAGCCGCCGCGTCCACGCGGCGATTTTTCGGATGACAGATAAAAAGAACCAAAACGACGCGGCCCCGCTCAACTTCGAGGACGCCCTGAAACGGCTCGATGAAATCGTCCACGCGCTGGAAGAGGGCGACGTCGGACTCAACGAAGCGCTGGAGAAGTACGAGCAGGGGGTCAAGCTGCTGCGGCAATCTTATGAGTTGCTGCAAAAGACCGAGCGGCGGATCGAGTTGCTCAGCGGCGTCGATGCCGAGGGGAACCCAATCGCCGAGCCGTTCGACGACACGGCCACGATCGACGCGGAAAAAGGCGGCGTTCGTCGCGGCCGACGGCGCTCATAGCAGACCAGTCGTCCGGCGGGTGGGGTTTATGGCGTAGATTCGGGGGTGTCGGTATGGACGGACCGTGGCGAACGTCGTAAACTGGGGGGGTGGAATACGATTGGCCGTTTAGCGGTCGACGGCACGTCGGCCAAAAACCGTTTAGCGGCCTTTCGGTACGTCGGCCCTGGCCGTGGCCGTATTAAGCCGCCGTTCCGGCGGCTGCTAAACGAAGAAGTGAATGCAAAACGTCACCCTCTCTTTCACCGAAATCTCCCAATCGCTCGGCCCGTTGATCGACGCCGCCCTCGACGCCCGGACCCAACTGGGCGACGGCTGTCCGGCGCGGCTCCGCGAGGCGATGCGTTACAGCCTGCTGGCGCCCGGCAAGCGGATTCGTCCGCTGCTGGTGCTGTTGGCCGCCCGTGCGTGCGGGGGCGAGATCGAGTCGGCCATGCCCGCCGCTTGCGCGGTCGAGATGATCCACGCCTATTCGTTGATTCACGACGATCTG
The DNA here is from genome assembly GCA_018897395.1 of Planctomycetota bacterium. Taxonomy (GTDB): domain Bacteria; phylum Planctomycetota; class Planctomycetia; order Pirellulales; family Thermoguttaceae; genus JAHIKV01. The sequence continues at coordinate 16,747 of JAHIKV010000227.1, read as the reverse complement.
CCGGCGATGGACGACGACGATCTGCGTCGTGGGCAACCGACCTGCCACAAGGCCTTCGACGAGGCAACGGCGATTCTCGCCGGCGATGCCCTGTTGCCGCTGGCTTTCGAGACATTGGCCCGCGAGATCGAGCCTCCGGCGACCGCCGTGGCGTGCTGCGTGGCGTTGGCCCAGGCCGCCGGCGCCTGCAACATGGCCGGCGGACAGGCGGACGACGTGGAGGCGGGAAAAAGAAATGATGAATGCGGAATAATGAATGATGAATTGACAAACATTCAACATTCATCATTCAACATTCATCATTCCCTCCTGGAGTCGATTCACCACCGGAAGACCGGTGCGATGATCCGGGTTTCCCTCCGTTTGGGGGCGATGGTCGCCGGCGCGGACGAGGTGGAATTGGCGGCCCTGGACGAATACGGCCGCCGCCTCGGGCTGGTTTTCCAGATCACCGACGACCTGTTGGACGTACAAAGTACCGAGGTCGAGATGGGCAAACGGACCGGCAAGGACGCCCGGCGCGGGAAGCTCACGTTTCCCGGCATTCTTGGACTTGACCGAAGCACGCAATATGCTCGACAATTAGTCGTTGAAGCCTGCCGGGCCGTGGCCGGCTTCGGGCCGCAAGCCGACGGACTCCGCGCGCTGGCCCAATATGTCCTGGAAAGGAATCGCTGATGGACAAGCTGCTTTCGACAATCCAGTCTCCGGCCGACCTGAAGGGGCTTTCACATCAACAGTTGGTCCAATTGGCCGGCGAGATGCGCGAGGCGCTCTGCCGGTTGGCCTCGACCCGGACGGCCCATTTCGCTTCGAACCTGGGCGTGGTCGAATTGACGTTGGCCCTGCACACCACGTTCGACTTTGCCCGCGACAGGTTGATCTGGGACACCGGCCATCAGGTCTACGCCCACAAGATGGTCACGGGCCGGTACGACGAGTTTCAGACGATGCGCGCGAAGGGGGGGCTGATGGGCTACCCCAACCCGACCGAAAGCGATTTCGACCTGTTCATGACCGGCCACGCCGGATGCAGCGTGGGCACGGCGCTGGGGATGAAGTGCGGCGACGACCTGCTCCAGCCCAAGGACGGCCGCCACGTGGTGGCCGTGGTCGGCGACGGCGCTTTCACCTGCGGTATGATCTTCGAGGCGATGAACCACGCCGGAGGATTGAAGAAAAACCTCATTGTCGTGCTGAACGACAACAAGATGTCGATCTGTCCGCGAGTGGGCGGGATGGCCAAGTCGCTCGACCGGCTGCGGATGGCGCAGTTCTACACCGGCTTGAAGACCGAGGTGCAAAAACTGCTGAACCGCGTGCCGGTGATCGGCGATCCGGTCGAGCGGTTTCTCACGCAGATGAAGGACGCCGTCAAGGCCGGCTTGTTGGGCGGGATGCTCTTCGAGGACCTCGGCTTCCGCTACATCGGTCCGGTCGACGGCCACAACATCCGCCAGATGCAAAAGTATCTGGGCATGGTCCGCGATTTCCAGGGACCGGTGCTGCTGCACGTGGTGACGGAAAAGGGGCACGGCTTTCCGCCCGCCGCCGAAGACCCCAGGACGTTTCACGCCCCCGCGCCATTCCAACGCGAGAACGGCTCGGTCGTGCCGCTGAAGAAAACCGCCAGCCGGCCGTCGTATACCCGGCTGGTCCGCGACGCGGTGCTCGAGCGGATGCGCACGGACCGGCGGGTCGCGGCGATCACCGCCGCCATGTGCCAGGGCAACATGCTCGAACCGCTCCGCGACGAGTTCCCCGAGCGGTTTTTCGACGTCGGCATCTGCGAGTCGCACGCGGTCGCGCTGGCCGCCGGCATGGCCAAGGCGGGAATGCGGCCGATCGTCGATATCTACAGCACCTTCCTCCAACGGAGCTACGACCAGATTTTTCAGGAGCTGGCGTTGCAAAACCTGCCGGTGCTGCTGCTGCTGGACCGCGCCGGATTGGTCGGCGCCGACGGCCCGACGCACCACGGCGTCTTCGACCTGACCTACTTGCGGCCGATGCCGAACGTGACGGTAATGGCGCCGGGCGACGCACGGGACGTCGCGCCGATGATCGAGTGGGCGCTGCAACACGACGGCCCCGTGGCGATCCGCTATCCCAAGGCGCCCGCGGAAATTATCGACCGGCCGGCGAAGCCCGTCAAGTTTGGGAAGTCCGAGGTGCTGCGACGGGGCAACGATGGGACGTTTATCGCCTGCGGCGCGCCGCTGGGCGCGTGCGTCGAGGCCGCCGCCCGGCTGGCGGACGAAGACCTCGATTTCGGCGTGATCAACGCCCGATTCGTCAAGCCGTTGGACGCATCGGCGATCCTCCACGCCGTGCGGGAGTCTCCGTTGGTCGTCACCGTCGAGGAGGGCGCGTTGACGGGCGGTTTCGGCGGCGCGGTGCTCGAGGCAGCCGCCGACGCCGGGCTAAACACCGCGCACGTCCGTCGCCTCGGAGTCCCCGATCGGTTCATCGAACACGCCGGCCGCAACGAACTGCTCGCCGACTTGGGCTTGGACGCCGACGGGATGGTCCGGGCGTGCCGTAATTGGATCGGACAACCGTGCGAAACCGCAAGCGGAAGCCGCGTTAGTGCATAATTCACTCAATGTTGGGGTGGCAGTTCAACTGCCACCCCAACAATGTTCAACTGCCACCCCAACAATACGACCGGTGGTCGCGCCCGAACCGATGACCAATAAATCTAAATCCAAACCCCTGCGAGTATTCCTACTCGGCGCCGCCGGACGCCCCAACGTCCTCGACGAGGCCAAACGCCTGCGGCCGACGATCGAGAAATACGCCGAAATCGTCCGCGACGATTTCTCGGGCGCCGAGGACCTCTCCGAAGTCGAGGCCGATCTGGCGATCGTCCTTGGCGGCGACGGCTCGATACTCCGCTCTGCGCATCAGATGGGTCATCGGCAGATCCCCGTGGCGGCGGTCAACCTGGGGAAACTTGGTTTTCTGGCCAACATGACCTCCGCCGAGTTGCCCGACGTGCTGAATGATTTCGCCGCCGGCAAGTTGGAGGTCGTCGAGCACCTGATGTTCGATTGCTCGATCGCCCACGGCAATGAAGCGCGCTTCCGGCAACTGGGGCTGAACGAAACGGTTGTCCACGCCGGCACGCCGTTCGCGCTGATCGACGTCGATCTTTACGTTGACTCGGATTTGGTGACCACTTACAGTTGCGACGGTTTGATCGTCGGCACGCCGGTCGGTTCGACCGCCCATTGTCTGTCGGCGGGCGGGCCGATCTTGCGAAAGGACTTGCAGGCGTTCGTCGTCCTGCCGCTGAATCCCCACACGCTTACCATGCGCCCGGTGGTCGATTCGGCCGACCGCGTGTACGAGATGGTGGTCGAGCGGCCGAACGAGGGGACTTCCGTTGTGGTCGACGGCCGGGCGGTCTGCCGGTTGCAGCCGGGCGACCGCGTCCGCGTCGAGCGTGCCGCGCCCCGGTTCAAGCTGGTCGCCAATCCCGGCCACACGTATTATCGTTCCCTGCGGGAGAAGCTCGGCTGGGGCGGCCGACTGAAACTGAACAACGTTTAGCCGCCGCGTCCACGCGGCGAAAAGAAGTTTATTCCCGGCGTGGACGCCGGGGCTAAACGGAACATGAACACGTCCACTCGAAAGGAAGCGAGTATGAAGAGTGTTATGTGCCCCGCGGCGGTCCTGATGTTGCCGACGATCCTTGCGCTGGCCGTCTTCGCCGGCGAGCCGGAGAAAAAATATACGCTCCGCTACCAGTACAAGCCCGGCGAGACGATCCGCTGGCGGGTGGAACACCGCTCGAAGGTCCGGGCCACGGTTTCCGGCTCCACTCAGACCACCGAGACGCTGAGCATTTCGATGAAGGCGTGGCGGGTGTCCGAGGTGCGGCCGGACGGCGCCGCCACCTTCGAGCACCGCGTCGAGTGGGTCGATATGCGGCAGAATCTCACCGGCCGCAGCGAGGTCCGCTACGATAGCCGCACCGACGAAAAGCCGCCGGCCGGTTTCGAGAGCGCCGCGAAATCGGTGGACGTGCCCCTGTCCGTGATCACGATGGACGTCCGCGGCAATATCATCGGCCGACGAGACATAAAGCCGCGGCCGTCGGTCGCGCCCGATAAACAAACGCCGGACCACGACGGCTGGATCACTATCCCGTTGCCCGAGAAGCCGGCGCCGGTCGGCCACACGTGGACCATCCCTCAGAACATCGACATTCCGCTGCCCAGCGGCGGGGTGAAGCGGATCAAGGCCGTGCAGAAGTTCACGCTCGAAGAGGTCAAAACCTCAGTGGCCGTGATCCGCGTCTCGACCGACATCCTCACGCCGATCTCCGATCCGGCGATCGAGTCGCAGCTCATTCAGCGGGAGAGCGCGGGCCGGGTCTGGTTCGATATCGACGCCGGCCGCGTCCTGCGTCAGCAGATGGAGACCGACAAGCACGTGGTCGGCTTCCGCGGCGACGCCAGCAGCATCCACTACGTAAACCGCTTCTCGGAGCGGATCGTGACGGGGCCGGCCAATTCATTTAGCCCGCCGTGAATACACGGCGGGGAGAGGCGGTTGAGTACGCCCCATTGTGCCCCGGGTGTATTCACCCGGGGCTAAATACCGATCATGCAATCTACCCGGCACGGTGAAAATGCGGGTTAGTATCGCATGGTAACGCCGGCGACCAGGGCGTCGGCGGATATTTTGCTGGTGACGGAAGTGCCGGCCAGCGCGCCAACGGCCGGCAATTGGAACGGACCGCTGACGCTGTTCTCGAACCCGTGGACGTAGGCCAGCGAGAAGCTCAACCGGTCCGTTATGGAATAAGTCAAACCCGTGGACGCTACGTGCTGGATAATCAACGGCGAAGCGACGTTGAAAAATGCCTCGTCGCTGCCGATCGGATTATCGTTGTACTGGTATCCGAACCGCAGTATGAGCCGCCGCGCGGCCTGGTACTGGGCGCCTAAGTGGACCGAGACGACGCTCTGCCAGCCGAGGCCGGTCACCGCGCCGGTGGGACTGTAGGCGGCCGCATCGCCGAATCCGGCCGTGTTGCGGTAATCGAAGTATCGCACGTCGCAGGCCAGCAACCACCTCTCGAAGCCCTTATAGGCGGTCCCCAGCGACAGGATCATGGGATAGTCGAAGTGGACTTTTTCCAGCCGGGGCAACCCGGCTTCGTCGCTGGCGTTGTAGCGGAAAGGCTCGAACCATTGCGGACTCTTGAAGGTAAACCCGTACTGCCAGCGGCAGTTTGCGGCGTAGTATAGTCCCGCCTGGAACCCGCCGCCCCAACTATAGCGCGTGGCGCATCCCGATGGATACGTAGCAACCAGACTGCCGTCGCCGTCGTCGGGCGGGACAAAACTCAAGGGGTCGGCCATCAGTCGGGCCAGGGTGATCGTCGGGCCGAATCCGATTGAGAGCCTGTCGGTAACGTCGTAGGAGATCGTCGGCACGATTTGGAAGTATTGCGCGTCGGCGTATACGTGTCCGAGACCACCCAGGCCGCCGGGCTGATTGTTCTGCGGCACGAGTATCGGGTTGTTGAGGTCGGCGGGATAGTTCAGGCTGAATCCGGCGATCCCGAACATGCCGATGCCGTATGCCCAGCGGGAGCAGTCGCTCTTATGCACCCAAGCCATACTCGGGATGGGGGCCACTCCCGGCTCGCCGCCGGTCGATCCGCCGATGTCCACCGGCGGCATTCCGCCGCCCAGCGCCCCGCGGGCGATCGAGGACGAGAGTTCTTCCGTGGGGAGCAGCAATTCCAGGCCGAAGGCGATTTCTGAACTCGGCAGGCCGCTGATCGAGGCCGGGTTCCAGAGGACCGCGCCGATCGAATCGATCGGCGCCGCCGTGGCCGCGCCCCCCATCGCCCTGTTGATTGGCCCGGCGCCGTTCAAGGCGATGCCTTGTGCATACACCCCCGCCGCCAATGTGAACACCAGTATAGACGCGAGAACAAAGCGTCCGAATGGGGCAAGCGGTCTGATCACGGTTCCCTCCCGATCGGTTTGGATTGTGTAAAGATTACAAGGAGACAATCCTGCCCTTCGGGCAATATCGACGCCTTGAATTGTTAAACGACAACCGATTTTCCGGTTTTTCGGTTTCTTCCGGCCGGCCGCTTGATGCAGGTATTGTCGGCATCGGCTCGCGGAAATGCCTATCTTCTTTCGACGAAAACATTTGCGCAGAAGAAAGACTTTCGCCCATCCGCAGAAGCGGCGCGCGATTATGAAAAACCGAGCCGAGACCCGCGGAAAAAACTGGCGTGGCGAGTCGGCAACCGTTAGGATCAGTGGATGGCAGTGGATGGAGGAAGGCTTACCTGAATCTCTTTTCCGTCGAGCAAGGACTTGTAAGGGCCCCGCCATGAGATCAAAGTCGCGACTGTTCGAGGATCACACAATACCCACGGAAGGTAACGAGATGCTGTTTGCGAAGCTGCTGATGCCGAGGCTGCCGATGCAGCCGCAACGCGTCGTGTTTTTTGCGCCCCTGGTGGGTGCCGGGGCAGGACAGCAACTTATGACCTTTCGGAATTTTTCGCGGCGAGGCGCGATCGTTATCAGCTATGAGTACCGCGGCCACCCTCAGTCTACCGGGAAATTTGAACTCGACAAGACGATTGTCGACACTCACCATGCATTGATTTGGGCATCGAATTATGCCAATGAACTCGGACTTCCCTTGCATGGGTTTGCGACATGCTATGGCGCCATTCCGTTACTTGCCCAATTCAAAAAAGGAGGTTGCAGCCATCTTCTGCGGTCCATCAGCACGATCTCGGGCCTGTATCATCTGAATCAGATTCTGCGGATTGAGGACTTCGCGCCAATTGTTTCTCGCTATCTTGGTCGAGAACTAGACGCTCCCTCGCTATTGACAGAAATTGCCGAGGAAGTGTTGGATTACGACGGATATGCGTTCAGACAAGCTTTGCGGGAATACTTATCTGAGTTGATGCCCGATCTTCGCGTGGGATTAGACTACTTTGAAGAACTTAATTATGAACGCGTCAAGACACGGCAGACTCTGTTGCAGTTCTCCCAAGACGACTATCTTGACGGAGTGAATGTTCCGCCGTGGATACCATGTACCGCTTACATCGGACTTCAAGATGAGCTTTTGTTTGCTCGTGCGCCCGCAGACCGCGAGACATACAAAAACTACGTCTTGTCCGTAGTTCCGCATGCGGCAGTTCGCGAATTCGAGGTAGACCATTATGGCCGTGGACCAGATCACGATCCGGTTATTGAATACGTTGGTGACGACTTTGAACGGGCTGATACGTCTCCCGTTCCACCCCACCACGTTTATCAAGCCCCTCATTATCAGGGTGTGCTACAATGAATCCTGTACTTGAATTCTGGGACAAGCAGTATTCCGTGGGTCGGCCCCTGGAGGTTGGCTCGTGGTTAAGTCGCGCCATCAACAGGTACGTGGTCGGCACGTTGCTGAATACTTTTCCGCGCGCGGCGACGCGGATATTCGCCATGAGCCGGGGTGAATTGGCGCAAAGGCTGTGCGTCGACATGGAAGGCGGGTCATACCGAGTCCTTCGCGCGATGTACGAATTCAACGATCCCCAACGCCGCGGCGACGTCCTCAACCGGGTGCTCATGCAGTCTCCCGCGGCCAAGGCCGCCAGAAACCGCCGTTCGATCGCCGAACGAATGCTCGACGTGTGCCTGAAAAACCAGCCGGCCGACTTGCCGATCCTCGTGCTGGCCCTCGGCGGCGGAGACGGGAACATCGAAGCGAGCGCCCTCGCCCGCTCGCCGAGGCGCAACGTCTACTATTGCTCGGTGGACAAAGACGAAAAAGCCGTCGAAGAGAACCGACAGGTCATGCAACGGCACGGACTGGCGGGACGGGGCTTCGTCTTCACCGGCGACGTTGCCGAGAAAAACGACTTGCAGGCGGTCCTCGACGCCGCCCGACGTCGGTTCGACGTCCCCTTCGACGGGGTCGGAATTGCCGTCTGCCACGGCATCGCCGAGTACATGGACCTCGGACTGCGCGGCAACGATACCCTAGCGCGGATGTTGACGGCCGTTCTTGCCTGTACTCGCCCCGAAGGCAATCTCGTTATCAGCCACACCGACTTCCACGACCGCGTGAGATTCGTGGAGCGGGGATTGCACTGGCAAATGCGGCTCCGCGGCATGGAGGAATTGGCGGCGGAGATCGAAAAGGCCGGGTGGCGGATTGCCGTCTGCGAACACGAACCGATGAAGTTGATTACCATGTGTCTGGCCGTCAAATCCGACCGGCCGTACATGCGGACCGACAGCCCCAGCCAAGTTCGCCATCCTCGTGTAAAGCAGCGGGTTCGAGCAAATGCCCGCGCCGCGGCGGTGGGACGGTAAGGACCGTGCGGATTCCGCCGGAAATAGCGATTCGGCCGTGCTCCCATGTCGACGGGCACATTCACTAATACCGTCGCCGCCGCGGAAACTCCTCATTCCTCCGGCAATTCCCCTGCTTTGTCGGGTGTGCGGGCCGGGTAAAAAGCTAGGATTTCCTGTAAGGTTTCGACCGTTGTCTAAGAGCGTGTCCGTAAATAGAGACAATCGCATTTAGCCCCGGGTGAATACACCCGGGGCAAGCGGTTTTCCATGTTCAACCCGGCCCGCCGTGTATTCACGGCGGGCTAAATGAACTTTTTTCAGGACACGCTTTAAGCTATCCGGCCGGGAAAACGTCCTCTTGCGGGAAGCCCTCCGATCGCCAGGGCTGCGCTCGTTGATCGGGCCGTCCCACGCGCGACAGGTTCGTCGAGACCGCCGATCAACCATCGCAAGCAGATGAACGACACGCTCGCCAATAACGCACGCGCCGCAAACGAGACGCCGCTTCCGATACCGGTTTCGGAAAGACGCATCGGCGGACGTTACCGGGCCGTTAAACTGCTCAAGAAGGAACGGGCCGCCGAACATTTCCTGGCCGAGGACACGCACGGCGCCTCGGTCGTGGTCTGTTGCCGGGACTGGTCCAATCTCACCGCCGGCACAAGGCAACGCATCGAACGCGAAGCAGAAATACTGCGCGGCCTCCAGTCTCCCGGGCTGGCCGGGGTGTTGGACATCGGCCGGGACGGCGACAGCCTCTACGTCGTGCGACCCCAAATCCCCGGCGTCACGCTCCGCCGGCGCCTGCTCGACGGGCCTCTCGATCTCCAAGATACCCTCGCCGTGGGGCAATCCTTGTTCTCGGCGCTGGTCGCACTTCATTCACACGGCGTCCTGCACCACGACATTCGGCCGGCCAACTTGATCGTGGACGCGGAATCCCCGCTGCGTCGCGCCGTGTTGACCGATTTCAGCGTCAATGGTTGTTTCCGTCCCGAGGAGCTTTCGGCCGAGGAGTTGATCGAGGCGGCGATTTACCGTTCGCCCGAATACGCCGGATCGCTGAAATACGACGTCGCCGAACCCTCGGACCTGTACTCGGCGGGCATCGTGCTGTTCGAGTGTCTGGCGGGCCATCCGCCGTTCTCGGGCGACAACGTGGGCGACACGTTGCTGCGGCACATGACGGCCCGCGTCCCGGAGCTGCGCAACGTCGGCGAACATGTCCCCCGCGCCATGGACGAGCTGGTGCAGCGGCTGTTGCACAAGGACCCGCGCGACCGCTACCAGAGCGCCGAGGCGGTGCTGATGGATTTGAATTCCATCATGGAGGCGGCGCGGAGCGGCATGGCCAAGCCGTCGTGCGTGGTCGGATGTCACGATCACCGGACGACCTTGACCGAGCCTGCGTTCGTCGGTCGCCAGGGCGAGTTGGAGCAAGTCGAGGAGCAGATTCGGCAGGTCGCCGCCCGGCAGACAGGCTTCGTGTTCTTGGAGGCCGAATCAGGCGGAGGCAAAACGCGGTTCCTGGCCGAAGTCGCCTTACGCGGCGTTCAAGCGAACATGTGGGTTTTGCATGGCCGTGGACTTGAAATGGTGGGAGGGCGGCCGTTCCAGGTGCTCCACGGCATCGTCGAAGACGTAGTCGCGGAAGCTCGATCCAATCCCTCCTTCGCCGAGACCTTGCACGAACGCCTGGGCGATCACGCCGACGCCGTTGGCGCCGTGTTGCCCGAACTGGCTCGGGCGTTGGGGTGGAGAGAGTCCGCGCCTGCGGGGCCGGAAGGATTTGCCGAGACTTGGAGTATTCAGGTATTGGCCGCCTTCCTCGACGCACTCGGCACCGAGGATCGCCCGGCCATGATCATCCTGGATGACTGCCAATGGGCCGACGCGACGACCGTCAAACTGATCGCACATTGGCGTCGGGAGCGGGCTAATTCGGCCGGAGAAGGTCCGTCGACGTTGCTGATCGTCGCCTTTCGTTCGGAGGAAGTGGCGGCCGAACACCCGCTCCGCAAGATTCGTCCCACGCTCCATCTGCGGCTGGCCCTTTTGGTGGCCGAGGAAATGCAGCATCTCTTGGAGTCCATGGCCGGGCCCTTGCCGGCCGAGGCCGTCGAGGTCGTCTACGGACTTTCCGAGGGTAGTCCGTTCATGGCGTCCGCCGTGTTGCGCGGGATGGTGGAGTCCGGGGCGCTGCTGGCCGAGCCGACGGGCTGGCGCATCGAGCCACTCGCCTTGGCCGACCTGCATTCTTCCAGCCGGGCCGCTGGGTTCTTGTCGCGGCGAATTGAACTGTTGCCACAAGACACGTTGGAACTCTTGACGATCGGCGCCGTGCTGGGCAAGGAGTTCGACCTGAATCTTGCGGCCAAGTTCCTGTCGCTATCCACTTCCCAAGCCGTCACCACGCTGGACACGGCCCGCGAGCGGCATCTTGTCTGGATACGGCTGAATGGAGCGGAATGCATTTTTGTTCACGACAAGATCCGCGCCGCCCTGCTGGCTCGAGTCACGCCCAAAACTCGCCAAGATTTGCATCTCCGCGTTGCCCGCCACCTGCAACAGGAAGATGCCGGCCGGATTTTCGACCTGGCCTACCTTTTTGACGCCGCCGGCGACTACGAGTCGGCCTTGCCTTATGCGCTCCAGGCTGCGAAGCAGGCCCGAGCCCGGTATGCGTTGGAAATCGCCGAGGGACAATACCGGATTGCCCAGCGAGGCGCCGATTCGGCCGACAGGGCGACACGCTACGAGATCACTAAAGGATTGGGCGACGTGCTGATGTTGAGGGGTCACTATAGCGAGGCAGGGAAAGTGTTCCAGACCGCCTTAGGGCTGGTGGACGGGACGTTTGCCGAGGCGGATATCCGTGGCAAGCTCGGAGAACTGGATTTCAAGCGAGGCGACATGGCCAATGCGGCTCTCGCCTACCAAGAGGCATTACGGCTGCTGGGAAAACCCTTTCCCCAAAAAGCCGCCTTTTATGTTCTCACGCTTCTATGGGGGGTGGTGGTCCAGGTAGCTCATGCTTTGTTCCCTCGTTTGTTCGTGAGCCGGCACAACCAAATACCATCGAAACCAGAATTGTTGCATCTTCAACTACTCATTCGTCTGGCGTATGCTTACTGGTTTACGCGGGGGAAAGTGCAAGCGTTCTCGGCACACTTGGTGGGCATGAACCTCGCCGAACGCTATGCGCCAAGCCTGGAGTTGGCCCATATCTACTCCTCGCACGCCATGGCTATGACTCTGGTTGGCTGGTATAGCCGGGGGCTCGCTTACGCCCAAAAATCCCTGGACATTCGATGCTCCTTGGGCGACCTCTGGGGCCAGGGGCAATCGCTGAGCTTCTACGGCTGTGTGCTGTATGCGGCCTCGCGGTTCAATGAGTGCATAGACAAGTGCCGCGAGGCAATGCGCCTGCTCGAACGTACGGGCGACTATTGGGAGTGGCACATCGCGATCTACCAGATCGCCGCCTCTCTCTACCGCCTGGGCGACATGCAAGGGGCCGTCCAAGTGGCCCAACGCATGCACAAATCCGGGCTGGACCTGGGCGACGAACAGGCATCCAGCATTAGCCTTGACATCTGGGCGTTGGCCACCAGAGGCATGGTGCCGGAGGATATCCTCGCGCAAGAGGTCAATCGTCAACGACCGGATGGCCAAACCAAGGCCCAGGTTCTGCTGGCTCAGGGGGTCCAATTGACGGAATCCGGCCAGCATGAGAGGGCGGTGGCCGTCTTCGAGCAGGTGGTGGGCGACGGCAAGCCAATAGGTCCGCTGAACACCTATGTCGCGCCCAACCTGGCATGGCTGGCCACGGCCCTGCGCCGCCAGGCGGAAACCGACACAAGCGTGGTCCCGGCCAAGCGCGAACTCTTGCTGACGCGCGCCGAAGCAGTGGCCCGCCGGGCGGTCCACATCGCTCGGCGACTACAGAACGAGCTTCCCCACGCGTTGCGAGAGCTGGCCTTGATCCGGGCAATGCGGGGCAAGACGCGCCGCGTCCGACAATTGTTGGACGAAAGCCTGGCCGTCGCCGATCGCCAACACGCACGGTTTGAATACGCACAGACCCTCTTGGTCCGCGGAAAATTGGGCCGGGAACTCGGTTGGGCGGAGGCCGACGAACAGGTCCGCGAGGCTGAAGCGATGCTTCAAAAGATGACCATTCCCGCGGAAATCACAAGCCCCGATAAGTCAGGCCCGTCCGAACCGGCTACCCTTTCCTTGGCCGACCGGTTCGACACGGTATTGGACGCGGGCCGCACGATCGCTTCCGCTCTCTTCCCGGACGCCATCTACAAGGAAGCCTCCGCCGCCGCGATACGTCTGCTCCGCGTGGAGCACTGTTCGGTGCTGGAGATCGTCCGGGAAAACGGCGAGGAGAAGTTTCGGCCCATTTCCGGGACGGCCGTGGAAGGGTTCCGCGTCGCGCGGCTGCGCGAGGCGTTGGAAGCGGGCAGGGCCATTACATACGCCGAGCCGGCCGGCGAGGAAAACACCAGCGCCACGACCGCGCACGAAGACCGCTCCGCTCTTTGCGTGCCGGTGCTCGTCCGCGGCCGCGCCGTCGTTTGTTTGTACGTCGCCCACGAACAAGTTCACGGCTTGTTCGGCCCCGACGAGGAACGGCTGGCCGATTTCATTGCGACCATCGCCGGAGCCGCACTGGAAAACGCCGAAGGCTTCCAGCAACTCCAACATCTAAACGAAACCTTGGAAGCGAGGGTCGCCGAACGCACCGCCGCCGCCGAGGCCCGCGCCCGCGAACTGGCCGCCTCGAACCGGGAACTGGAACTGCTGACGACCGACCTGCGCCGGACCGAAGAGCAATTGCGAGTGGCCAAGGAGGCGGCGGAAGCGGCCAATGTGGCCAAGAGCAATTTCCTCGCCATGATGAGCCATGAAATCCGCACACCCATGAACGGCATCGTGGGAATGGCGGAACTGGCAATGGCGACCTCTCTTACACCCGAACAGCAACGCTATCTCAACGTCGTCAAGCTCTCGGCCGATTGCCTGCTGAACCTGATCAACGACATCCTCGACTTCTCCAAGATCGAGGCGGGCCGGATGGAGCTGGAAAGCATCCCCTTCGACGTTCGGGAAGTCGTGGGAGATTCGGCCCAGTTGCTCACCATCCGCGCCGCCGAAAAAGGCGTCGATCTCTTTTTCCGCGTGGCGCCCGATGTGCCCGAGATTTTGGCCGGAGACCCGGGCCGAGTACGACAAATCATGGTCAATCTGCTCGGAAATGCCGTCAAGTTCACCGAGCACGGCGAGGTTTACGCAAACGTCTGGCTGGAAGAGCGGACCGAGCAAACCGTGCGTCTACACTGCGCGGTTCAGGACACGGGAATCGGCATCCCGGCCGACAAACTGGATTGCCTGTTCGAGTCGTTCAGCCAGGTCGACCGTTCGACCACGCGGCGCTTCGGCGGCACCGGGTTGGGACTGGCGATCTCCGCGAAGCTGGTCGACTTGATGCACGGGAAAATCCGGGTGGAAAGCGAACTGGGCAAAGGAAGCACGTTCCATTTCACGGCCGAGTTCGACGCGGCCGGCGACGAGGAGTCCACCGCGCCTGTGCTGCCGCCCAAGCTCGAAGCGTTGCCCGTCTTGCTCGTCGCCGATCATCCGCGGCGCCGGTCGATATACGAAGAGTCGTTGACCCGGCACGCAATGCGTCCGACCGCCGTTGCCGACGCGGACGCGGCCCTGGCGGAATTAGACCGCGCCGCGTCGGCGGGCACGCCCTACCGCCTGGCGGTCATCGACGCCGACGCGCACGGAGGGAATTGTTGGCCGCTAATCGACCGAATCCACGAAGATCAAACCCAAGCCGAGTGCGCGGTCGTTGTCTTGGTTTCCGCCGGTCAAGCCGGAATGCCGGATCATTACCGCCGTTTGCCGGGCATACAGTTCCTGACTAAGCCGGCCAAGTGCTCGGAATTGATCGACGCCGCGGCGTCGCTTCTCGGCGGCGGCCGCCAAAAAGCGTCCACCGGCGACGAGGCCGCACGGAACGTCCGTCGGCTCCATATCCTGCTGGCGGAAGATGGATTGGTGAATCAAGAGGTCGCGGTCGGACTGCTCGAAATGCAAGGGCACGGCGTCGAGGTCGCCAACAACGGCCGAGAAGCGCTCGACGCGCTGGAGCGGCAAACCTTCGACGTCGTGCTCATGGACCTGGAGATGCCGGAAATGGACGGCATGGAAGCCACCGTGGCGATCCGCGAGAGGGAACTAACCAGCGGCGGCCACGTCCCAATCATCGCCATGACCGCTCACGCCATGAAGGGTTTTCGCCAGCGCTGCCTACAATCGGGCATGGACGACTTCATCACGAAGCCGATCAAGCCCGAGGAATTGTATAAAGTCGTACAGGACGCCGCGGCGAGGCAACCGGCGTAGGGTGGGTCAAGCGAAGCGCAGCCCCACCATGTTTTTCCGCTGTTGGTGGGGCTGCGCTTCGCTTGACCCACCCTACTTTCCTTGCACACGTGCCATACCCGAAGTCGTCGGTTCGGTAATTGAACATTTTTCGGGAAGAAGACCCGTTGCCGGCCGGGCATGAGTTTGTCATATTAAGTATCTTGAATGCAGATGCAATAAAACATGCGAGAGTGGCGGAATTGGCAGACGCGCTGGATTTAGGATCCAGTGGGGGAAACCCGTCCGGGTTCGAGTCCCGGCTCTCGCACTGAAAGCGGATAACCAAGGGCGTCTCGGAATTGGACCGCGAAACCACATTATTTTCCCCCGGGTGAATACACCCGGGGTACGGTGTGGTGCGTTCAACCGCCTCTCCCCGCCGCGTATTCACGGCCGGCTAAATGGAATCATTTACACAGCCGGAATAGAACGCTTCCACGCCCACCGATGTTTCCAGCAGCAGCGCTCCGTCGTGAGCGATTCCCCGGCAGCGGCCCGTCGCGCGGCGGTCGCCGAGCTGGAGCGTCAGGGTCCGGCCGCGTTGCAGGCACAGTGCGTCGGCGCGAGCGGCGATGTTGGCCGGCTCTTGCCGCAGTTCGGAAAACGCTTGCTCCAGGCGTTTCAACAGATCGACCAGAATGTCGGTCCGGTCGTGCGTCTTGCCCGATAGATCGCGGATCGTGCCGGCGGTGGATTGCAACTCGGCCGGCGCATCGGCCAGGGTGTTGTTCGCGTTCAGGCCGATGCCGATTACGTGCCGTCGGTCGGTCAGCACCTCGATGAGAATGCCGGCCAGCTTCCGGCGAGAAAAAGGTGTCAGGAACCGTTTTCCGGATTGGCCCATAGGGCGCTTCGCACAAAAGGTTCCTGACACCTTTTTCTCGCACGCCATCACGTCGTTCGGCCAATTGAGGCCGACCGTGTGGTTTGGCAGCAGCGGGGCGACCGCGTCGGCCACGGCCACCGCCGCGGCCAAGGCCGCCAACGGCGAGCAGTTCCGCTCGGTCGCCACGGTTTCCACGTCGACCAACAGGCTCATCGCCAGCGCTCCCCGGCCGGTCCACCAGCGGTTCGCCCCACGTCCTCGGCCGGCCGTCTGTTCGTCGACAACGATCAACAGCGGCAGCTCCTTGACGCCCTGCGCCGCGCATTGGGCCGCGCGATCGTTGGTCGAGCCGAGCGTGGGATGGTGTTCCGCCCGGGCGACGAACGTCTCGCGGAGTATTCGGACAACGTCGATCATCGTGCGGTCCTATCCGTATCCCAGTTTTTGTAAATCGTCCTCGTTCAGCCCGTGATGATGGGCCAACTCGTGGAGGATCGTTATGCGGATTTCTTCCCTCAGCCGTTCGGTGGCGATGCGGCCCGTGCGGTCGGCGGCGACCGATAGAATTCCCTCGCGGTAGATGGTGACCACGTCGGGCATCACGCCCGAGTGCCAGACGCTCTTGTCTCCGATCGGTATGCCGGTGTATAGTCCGCAAAGGCTGTCGATGTACCGGACTCCGGTCCGTTCCATCACCTCCGCCGAGGGATAATCCTCGACGTGCAACGGCACCCGCTCGATCAACTCGTGGACCAACGGCGGCATTCGCTCCAAGACCCACTCGAACTGCTCGTCGAAACGGCGACGTTTGCGAGGATTCACCGGTGCGGCTCCCGTCGGCGGTTTTGATGTCCCTGCCGTTGCCTACAATGATAGCCGTAGTATCCGCCGGAAGAAATGAGGGTATCCGGGAATTGACCCGCAAAAACAGCTATTTAGCCCCGGGTGAATACACCCGGGGCACGGTCCGGTGCGTCCAACCACTCTTCCCCGCCGTGTATTCACGGCGGGCTAAATGGTATTCACGGCGGGCTAAATGGTATTCACGGCGGGCTAAATGGTATTCACGGCGGGCTAAATGGTATTCACGGCGGGCTAAATGGAATTGTTCCCGGACACCTTC